>NZ_BAAKJE010000066.1:0-287816 GCF_059704565.1 Massilia sp. NBRC 108631
CCAGATGGGCGCTTAGCTCAGTTGGTAGAGCGGAGCCCTTACAAGGCTTAGGTCGGGAGTTCGAGCCTCTCAGCGCCCACCATCCCGGACATGCACCACCAGTTGCGCAAGCAACGGAGCGGTAGTTCAGTTGGTTAGAATACCGGCCTGTCACGCCGGGGGTCGCGGGTTCGAGTCCCGTCCGCTCCGCCAGCTATACTGAGAAAGGCCTGATTCGTCAGGCCTTTTTCTATTTCGGAAGCAAAACATGGTTCATCCCTATTTGCAATTCCGCCTGCGCATGGCGCGCCACGGCTTGCGGCAATTTCTTGCCAGCCTGGCCAATTCCCTTGAAATCACGCTGCTCGGCTTCGGCCCGGTGCTGCTCGGCCTGGCCGCCGCCATCGCCCTGCCCGGCATGCTGGCCGTCACCCTGCGCTGGCCCGCCATGCTGGCCATCCTGGCCGCTCAAGCGCTGTTCGCCGCGCTGCCGGCGGTGCTGCTGCGCCAGCGCCTGCACCCGGCCGACGCCGTGGCCTGGGCCCGTCCGCTGCCCGTGCCGCCGGCACTGGGCTGGAGCGCCGACGCGCTGGCCGCAGGCCTGATCGCTGGACCGCTGACCGGACTGTACGCGGTGTCTGCCAGTATTTGGCTGTTCCAGTGGCCGGACTGGCTGCGCCCGGTGGCGCCGCAAGCCATCGCCGCCACCGCGCTGTCGCTGCTGCTGGGCTGGGCGCTGGCCACGCTGGCGCTGGCCCGGCGCCGCCTGCGCCCTGCCCTCGCCGCGCCGCTTTTCCCACGCCGCGCCCGCAAGAGGCACCACGCAGTAACACTTGCCGCCGCAGGCAGCGCCGGGACGGGGCCTGCCGGCGCGGGAACGGCTGCGCCGGGCTACGCGCCGCGCCCCTTGCGGCCGCTGCTGCCCGCGCTATGGCATCGGCTGTTCTGGCTGCCGTTCTGGCGTGCCGAGAACCGCGTCGGCGTGCAGCAATGCCTGCTGCTGGCCAGCGCGCTGGGCTGCACCGCCGCGTGGCTGCTCGGGCCCGGCCTGGGCCTGCCGTTGCCCGGCGCGGCCATGGGTGGCCTGGCCTCCGCCATGCTGATCCTGCTGACCGACCGTGGCGACAAGGCAGTGCGCGAACAGGCCGCCCGGCTGCGTCCGATACTGGCGCCGTGGCCGCTGGACGCCGCAGCGCTGCTGCTGTGCGCCCGCCTGTTCACCCTGCTGCCCGCCGCCGCTGTGCTGGCCGCCTTTGCCGCGCTGGCCTTCGGCGCGCCGGGCGCCCCCGCAGCAATGACAGCCGCACCAGACGCAGCAACGCCCGCAGCGGCAGCCGGCCCTGGCTCCCGGGCGGCGCTGGTGTGGCTGGCCACGGCCGGCACGGCCTGCGGCGCCATCGTGGCGCTCAATCCGGGACCGCGCGGCCGCGTGGTGCTGGTGGTGCTGTCCATCCTGATCCTGACCGCCATAGGAAGCGAATTCTGATGCTGCACATCGAAAGCCTGGACTTCGAATACGCCGCCCGGCCCCTGTTCCGCCAGCTGAGCCTGCGTCTCGGCGCCGGCATCACCTGGCTGCGCGGCGAAAACGGCACCGGCAAGACCACGCTGCTGAAACTGGCAGCAGGCGCGCTGCAGCCGCACGCGGGCACGATAGCCCTGGCGCCGCCCGGCAGCGGCGCTGGCCCCGCCATCGGCAGCGCCGCCCAGCCGCTGGCCTACCGCCTGCAAAGCTACTACTGCGGCGGCGACACGCCCGAGCTGCCCTGGCTTACCGTGCGCGAACTGCTGGACCTGCACGTGGCGCTGTATCCGGCCACCGACGCGGCCCTGCTGGAGGCCGAACTGCGCGCCTTCCGCCTGCTCATCGCGCTGGACCAGCCGGTCACCACGCTGTCGCTGGGCCAGCACAGGAAGATGCAGCTGAGCCTGGCCCTGGCGCTGCCGGTGGCGCTGCTGCTGATCGACGAGCCCTTCAACGGACTGGACGCGGCCGCCGTCGACTACCTGCGCGCCCAGCTGGCCGATCCGGCCCGCCTGGCGCGCCAGTGCATCGTGCTGACCAGCCATGTGGAACCGGGCGTGCCGCTGGCGCAAACGGTCGAGTTGTGATTCCTTAGCAACAAGAGCGGGCGCCCCAAGCCGCGGAATGCGCGGCCGGCCGGGAAACCGGCGACAATGATGTTGCTTTGCACAAAACCTCCACGGAGCACCCCGATGTTCGGCTTCCTCAAGACCCAAACCCTGTCCCCGCGCCTGCACCGCCTGAAGCAGTCGGCGCTGTTCGCCTCGCTCACTCCGCTGGAGCTGAAAATCGTCGACGACATGCTGCACGAGCGGCGCTACCTGTCCGGCGAAATCATTTTCGACCAGGGCGAGGAAGGCCAGGCGCTGTACCTGGTGACGGCCGGCCGCGTGATCATCACGCGCGCGCTGGACCACAGCGCGGAAGTGGTGGCCGAGGTGGGTCCCGGCTCCTTCTTCGGCGACCTGGCCCTGCTCGACAACTCGCCGCGCAACGCCCAGGCGCGCGCGCTCGACAACTGTGAGGTGGCGGTGTTCTTCCGCGCCGACTTCATGGGGCTGATGGAAACCGACGCCGTGATCGGCTACAAGATCTCGCTCGCGCTGGCGCGCCATATCGCGCACCGGCTGCGCGAATGGATGTCGGGCCGGCCGCAGATCGAGGCGCTGTGATGCACGACTACGCGGGCAGTGCCCAGCAGGCGTCCGGGCCGGTGGTCTGGAGCGGCATCATCGCGGCCACCTGCGCCCTGCTGCTGGTGCTGCAGCACATGCTGTGGCTGGCAATCCCCTTTCTGCTGGCCATCATCCTGTACTACCTGCTGCTGCCGCCCATGCAGCGCCTGCTGCGCCTGGGCATGAGCCAGGGCGCGGCCGCGCTGCTGGTGGGCGGCTGTTTCACGGTGGCGGTGGCGCTGGGCGCGCTGGCGCTGAACCTGTGGCTGCCGGCGCCGTCCGTATCGTGGCAGGACATGCTGGCGCGCTACGTGGGCGGCGGGCTCGATTTCGTGCGCGGCCTGCTGCGCGCGCTGGAGGACAAGTTCCCGCTGCTGCGCGACATGCACCTGAGCCAGGTGGTCGACGCCCAGTTCGCCGCCTACATGGAAGACTTCATGCAAAGCCACCTGACGGCCATCGTGGTGTCGGTGGCGGGCTGGCTGCCGGCGCTGCTGCTGGCGCCCTTCCTGACCTTCTTCTTCCTGCGCGACGGCCACCTGTTCAAGAAATTCCTGGCGCGCGCGGTGCCGAACGCCTTCTTCGAGCGGACGCTGTGCCTGCTGCACGAGGTGGACCAGACCGCGCATGCCTACTTCCAGGGCATGCTCAAGCTCACCGTGCTGGACACGGCGGTGCTGGCCTTCGGCCTGTGGGCCATCGGCGTGTCCTCGCCGGTGATGCTGGGGCTGATCGCCGCGGTGCTGGCGTGGGTGCCCTACGTGGGCTCCATCGTCGGCTGCTGCATGGTGGTGATGGTGGCGTCGACCGACGCGCCGGGGGCGCCGCTGGTGGCCTACAGCGCGATCGGCGTGTTCATCCTGGTGCGGCTGCTGGACGATTTCGTGTTCATGCCGCTGACCCTGGGGCGCAGCCTGCACATGCATCCCCTGATCACGGTGCTGATGATTTTTATCGGCGGCTCGGTGGCCGGGGTGGCGGGGCTGATGCTGGTGCTGCCCTTGCTGGGCGTGGTGATGGTGGTGGGCGAAACGCTGGGCAGGCTGATCACCAACCCGCGTTTGCGCGCCCGCCACCGCAACGCCAAGGCGCTGCGGGAAAAACAGGCCAGCGCGGACCTGGCGGTGTAGCGAAGGCCGGGCCGGTCCCGGCGGCACGGCCCCAGGGTTGAGCGCTGGACTCAGGCTGCAACCGCGACCGGCGCCGCCACGACTTCTTCCTCGTCGCCGGAGCGGATCAGGTGGTCGAAGGCCGACAGGGCCGCCTTCGCACCTTCGCCGGTGGCGATGATGATCTGCTTGTACGGCACCGTGGTCACGTCGCCGGCGGCGAACACGCCGGGGATCGAGGTCTGGCCGCGCGCGTCCACTTCGATCTCGCCGTGCTTGGACAGGCTGACCGTGCCTTTCAGCCACTCGGTGTTGGGCACCAGGCCGATCTGCACGAACACGCCTTCCAGCTCCACTTTCTTCGCTTCGCCGCTGACGCGGTCGTTGTAGCTCAGGCCGTTGACGATCTTGCCGTCGCCGTGGATCTCGGTGGTGTGCGCCGAGACGATCACGGTCACGTTCGGCAGGCTGCGCAGCTTGCGCTGCAGCACCGCGTCGGCCCGCAGTTCGGCGCCGAACTCGATCAGGGTCACGTGCTTGACCAGGCCGGCCAGGTCGATCGCCGCCTCCACGCCGGAGTTGCCGCCGCCGATCACCGCCACGCGCTTGCCCTTGAACAGCGGGCCGTCGCAGTGCGGGCAGTAGGCCACGCCGTGGTTGCGGTATTCCTTCTCGCCCGGCACGTTGATCTCGCGCCAGCGGGCGCCGGTGGCCAAGATCACGGTTTTGCTCTTCAGCACGGCGCCGCTGGCGGTGGTCACTTCCACCAGCTTGCCCGGCGTCAGCTGGGCGGCGCGCTGGGTGTTCATGATGTCGACGTCGTAGGCTTTCACGTGCTGCTCCAGCGCCACGGCGAATTTCGGGCCGTCCGTTTCGGTGACCGAGATGAAGTTCTCGATCGCCAGCGTGTCCAGCACCTGGCCGCCGAAGCGTTCCGACACCACGCCGGTCTTGATGCCTTTGCGGGCCGCGTAGATGGCCGCTGCCGCGCCGGCGGGGCCGCCGCCGACGATCAGCACGTCGAACACGTCTTTCTTGCTCAGTTCGGCCGCCTGGCGCGCGCCGGCATTGGTGTCCAGCTTGGCGAGGATCTCTTCCACGCTGCTGCGGCCCTGGCCGAAGTGCTGGCCGTTCAGGAACATCATCGGCACGGCCATGATCTGGCGTTCCTCGACTTCTTTCGGGAACACGCCGCCGTCGATGGTGGTGACCTTGATGCGCGGGTTGATGACCGACATCGCGTTCAGCGCCTGCACCACCTCGGGGCAGTTGTGGCAGGTCAGCGAGATGAAGGTTTCGAAGTGGAAATCGCCGTCCAGGTTGCGGATCTGTTCGATCACCGCCTCGTCGAACTTGATGGTGTGGCCGCCCACTTGCAGCAGCGCCAGCACCAGCGAGGTGAATTCATGGCCCATCGGGATGCCGGCGAAGGTCACGGCGATATCGGTCCCGGGGCGGGTAATGGCGAACGACGGTTTGCGCACGTCGCCATCGGTCTTTTCGACCAGGGTAATCTTGTCGCTCAGCACGACGATGTCGGCGAGCAGGGCCTGCATTTCGCGGGCTTTGGCGGAATCATCCAGCGTCGCAACGATCTCAATCGGCTGCACGACCTTTTCCAAATAGGTTTTCAACTGGGTTTTGAGGGTTGCGTCCAACATGGTGTTTTCCTTTTTTTTCGGTTGGCGCCGGGCAAATGCGCCGGCGCCTTACTACTCAATACAAGCTAATGCTTAGATCTTGCCGACCAGGTCCAGCGACGGGGTCAGGGTGGCAGCGCCTTCGGTCCACTTGGCCGGGCAAACCTGGCCTGGGTGCTCGGCCACGTATTTGGCGGCCTTGACTTTGCGCAGCAGTTCGGACGCGTCGCGGCCGATGCCGTTGTCGTGCACTTCCATCACTTTGATCTGGCCTTCAGGATTGATGACGAAGGTGCCGCGCAGTGCCAGGCCTTCTTCTTCGATCATCACTTCGAAATTGCGCGACAGGGTGCCGGTTGGGTCGCCGATCAGCGGGTAGTTCACTTTCTTGATCGCGTCCGAGGTGTCGTGCCATGCTTTGTGGGCGAAGTGGGTGTCGGTCGAGATGCCGTACACGTCCACGCCCAGTTTGGCGAATTCAGGCTGGAAATCGGCCAGGTCTTCCAGTTCGGTTGGGCACACGAAGGTGAAGTCGGCTGGGTAGAACATGAAGACGGACCACTTGCCCTTCAGCGATTCTTCGCTCAGGTCAATGAACTTGCCATTGTGGTAAGCGGTTGCCTTGAATGGTTTTACTTGGGTGTTAATGAGAGACATTGTGGTTTCCTCGTGAGGTTGTGTATCAATGAGATGCCAGTTTAGGGCTTTTGCAACCATTTGAAAAATTGATTGTTCCAATTGTTTCAATTGGCTTTAACTATCGGCGAACAAGGCCGAAGCCCTATTATCCCCGTTCCGGGGCCGCAGCGTTATTGACTGGTCACGATTGCCGTATCGGCACTGCTGCGCAGCAGCGCGTCGAATTCGGTGGCCGGCATGGGGCGGGCGAACAGGTAGCCCTGGCCGTAGTCGCAGCCGGCGGCGGCCAGCAGGTCGCGCTGCTCGGGGGTTTCCACGCCTTCGGCGATGACGTGCAGGCCGAGCTTGTGGGCCATGACGATGATGGCGTCCGACAGCGCCATGTCGCTCGAGTCCGGCGCCAGGTTGCGGGTGAAGCTGCGGTCGATCTTCAGGTAGTCGATGTCGAACTTCTTCAGGTAGGACAGCGAGCAGTAGCCGGTGCCGAAGTCGTCCAGCGCCACCTGGATGCCGCCGTCGCGCAGTTGCAGCAGCTGGTCGGCCACGCTGCTGCTGGCGTCCAGCAGCAGCCCTTCGGTGATCTCGATGACCACCGCCTGCCCCGGCAGGCCGAGCTCGCCCAGCAGCGCCAGCCAGGCCTGGTAGCCGCCGTCGCGCTGGAACTCCAGCGGCGACTGGTTCACGCTGAGCTGGAAGGCGGGATCGATCTCGCTGCGCCAGCGCCGCAGCCAGCGCACTGCTTCGCGGAACACCCAGGCGCCGATTTCAATGATCAGCCCGCTCGCTTCGGCCAGCGGGATGAATTCCATCGGGCTGACCAGGCCGCGCACCGGGTGGCGCCAGCGCACCAGCGCCTCGGCCTTGTGGATGCGGCCGCTCCGCAGGTGCACGATGGGCTGGAAATACAGTTCCAGCTGCTGGCCCTTGACGGCGCCGCGCAGATCGTTGGTCAGCCGCATGCGGTTCAGCGCGGCCACCTGCAGCGCCGGCGTGAAATAGCTGAAGCGGTTACGGCCGGCGTCCTTGGCGGCGTACATGGCCTGGTCGGCGTGCTTGAGCAGATCCTCGATCGAGGCGGCGTCGTCCGGGAACAGGGTGATGCCGATGCTGGCCGACACGAAGGCCTGCTCCGCGCCCAGCGGGAAGGGCGCGCGCAGGCTGTCGAGTATGGTCTGGGCGATGGTTTCCACCCGGCCCAGGCCGGCAGCATCGAGCTCGCTGAGGATGACGGTAAACTCGTCGCCGCCCAGGCGCGCCACGGTGTCGCACTCGCGCACGCAGGCGCCGATGCGGTGCGCCGCGTCCACCAGCAGCACGTCGCCCTGGTGATGGCCCAGGGTGTCGTTGACTTCCTTGAAATGGTCCAGGTCGATGAACAGGATGGCCACCCGGCTGCCGTCGCGCCGGCTCTTGACGATGGCCTGCTCGAGCCGGTTCTGGAACATGCGCCGGTTCGGCAGCTGGGTCAGGGTGTCGAAATTGGCCTGCTGCCACACCAGCGCCTCGGTCTGCTTCTTGTCGGTGATGTCTTCGATCATGCACAGGTGGTGCGCCTTGCTGCCCGCGTCCAGCGTGGTGATGGAGGCGTCCACCCACACCACCGAGCCGTTCGGGCGCAGCAGGCGCTTGGCCAGCTTGAAGCCGGCGATCTGCTGCGCCTGCAGCCGCGCCACCTGCTCCTGCTCGGGCGCCACGTCGTCCGGGTGGCTGATGTCGCGCCAGCTGCTGGCTTTCATCTCGGCCAGCGTGCGGCCGGCGATTTCCAGGTAGCGCGGGTTGATGTCGCGGAACTGGCCGCTGGCGGTGTCGATCAGCGCGATGCCCATGGGAGCGGCCTCGAACATGGTGCGGAAGCGCGCCTCGCCCTTGCGGATGGCCTCCTGCGCGCGCCGCCGCTCGCGCGCCAGCAAGGCCACGTGCACGCCGGCGCCCAGCACCAGCAGCGCGCCGCCGGCCGCCAGCACGCGGTACAGCCAGGCCAGCGCGCGGCCGCTGTCGGCCTGGTACAGGAAGCCGTCGAAGCTGGCGCCGCGCGGCAGCATGCCCAGGTCGGTGTACACGTCGGCGATGTGCTGCCAGCGGTCCGGGTTCATATAGCCCACTTCCACCAGCACCGGCTGCACCAGCGGCACCATGGCGCGCGCCTCGTACAGCAGGTGGCGGCGGTCGTTGCGGCGCGAATACTTGTTCAAGATCAGGTCGGCGATTTCGTCGTGCCGGCTCATCGCGTACTGCCAGCCGCGCATGCTGGCGGCGCGGAAAGCCTTGACCCGCTCCGGGTGGTCCCTGATTTCCTGCTCGCTGGTAAACAGGTTGTCGCCGTAAAAGTCGATGCCGGCGTTGCGCGGGCTGTAGATGTCGTAGGGAAAACCGGCGCGGTCCAGCAGGTCCGGCTCATTGGTGGTGAAGATGGACATGGCGTCCACCTTGCCGGTAATCAGGTCGTCCGGATTGTAGCTGTGTTCCAGGCGCCGCAGGCCGGACGGCTGTATGCCTTCCTTGCGCAGGTAGGCCATCAGCTCGTCGCCCTGGCTCAGGTCGTTCGACAGCGTGCCTATCATCACGCGCTTGCCGGCCACGCGGTGCACGTCCGGCGCGGCCGTGCCTTGCGCCATCACCAGCGCATAGGGCGAATGCTGGAACACCACGCCCAGCACCACCACCGGCTTGCCCTTCAGGCGCGCCAGCAGCAGGCTGCTGTCGCCCACGCCGTACTGGGCCTTGCCGGCCAGCACGGCGCGCTCCGGCTCGTTGCCGTCGGCCCCTTCCAGGATGCGCACGTCCAGTCCGGCCTCGCGGTAGTAGCCCTGCTCCAGCGCCGCGTAATAGCCGGCGAACTGGAACTGGTGGCTATGCTTGAGCTGCAGCACCACCTTCTCCTGGGCCTGCGCCGGCCAGGCCAGCACCAGCGCCAGCCCGGCCAGCAGCGCCAGCCGCCGCAGGCCGGCCGGCGCGCGCGCCGGCGGCAAAAACGGCAAAGGCAGCGGCCAACAGCGCGGCGGGCGGGGCTGCAAGCGCGGCAAGGCGGCTCCGGTCCTGTGGCGCCGCTACGTTACTGCACCACCAGCACGGGCACGCGCTGGTCGGTGTTCTGGCCGTTGCCCAGCTGGCCGTCGGCGTTCAGGCCCCAGGTCCACAGCGTGTTGTCGAGCATCATGCCGATACTGTGCTGGCCGCCGGCCGCCACCGAGGTCCAGCCGGTGGAAGTGCCGATCTGCACCGGCGCGGTCTGGTCGAGCAGGGTGTTGTTGCCGATCTGGCCGTTGCTGT
This sequence comes from Massilia sp. NBRC 108631, assembly GCF_059704565.1. Classification (NCBI taxonomy): domain Bacteria; kingdom Pseudomonadati; phylum Pseudomonadota; class Betaproteobacteria; order Burkholderiales; family Oxalobacteraceae; genus Massilia; species Massilia sp. NBRC 108631. The sequence goes on from NZ_BAAKJE010000066.1 coordinate 9,338, forward strand.
TGGAGCCCCAGGTCCACAGCGTGCCGTCGGTGCGGATGGCCACGGTGTGCTTCAGGCCGGCCGACACGGCGGACCAGTTGTTGGCGTTGCCCGCCAAGACCACCTGCACCGGCACGGCCGACTTGGTGGTGCTGCTCAAGCCCAGCTGGCCGCTGAGGTTGTCGCCCCAGGTCCACAGCGTGCCCTCGGTGCGGATGGCGGCCGAATGGCTGCCGCCGGCCGAGATGCTGGCCCAGCTCTGGGTGCCGACCTGCACCGGCGCGTTGACGTCGGCGCCGGTGGCGTCGCCGTTGCCGAGCTGGCCGCTGGCGTTGCCGCCCCAGGCCCACAGCGTGCCGTCGCTGCGGCGGCCCAGCGAATGGGTGTCGCCGGCCGCCACGGCGGTCCAGGTGGCGGTGCCGGCCACGGTGATCTTCACCGGCGCCAGGCGCGGCAGCACGGTGGCGTCGCCCAGCTGGCCGTTGAAGTTGCGGCCCCAGGCCCACAGCGCGCCCTTGTCGTCGATGCCCAGGCTGTGCGCCTTGCCGGCCGCCACGTAGAGCCACTTGCCGGTGCCGATCTTGGTCGGCACCAGCTTGTCGACCGAGGTGCCGTCGCCCAGCTGGCCGTTCTGGTTGAAGCCCCAGGCCCACAGCGTACCGTCGGCGCGCAGCGCCAGGGTATGGAATTCGCCGGCGGCGATCTGGCGCCAGGTGGTGTTGGCGCCGGCCACCACGGCGGGCTTGTTGCGGCCGATGGTGGTGTTGTCGCCCAGCTGGCCTTGCAGGTTGCTGCCCCAGGCGTGCAGGTTGCCATCCAGGTGGCGCGCCACATTGTGGCGGCCGCCGGCGGCCACCGCCGCCCACTGGCCCTTGACCGTGACGCTGGTGGCGCCGCTGACGGCGCCCACCGCGGCGGTCACGGTGTCGGTGCCCAGCGTCTTCGCAGTAACCGTGCCGTCCGCCGCCACGCTCAGCGCGGGGCCTTTGACGGTCCAGGTGACGCCGGTGGTGAGGGCGCTCACCTTGCCGTCCGAGTAGGTGCCGGTGGCCACCATTTTCTGGGTGGCGCCGATGGACAGGGTGGGATTGGCCGGCGTGACCGCGATCGACACCACGGTCGGCGCCGCAGGCGTGGTGGGGGTGGCGGGGGCGTCGTCGCCGCCGCCGCAGGCGGCCAGCAGCGCCAGCACGGGCACCAGGAACAGGGATTTCAGCTTGAGGGTCATTTTCATTTTCATCCAGTCGATGTCGCGAACGCAGGGCGCGAGTCAACCACTAGTGTAGCCGCATCCTGCGCTCTGCGATCCAGGGAACTGGCGTGAATTATCGTGCTTTTAAGAAAGATGGGCAAAGAAAACAACAACACCGCCCGTGGGCGGTGTCGAGATGGCGGGAAGGCTGGCCTATTTGCGGCCGCGCGGGGCGCCGCCGGCCGCACGCGCACCCTTGGCGGGAGCGGCGGCCGGCTTGGCTTTCACCTTGATGGTGTCGAGGATGGAGGCGCGCACCTTGGTTTCCACGGTGTCGCGCGCGGTGAGCGAACCGGTCAGCGCATTGGCGCGGCCGCCGCGGCCCGCCGGCGCCGCCACGGCGGCCCGGCCGCCGCGCGTGCCCGGCACGCCGGGTACGCCGGCCGCGGCGCGCGGCTTGGCGCCCGGCGCGGCCATCGGCATGGCGCGCTTGCCTTCCGGCGCCGCCTTCAGGTTTTCCTCGCCGGCGCTCCACGGCGGGATCAGGTGCTTCTCGCCGTTGCCGATCAGGTCGCCGCGTCCCATCTTCACCAGCGCTTCGCGCAGGATGGGCCAGTTTTCCGGGTCGTAATAGCGCAGGAAGGCCTTGTGTGCCTTGCGCACCTTGCCGCTGCGCGCGGTCTCCACCACTTCCGAATCCTCGGTAACCTTCTTCAGCGGGTTCTTGCGCGAGTGGTACATGGTGGTCGCCATGGCCATCGGGGTCGGCATGAAGGTCTGCACCTGGTCCAGCTTGAAGTTGTTCTTTTTCAGCCACAGCGCCAGGTTCAGCATGTCCTCGTCGGTGGTGCCGGGGTGCGCCGCGATGAAGTAGGGAATCAGGTACTGCTTCTTGCCCGCCTCCAGCGAGAACTTCTCGAACATGGCCTTGAACTCGTCATAGGCGCCGATGCCCGGCTTCATCATCTTGCTCAGCACGTTCGATTCGGTGTGCTCGGGGGCGATCTTGAGCAGGCCGCCCACGTGGTGGGTCACCAGTTCCTTGACGTACTCGGGCGAGCGCACCGCCAGGTCGTAGCGCAGGCCGGAGCCGATCAGGATCTTCTTCACGCCGGGTATGGCGCGCGCCTTGCGGTACAGCTGGATCAGCTTGCTGTGGTCGGTGCCCAGGTTGACGCAGATCGACGGGTACACGCAGGACAGGCGGCGGCACGATTCCTCGATCTTCTTGTCCTTGCAGGCCAGGCGGTACATATTCGCCGTGGGGCCGCCCAGGTCCGAGATGGTGCCGGTGAAGCCCTTGGTCTTGTCGCGGATGTGTTCGATCTCGCGCAGGATCGACGGCTCGGAGCGGCTCTGGATGATGCGGCCCTCATGCTCGGTGATCGAGCAGAAGGTGCAGCCGCCGAAGCAGCCGCGCATGATGTTGACCGAGAAACGTATCATTTCCCAGGCCGGGATGTGGGCCTTGCCGTAGCTCGGGTGCGGCGCGCGCGCGTAGTTCATGTCGTACACGCCGTCCATCTCGTCCATGGCCAGCGGCAGCGGCGGGGGATTGATCCACACGTCGCGCTCGCCGTGCGCCTGCACCAGCGCGCGCGCGTTGCCGGGGTTCGATTCCAGGTGGAACACGCGCGAGGCGTGCGCGTACATCACCGGGTCGTCCTTCACCACTTCATAGGCCGGCAGGCGCACCACGGTGCGCATGTGCTGCTCGCGCAGCATCTGCTGGCGCTCTTCGCGCGTCATGATGCGGATCGGCTTGACCACTTCCGGCGCGCTGGCGGCATTCTCCGTGGCGCAGGCGGCCTTGTCTTCCTTGGCCATGGCGTACGGGTCCGGGTGGGCGTCCACCTTGCCGGGCACGTCCACGCGGCTGCTGTTTTGCACGCCCCAGTCGTCGCCCGGCAGCCAGCCCTGCGGCACCATGAAGGCGGTGCCGCGCAAGTCCTTGATGTCCTTGATGGGCTCGCCCGCGTTGAGGCGGTGCGTCAGGTCCACCAGCGCGCGCTCGGCATTGCCGAAGATCAGCAGGTCGGCCTTGGAGTCCGGCAACACCGAGCGGCGCACCTTGTCCGACCAGTAGTCGTAATGGGCGATGCGGCGCAGCGACGCCTCGATGCTGCCGATCACCACCGGCACGTCCGGATAGGCTTCGCGGGCGCGCTGCGAGTAGACGGTGACGGCGCGGTCCGGGCGCTTGTTCGGCTCGGCGTGCGCGGTGTAGGCGTCGTCCGAACGGATCTTGCGGTCCGAGGTGTAGCGGTTGACCATGGAATCCATATTGCCGGCCGTGATGCCCCAGTACAGGCGCGGCTTGCCCAGCGCGCGGAAGGCGTCGGCCGAGTGCCAGTCCGGCTGGCTGATGATGCCGACCTTGTAGCCCTGCGCTTCCAGCAGGCGGCCGACCAGGGCCATGCCGAAGCTCGGATGGTCGATATAGGCGTCGCCCGTGACGAGGATGACGTCGCACTGGTCCCAGCCCAGGGCGTCCATTTCGGCGCGGGACATGGGCAGGAAAGGCGCAGTGGCAGCGCGGGCAGACCGCTTGGGGACGGTCGCAAATAAATTGGTGGGGGTCATAGGGACGGGATTGTACCGGAAATGCGCGCCCTCTGCTCAAGCGATAGGCACAATCAATTGGAAATTCTTTTAATTTTCAATAACTTGTGAAGGATGATCAAGTATGCCGCCGGGACAAGAATGCGGCGATTTGCATTGCCTTTGCTGTCATTTTTGCTATAACGAGAAGAACAACCCTCCAGGAGAACACCATGCGACGCCGCCTCTACTTCATGCTTCCCGATGTACCCAGCGCCCGCGCCATGCTGGACGAAATGCTGCTGGCCCGGATAGAAGAACGCCACATGAAATTCATGGCCAAGGAAGGCGCTTTGCCCGACGACATGCCGGACTGCAGCTTCCTGCAGCGCACCGACCTGGTCCACGGCGCACAGCTGGGCACCATCATCGGCGGCATCGTGGGCCTGGCTGCGGGCATATTCCTGACCATGGTCTCGTTCGACGGCCTGACCCTGCGCACTGCGGCCATCCTGCTGGTGGCGCTGGGCGGGGCCCTGTTCGGCGCCTGGGCTTCCGGCATGAATGCGGCGGCCGTGCCGAACAAGAAACTGGAAAAGTTTGCCCCCGCCATCGAGCGCGGGCAGGTATTGATGATCGTGGACGTGCCGCCCCGGCGCGTGCAGGAGATCGAGGAGATGATCGCCAAGCGGCATCCCGAAATCAGCTTTGGCGGTATTGAACCGCCTATGCTGGCGTTTCCGTAACGCTGGCTGCCCGGGAGCCGGCCCTAGCGAGGCCGGCGGCCCCGGGTCCGGTTTGGCAGGTAGCAGGGCGGTGGCGGCGCTTCGGCGCCGTCAGCGTTTTCCGCCGCCATGACTGCGCCGCTCCACTTAAATGCCCATATTGCCCAGGATGCGGCCCAGCTCGCGCAGGGCCGGCTCCAGCGTGGGATGCTTGACAGCGAATTTCGCCGAGATTTCCTGCGTGCGCTCGGCCAGCCCGTAGGTGGTGGTGTCCTCGCCGCCCATGCCCGCCTCCTGCTGCGCCACGCGGCGCTCCAGCAATTGCTTGATATCGCCGTCCAGCTGCGCCAGCAAGTCCAGCAGCTCCTCATCCACCGGACCGGGCGCGCTGGCCAGTTCGGTGTGCAGGGTCTTCAACGATGCCTTCAGATTGCTGTCCATAGTCCCGCCCCCTTTGTAATCGCCATAGTGAATTTATACACCCAATTGCCGCAGCCAGCTATGACCTGGCGCTACGCAGCCATTCGGCATACGCGCAGGCGGGAAACGCGTCGGCAAAGCCGGCGCGCAGCGTAGCGAGCGACGGCCAGTCGCGCGACAGGCCGTCGATCTGCTCGACGCTGACGGAATTGACGTGGTCCATCATGTTCAGTTCGCCCAACTCGCCGAGCGTGAAGATGTCGGCCAGCTCTTCCAGTTCGGCCTGGCCCAGCGCGCGCAGCGGTCCCGGCGCGATGCCGAGCACCAGGTCCACCATGCCGTCGGCGGCCCGCATCTGCCAGCCCATCAGTTCGCCGTCGATGGCCAGCACCTCGTCGCCGGCCTGCGCTTCCAGGTAGATCGGCCCGTCGCGCGGCGGCACGCCGAGGCCGATTTCCCAGCCCTCGCCGGCCAGCGGCAGCAGCCCCGACGCGGCGGCACGCTCGCGGAACTCGGGCGCGTTGCGCACCGACAAGCTCAGGCGCAGCAGCGCGCTGTTGGCCGGGTCCGGCGCCAGCACCCAGCCCAGGTCCGGGTAGGGCGCCAGCGCCTCGCTGACCAGGCCGACGAAGCCCTCCTGGTCCAGGTGGTCCAGCTGGCCCATCGCCTGCGCCAGCTTGTTCAGCAATTGCTCCATCATGTCTCCCCCTATGCACGCGGCGGTGCTCATGGCGACATCATAGCAACAAGCGGGCGCCGGCCGGGCTTACTTGCCGCTCAGGCCGCGGCGGTCCAGCAGCGGCTCGATCCTGGCATCGCGGCCGCGGAAGTTGCGGAACAGGTCGAGCGCGTCCGCCGTGCCGCCGCGCGACAGCAGCGTCTTGCGGAACCAGTCGCCGTTCTTGCGCTGCAGGCCGCCGTTTTCCTTGAACCATTCCACGGTGTCGGCGTCCAGCTTTTCGCTCCACAGGTAGGCGTAGTAGCCGGCCGCGTAGCCGCCCGAGAAGGTGTGCGAGAAGTAGGTGGTGCGGTAGCGCGGCGGCACCGGCGCGTAATCGATGCCGGCATCCTTCAGCGCGGCCGCTTCGAAGGCCAGCACGTCGCTCGGGATCTGGGCGGCTGTCAGCTGGTGCCAGCGCTGGTCCACCAGCGACGACGCCAGGTATTCGGTGGTGGCGAAGCCCTGGTTGAATTTCTTCGACGCGGCCACTTTTTCCAGCAATTCTTTCGGCATCGGCTCGCCGGTCTTGTAGTGGCGCGCGTAGTTGGCCAGCACTTCGGGCTGCACCATCCACATTTCGTTCACTTGCGACGGGTATTCGACGAAGTCGCGCGGCACGCTGGTGCCGGAGAAGCGCGGGTACTTCACATTGGAGAACATGCCGTGCAGCGCGTGGCCGAATTCGTGGAAGGTGGTCTTCACTTCGTCCACGGTCAGCAGCGTGGGCTCGCCGGCCGGCGGCTTGGGAATGTTCAGGTGGTTGGCCACCACCGACCTGGTGCCCATCAGCGCCGATTGCGACACGTACTCATTCATCCAGGCGCCGCCCTGCTTGGACGGGCGCGCGTACATGTCGGCCAGGAAGATGGCCAGCTGCTTGCCGTCGGCGTCGAACACGTCGTACACCTTGACGTCCGGATGGTAGAGCGGCAAGTCCTTGCGCTCCTTGAACGACAGGCCGTACAGCTTGTTGGCGGCGAAGAACACGCCTTTCTCCAGCACATTGGTCAGCTCGAAGTAGGGCTTGAGCTGGTTGCCGTCGAAGCTGAAGCGCTGGGCGCGCACCTTGTCGGTGTAGTAGGACCAGTCGGCCGCGCCGATCTGCAGCCCGGCTTTTTCCGCGTCGGCCACCGCTTGCAGGTCGGCCGCTTCCTTGCGCGCATTGGTGACGGCCGGCTTGGCCAGCTCGGCCAGCAGCGTGTTGACGGCGCCGGTGGACTTGGCGGTCTGGTCTTCCAGCGAATAGGCCGCGTAGTTCGGGTAGCCCAGCAGCACGGCCTTGTCGGCGCGCAGCTTGGCGATCTTCAGCACGTTGGCGCGGTTGTCGAACTCGCCGCCGTGGCTGCCGCGCGCCAGCGACAGGTCCATCATGCGCTTGCGGGTGGCCGGATTGGTCAGCACGGCCAGCGGCGCCTGGCCGGTGGTGTTGATCAGGGCGACGGCGAACTTGCCGTCCTGGCCGCGCGCCTTGGCGGCGGCCGCTGCCGCGTCGATGGCCGCTTCGGACATGCCGGCCAGCTCGGCGCGGGTGTCGACCACCAGCGCGCTGGCGTTGATTTCCTTCAGCACGTTCTGCTGGAAGGCGGTCTGCAGCGTGGCCAGCTCGCCGTTCAGCACTTTCAGCTTTTCCTTGTCGGCGGCGGACAGTTTGGCGCCGGCGCGCACGAAGTCGGTGTGGTAGCGCTCCAGCAGGTGCTTCGATTCGGCGTCCAGGCCCAGCTTGGCACGCTTGTCGTACAGCGATTTCACGCGCGCGTACAGCTTGGCGTTCAGGTAGATGGCGTCGTTGTGCGCGGCCAGCTTGGGCGACATCTCGGTGTCGATCGCGTCCAGCTGGGCGTTGGTGTTGGCGCCCTGCAGGTTGCTGAAGGTGGTGGCCACGCGGGTCAGCAGCTGGCCGGAACGCTCCATGGCGACGATGGTGTTGTCGAAGCTGGCCGGCTTGGCGCTATGGGCGATGGCCTCGATCTCCTTCAGCTGCTGCGCCATGCCTTCGGCAAACGCGGGCGCGAAGTGCTCGTCCTTGATCAGGTCGAACTGCGGGTAGTGCAAAGGCAGTGGGCTGAGCCTGAAGAAGGGATTGCCCGCCTGGGCGGCGGCCGCAGTCGCGGCAGCAGGAGCGGCGGCGCTTTGCGCGGCGTACGCGAACGGGGTCAGCGCCAGGCCGAGGCTGGCTGCGAGGACGAGCATCTGAGGACGGGACATAGCATCTTTCTAAGTGGGCCAAGGACTACCCTGCAACAAGCTGTCAACCGGCGGCAGGACGGAAGCCGCTGATGATAGCAGGCAGTCTATACAACGTCACTCGCTATTGATGCTGCAATGCACACGCTACAATCTGCAAAACTGAACGAAAGGGTAAGCGTGGACTATTTCACCGCAGTGCGGGCATTCGTGCGGGTCGTGGAGGCAGGCAGCTTCGCCAGGGCGGCCGACACGCTGCATTGTCCGCGCAACACGGTCACCAAGCTGGTGCAATCGCTGGAAGCGCACCTGCAAGTCAAGCTGCTGCACCGGACCACGCGCAGGGTGTCTCCCACCAACGACGGCGCGGCTTATTTCCAGCGCATGTCACGCCTGCTGGACGAATGGCAGGAGGCCGAAGCCGACGTGGCGCAGGCGCGCAACGCGCCGCGCGGCCGGCTGCGGGTGGACATGAGCACCGCGCTTGCCGCGCTGCTGGTCATCCCCACGCTGGGCGCCTTCCAGGAACGCTACCCGGCGATGCAGCTCGACATCGGCGCCAGCGACCGCCAGGCCGACATGGTGGGCGAAGGCATCGACTGCGTGGTGCGCGCCGGCGCCATCAGCGATCCGTCGCTGATCGCGCGCCACATCGGCAACCTGCCGGTGGTGACCTGCGCGTCGCCGGCCTACCTGGCGCGGCACGGCGTGCCGCTGCACCCGTCCAGCCTGGCCGGCGGCCACACACTGGTGCGCCATTTTTTCGCCGGCTCGAACCGCCAGGCGCCATGGGTGCTGACCCACGCCACCGACCCGGCCAGCCCGGCCACGCTGGCCGGACGCCACTTCCTTTCCGTCAACGATAGCAATGCGCTGCTGGCCGCCGCATTGGCGGGGCTGGGCGTGGTGCACTGCCCGCTGTTCATCGTCGGCGCGCAGATCGACGCCGGGACACTGCAGCCGCTGCTGCAGGACTGGAGCGCGCCCATGGTGCCGATCCACGTGGTGTACCCGGCCAACCGCCACCTGAGCGCGCGCACCCGCGCTTTCGTGGCCTGGATGGCGGAGGTGTTCGGCAACAGCCCGTACGCCGTCCGTCCCGGCCCGCCGGGCTAAGCCGGCGGCACCGCGGCCTGCGCCACCGCGCCATGCTTGAGGCGCTCGACAAACCAGCGCCCGGCCGGGCCCGGCGGGTGATCGCGGCGGTGGATGGCGTGCATGGAAAAACCCGCGCCCAGCCCGGTGATGCCTTCCAGCGCAATCGCCACCAGGCGGCCCGCGTCCAGGTCCTCCTGCACCATGTGCAGCGGCATGTGGCCCCAGCCGAGCCCGGCTTTCAGGAAGGCGTGCTTGGCGCCCATGTCCGCCAGGCGCCAGGCCTGTGCCGCCAGCACCCCGAAGTTGCGGCCCTCGGTCAGCGGCGAACGGTCGGTGAGCACCAGCTGCACGTGGCGCGCGGCGAGCGCGCGCAGCACCATGCCCTCGATGGCCGCCAGCGGATGGTCCGGCGCCACCACCGTCACGGCAGGCACGCTGAGCAGGTATTGCGAGGCGCAGCCCGGCGGTATTTCGGGCAGCGAGCCAATCACGGCGATGCGGCACTGCCCCGTCAACAGCGGCTGCACCACGGCGCCCAGCGCTTCCACGAACAGGCGCAGCGGCGTGCCGGGGAATTGCCGGTGGAAAGCCTGCACCGCCGCCGTCAGCGTGGCGATCGGATACATCACGTCCACCGCCACCGCCAGTTCCGGCTCCAGTCCTTCGGCCAGCGTGCGCGCCTTGGCCTTGAACGCGTCCATGCCGAGCACGGCCGAACGGGCCTGGTCCAGCAGCGCCCTGCCTTCCTCGGTCAGCTTCGGGTAGCGGCCGCCGCGGTCGAACAGCGCGAACCCCACCTGCAGCTCCAGGTTGGCCAGGGTGGTGCTGACCACCGACTGCGCGCGGCGCAGCTTGCGGCCGGCAGCCGAGAAGCTGCCTTCGTCGGCTGCGGCGATAAACGTGCGCAGCTGGTCCAGCGACATGGCATCCAGCATCCATCTACTCCTTAGATAGTATCCATCCAATTATATAGGCTTCCACGATGGATGGCCGGGGCCTAACATGCCTCATACCAACCGCACATTGAAGGAGCAGCAGATGAACCAGGCAATCCAGCCAGCGCAACTGGCCCCAGCCGTCCAGCGAGGCATCGTGGCCCGCACCCAGGGCCACGGCCAGCGCGGCATTACCCGCCTCGTCAGCCCCGGCGACCTGGGCGGACTGATCAAACCGTTTGTCTTCCTCGATCTGTTCCGCATGGGCGGCAATGCCGGCGCCGGCGGCATGGGCATGCACCCGCACTCGGGCATTGCGACGGTGACCGTGGTGATGGAAGGGGCGATCGAATACCGCGAGACCACCGGCCAGCAAGGCGTGCTGCGCGCAGGCGGGGTGGAGTTCATGCATGCCGGCGGCGGCGTGTGGCACGGCGGCAGCCCGCACGGCGACGCCGGCGTGGCCGGTTTCCAGCTGTGGCTGGCGCTGCCGGCGCAAGACGAGAACGGCCCGGCGCACAGCCAGTACCTGGCGCCCGGCCAAGTGCCGTCCAGCGGCCCGGCCCGCGTCATTCTCGGCAACTACGAAGGCGTTGCCAGCCTGATCCAGCCGCGCGCAGCGCTGACGTATCTGCACGTGAAGCTGCGCGACGGCGAGCAGTGGCTGTACACGCCGCCGGCCGGCCACGGCGTGGCCTGGGCAGCGGTGGGCAGCGGCGCCCTGGCAGTCGGCGAGGCCGTGCTGGAAGGCGAAGTGGCAGTGTTCGACGAGGGCGGCGGCGGGCTGCTGTTCACGGCGCGCGGCGACACCGAGTTCGTGCTCGGCTCGGCGGCCAGGCATCCCTACCCGCTGGTGACGGGCATGTATTCGGTGCACACCAGCGCCGCGGCCCTGATCCAGGGAGAACACGAAATCGGCCGCATCGGCAGCCAGCTGCGTGCCGCGAAATTGATTTAAGAGTGCGCCAGCAACGCACTGCAACTTACCTAAACTTGAAAGGATTTGCCATGAACACCAACAACATCCACACTACCGCCCTGCCCCTGACCGGCCGCGTCCTGATGGCTGCCATTTTCGTCATGAGCGGCGTCGGCAAGCTGATGGCACCCGCCGCCACCATCGGCTACATCCAAGCCATGGGCCTGCCGCTGGCCGGCGCCGGGCTGGTGCTTGCCATCGTGGTGGAACTGGGCGGCGGCCTGCTGCTGGCCCTGGGCTACAAGACCCGCCTGGTGGCGCTGGTACTGGCCGCGTTCTCGGTGCTGACCGGCCTGCTCTTCCATGGCGCCATCGGCGACCAGAACCAGATGATCCACTTGATGAAAAACCTGGCCATGGCCGGCGGCCTGCTGCAGGTGGTGGCCTTCGGCGCCGGCGCCTACAGCCTGGATGCCAAAGCACTGGCCGCTACCGGCGGCCGCCGCGCAGCGGCATGAATCCAGCCGCAGCATGAAAAAAGCCAGCTCCGTGGAGCTGGCTTTTTTACGCCTGTCCTGCTCAGCCGAACAGCTTGTTGGCTGTCTTGGCGATCAATCCCCCCTGGAAACGCGCGCCGTCCAGTTCAAGCTGGCTCGGCTGCCGCTGTCCCTGCCCGCCGGCTATGGTGGTGGCGCCGTACGGGCTGCCGCCCACGATCTCATCCAGCGTCATCTGCGCCTGATAGCTGTAAGGCAGGCCGACAATCGTCATGCCGAAGTGCATCAGGTTGGTAATGATGGAGAACAGCGTCACTTCCTGGCCGCCGTGCTGCGTGGCGCTGGAGGTAAACGCGCCGCCCACCTTGCCGTTCAGCGCGCCGCTGGCCCACAGGCCGCCGGCCTGGTCCAGGAATGCGGCCATTTGCGACGGCATGCGGCCAAAGCGGGTCGGCGCACCGATGATGATGGCGTCATAGTTTGCCAGTTCGGCCACAGTGGCCACGGGCGCGCTCTGCTGCAGCTTGAAATGGCCCTTCTCGGCCACTTCCTGCGGCACCGTTTCCGGCACCCGCTTGAGGTCCACCGTTGCCCCTGCCGCGCGTGCGCCGTCGGCCATGGCCTCGGCCATCGACTCGATATGGCCGTACGACGAGTAATACAGAACAAGTACCTTCGACATAACTTTCTCCATGTGGATGACTAATCGGGCACGCGCCAGCGAGCGTGCATTCTTAGCATAAAGCCATTTACAAAAACGCGTGCGCAGCCTGCCGATTGTCATCGGATTGGGAATAGTGGAGTGCCTGATCGTGTATTTATCATGCGACTGGCCGCCAATATACTGGTATCACCTGCTGAGAACAGCAGCCCAACCAACTGAAAAGGACACCACCATGAGCACCCCAACCACCATCGGCATCATCGGCGCTGGCGCCATCGGCCAGGCCTTCGCCAAGCAACTGGTGCGCGCCGGCATCAACGTCATCCTCAGCAACAGCCGTGGTCCGGCATCGCTGGCGGACACCGTCAAGCAGCTGGGCGGGCTGGCCCGCGCCGGCACGGTGCAGCAGGCCGCCGAAGCCGATGTGGTGTTCCTGAGCGTAGGCTGGGGCGCGGCCGAGAGCGTCCTGCGCGGCTTGAACCTGGACGGCCGCATCCTGATCGACGCCACCAATCCGGTGTTGATGCCCGGCTTGCGCAAGGCCGAGCTGGGCGGCCGTACCTCGACGCACGTACTGAGCGGCTGGGCAAAAGGGGCGCGCGTGGTCAAAGCGTACAACACGCTGCTGTCGCAGGTGCTGGCCAGCGATCCGGAGGAAGGCGGCGGCCGCCGCGTGGTATGGGTGTCCGGCAACGACGCCGAGGCCAAGGCCGTGGTGCTGCAGCTCACCGAGCGCATCCGCTTTGCCGGCATCGACCTGGGCGGCCTTGACGTGGGCGGCGCGCTGCAGCAATTCCCCGGCGGCGTACTGCCGGCCATCAATCTGGTGCAGCTGGGCTGAGGCGCTTAGCCAGCCAGCCTGGTTTCAATGCGGCGGTCCGGAATGAACCACCAGACCGCCACGAGCACATACAGTCCGACGCTCACCCACGGATGCAGCACCGCCGTGGCGATGCCGGCGAGGTACAGCGCGATGGATAGCCACAGTTTGCGCTCCTTGCCGACCGCCAGCGCCAGCGCGGAGTTCGCGCCGTGCAGCCTGATCAGCACCTTTTCCAACAGCAGATAGGCCAGCGCGCACATGGTCAGCACCACGCCGTAGATGGCGGCGGGAATGGCGCCGAAGTGGTTCTCGCCCATCCAGCCGGTGACGAAGGGTATCAGCGACAGCCAGAACAGCAGGTGCAGGTTGGCCCACAGCACGCTGCCGTTGACCCTGCTCACCGCGTGCATCATGTGGTGATGGTTGTTCCAGTAGATGCCCACATAGACAAAGCTCAGCACGTAGCTCAGCATCACCGGCGCCAGCGGCAGCAGCGTGTCCCACGTCGCGCCATGCGGCACCTTCAGTTCCAGCACCATGATGGTGATGATGATGGCGATCACGCCATCGCTAAATGCTTCCAGCCTGCCTTTACCCATTTGCTATCCTGTCTGATTCGAAGTTGCCGGCTCGGCCACGCTGGGCATTTGCTGGCGCGGCGGCGCACTGCACACCAGCCGTGCCACGGCCTGGCTGCGTTTCGTAGGCGTCGCCTCTTGGCCCGCTTCAACCATGGCAACCAGGCGGCCCAGCTGCGCTTTGGTTTGGGCCAGCGTCAATGTGTACATGGCAGCCTCATGACTGTCCAGATAATCATCTCATAGTAGCAAACATGGCGCGTCCATCACAGCCTGCCATTCGGGAGAAGCGGCGGAGAGCAAGCAGCCGCATGCGCTATGCGCCGGCGCTGGCGCCGAACAGCTCGCGGCCTTGCCACCGGGGTGCGGATGAGCGGTCCTGGAGGGTCACCGCCTTGCCGCCCAGCCCGGCAGCGCGGGCCAGCCTGGGCAACGCGCGGCAATAGCTGCTCTGTACGCCGATCAGCCTGGCCAGCTGGCGGTATTCGAGCACCATCCCGTCCGGCACGGCAGCCAGGACAGCGACGGCGCGCTGGCGCCAGTCGTCGGACCATGGCGGCAGACCGCCCGGCAGCATGGATACCGCGTCGCCAGGCCGGATGATGCCGCCGCGCAGGACGCGCGCCAGCATGCCGCGCTGCGGGCCGATCCGGCGCGCCAGGCCAGGCGCGATGGCGTCAAGCTGGCCGCAGGCTTCGCACTGGAATGTCAGCCACAGCAGCGCATCGGTCCCTACCTGCAGCACCATACCGGAGCGCAAGCCGGCCGTATCCATGTCGAGCAGAAGGTTTTCCCGCAGCGCGTGCGCCGCCAAGCCATGGCGGGCATAGGCGGGCGCACCGGCCAGCAGGAGCTGGCGCGGCGAGAGCGGATCCGCGTGCACGTCATCGAACAGGCCCTGCCCGCCCAGCGCCAGCAGCTGGCCGGCGTCCTGCAATGGCGCCTGTCCGGTGCATCGCTGCGCGACCGCGAGAACGCGGCCCCGATCCGGCCCTGCTTGCTGAACCATGGGCTTAGCCGAACGGACGCACGCCGATCAGCGGGCCGTGCAGCCAGATGGCGAAAGCCGCCCACGCCGCCAAGCCCACCACCACCGTGATGACGGTGCCAGATGCGGTGCCGGGCGGGTAGACGGTGCCGGCGGCGCGGTCGCGGCGGCGCGAGGAAGCAAAGCAAACAACGGCCCACGCCAGGAAGCTGCCGAACAACAGCACGTCCGCCACCGTGCCGTTGGCCAGCAGGTGCGCCAGCGCCCACGCTTTCACGCCCAGCAGCATCGGATGATGCAGCCTGGCCTTGATGCGATTGCGCGGCACATAGGCGGCGGCGAGGAAGATGAAGGCGAAAACGGTCAGCAGCGCCGCCAGGTGGCGCATGCCCACCGGCGGCGTCCACAGCACGAGCGGCGCCTGGCGCGCCTGGCCGTAGCCCCAGATCAGCAGCGCGAAGCCGGCCAGCGCCAGCAGCGAATAGACACCCTTCCAGCCGTTCTCGCCCAACCGTGCGCGCATGGCGGTGCGCCATGGGTCGGCCACGATGCGCACCGAGTGGACCCCAAGGAAAATCAGCAAACCCAGTACCAGCACAGTCATCGCGTCGCTCCATGTTGAAGATGGCTTGACGATAATTCAAAATGGTCGGAGCGGCAACCTGCGTGCGACGAAAGCGCGTGAAAGTGGCGCAAAACCGAAGCAATCAGCGTGCTACCATCGTCGCATGGCCAACTCTTCCCCCATCCGGTACGACGCCATCGTGGCAGGCAGCGGCCCCGGCGGCGCCAGCGTGGCGCGCGCCATGGCGTTGCGGGGCATGCGCGTGCTGGTGCTGGAACAGGGCAGCGCGGCGCCGCTGGCGGGCACGCTGGGCCAGATGGCCGCCATCGCGGCCGTTCCGGGCCAAGGCGCGTTCCTGCACAGCGACGCGTCGCTGCTGGTGCGGGGGCTGGTGGCGGGCGGCAGCTCGGCCATCAATTTCGCCACCGCGGCGGCGCCGCCGCAGGCCATGTTTGCCGCGCACGGCATCGACCTAGCGCCGCAACTGGCAGCGCTGCGCGCCGAGTTGCCGATGGCGCCGCTGCCGGACAGCCTGGTCGGCCCGATGGCGGCGCGCCTCCTGCAGGCGGCGCGCTCGCTGAACCTGGACTGGCACAAGCTCGACAAGATGATACGGCCGCAGATCTGCCGCAGGGGCTGCTGGCGCTGCGTGTACGGCTGCCCCTACGGCGCCAAATGGACGGCGCGCGATTTCCTGGAGCAGGCTTGCGCCCACGGCGCGGTGCTGGCCGATGAGGCGCGCGTGACGCGGGTGCTGCTGCGCGGCGGCCGCGCGATCGGCGTGGAAGCAGTAGTGGGCGGCGAGCTGCGCGCGCTGCTGGCTGACACGGTGGTACTGGCCGGCGGCGGCATCGGCAGCCCGCGCCTGCTGCACAGCTCAGGCCTGGCGCCGCGCAGCGTGCCTTTCTTCAGCGACCCGGTGGTGGCGGTGATGGGCAGCGTGGACGACCTGGATGCGCACGACGCCGGCGCCGAAGTGCCGATGGCCGCTGGCATGCAGCTGCAGCACGACGGCATAGCGCTGGCCGACCTCACGCTGCCCAAGCCCATGTACCAGGCGTTCGCCCTGCAGGTGGGGCGCTTCGGCCGCGTGGCGGCGCATGCGCGCACGCTGAGCATCATGGTGAAGATACGCGACGAGATCGGCGGCGGCATCGGCCCGCACTGGGTGGACAAGCGGTTGCAGGCGGCGGACAGGAACAAGCTGAAACAGGGCGAGGACATTGCGCGCGGCGTCCTGGCGGCGGCGGGGGCCAAGCATGTGTTCAGGAGCTGGCACTTTGCCGCGCACCCCGGCGGCAGCGTGCGCATCGGCGACGGCGTGGACAGCGACCTGCGAACGGCCACACCGGGCTTGTATGTGTGCGACGCGTCGGTGATACCGGGACCGTGGGGCTTGCCGCCCACGCTCACGCTGCTGTGCCTGGGCCAGCGGCTGGGCGAGCACATCGCGGACGGCGTTGAGGCCGGCGGCACTGGACGCGGCGCCGCAGGTGCGGCTGCCGGCCAGCGCCAGCAAGGCATGCCGATGCTGATCGCCGCGTCCGGGCCGGCGGTCGCGGCCGGCGAGGCCGGCGCCCCCGGTGGTGGTGGCGACCCTGGCGCAGCTGGTGCAGGGGGGGCCCCCGGCGCCGCTGGCGCCGGCGGTGTCAGTAGTGGGGCGGACGCTCGTTGAGCGGCCCCTGCCCGCCCTGCGGATTGTCGCGCAGGTGCTGGGCCAAGGCGTGCAGCATCTGCTCCAGCTTGTCGATCTGCTTTTGCTGCTCGTAGATGCGCTGGTTCAGCGACTCCACCATGTCTTCCTGGTGGGCGATCTTGATTTCAATGTCGACGAATCGGTCTTCGGTGCTCACTGCTTGCTCTCCGCGGTAAAGCCGTATTGTACCGGCGCCAGCAGCTCGACATCGGGCAGGTCGGCCGCCACCTGCGCCACGGTGGCGTGGCGCTGCAGGGCATGCACCACCACCGGCAGCGGCTCGGCCCAGATCTCGGGCAGGTCGCGTTCGTCCGGCGCCAGCACCGGGAAAGCCAGCTGCTCGCGCGGCGGCGTGAATTGCGCGTCCACGCCGGGCTTGTTGCCGCGCGCGTCGATGCGGTACCAGCCATGGCCTTCCAGGTACACGGCGTTCAGGCCGTGCAGGCAGAACGGCGGACCTTCCGTGCCCACCGCCAGGCGCTGGTAGCACAGGCCGGCGGGAATGCGGTTGGCGCGCAGCAGCGCCGCCAGCAAGTGGCTCTTGGCATAGCAGTAGCCGGTGCCGTGGCGCAGCACGTCGGAGGCGCGGCAGGTCACCGGGTCCATGCGGTAGTCCCAGCTGTGCTTGATGTGGTCGCGCACGAACTCGAAGCAGCGGCGCGCCACCTCGGCGTGCGTGGCGGCGCCGGCCGCCAGTTCGGCCGCCTTGCGGGCGACATCCGGATGACCGCCGTCGATCCAGTTGCCGGAGGCGAGGTAGTGATCAGTTGGCATTGGGATTGGGCACCGCTTTCGGGGTAGCCAGCAGTTCTTTCATGCGCGCCAGGCGTTCGCGCGGACTGATGATTTCGGATTCCTTCGGCACCGCGTCGCCCACGTCCAGCTGCATCTCCTTGATGAAGCGCGACTGGTCGCAATGCACTTGCTCGCCGGCGCGCTTGCGCTTCTTGC
Source organism: Massilia sp. NBRC 108631 (assembly GCF_059704565.1). Classification (NCBI taxonomy): domain Bacteria; kingdom Pseudomonadati; phylum Pseudomonadota; class Betaproteobacteria; order Burkholderiales; family Oxalobacteraceae; genus Massilia; species Massilia sp. NBRC 108631. The sequence goes on from NZ_BAAKJE010000066.1 coordinate 26,814, forward strand.
ACCAGGTGATCTGCAGGGTACGCTTGGCGCGCGTGATGCCCACGTACATCAGGCGCCGCTCTTCCTCGATGCGCTGCGCCATCGTTTCGACCGGCGCGTCCGGGTCGCCCTTGTGCGGCAGGATGCCTTCCTCGCAGCCGACCAGGAACACATGCGGATACTCCAGCCCCTTCGACGCGTGCAGGGTGGACATGCGGATCGCGTCCGGCTCTTCGTCCTTGCCCTCCAGCATGGTCATCAGGGCCACCATCTGGGTCAGCTCCAGCACGTTCTTTTCCTCGCCGTCGCGGTCCTTGCCGCCACGGCCGCGGTCCTTCAGCCAGTTGACGAATTCCATCACGTTCTGGAACTTGCCCTGCGCGGCGCGCTCCTCGAAACTGTCGTACAGGTAGGACTCGTAGTGGATGGCTTCCATCAGGTCGTCCAGCACCTGCGCGGCGTTGTCGCCGGACCCGGCCGCGCCGGGGCGGCTGGCGCGCGCCTCCAGGTTGTTGATGAAGTTGCAGAACTCGCGCAGCGGCAGCAGCTGGCGGTCCGGCAGCTTGGCTTCGATGCCGCCCTTGAACACGGCCTCGAACAGCGAGCACTGCCACTGGCCCGAGAACGCGCCCAGCACTTCCAGCGTGGACTGGCCGATGCCCCGGCGCGGCGTGGTGACGGCGCGGATGAAGGCCGGGTCGTCGTCCTGGTTGGCCAGCAGGCGCAGGTAGGCGATGATGTCCTTGATCTCGGCCTTGTCGAAGAAACTCTGGCCGCCGGAGATCGTGTACGGGATGCGCTGGTTGCGCAGCGCCTGCTCGATGATGCGGGCCTGGTGGTTGCCACGGTACAGGATGGCGTAATCGGTCCACTGGTTCTTGCGCTCGAAATGGTCGGCCGAGATCATGATGGCCACCTGCTCGGCCTCCTGCTCGTCGTTCGGCATGGCGTGCACCTTGATCGGCTCGCCCAGGCCGTGTTCGGACCACAGCGACTTCTCGAACAGTTTCGGGTTGTTGCCGATGACCGCGTTGGCCGCCTGCAGGATGCGCGTGGTGGAGCGGTAGTTCTGCTCCAGCTTGATCAGCTTCAGGTCCGGGAAGTCCACCTTCAGGTTGGCCAGGTTTTCCACCGTGGCGCCGCGCCACGCGTAGATGGCCTGGTCGTCGTCGCCCACGGCGGTAAACATGGGCTTCTTGCCGATGCCGGTGACCATCAGCTTGACCAGCTCGTACTGGCAGGTGTTGGTGTCCTGGTATTCGTCCACCAGCAGGTAGCGCAGGCGGCGCTGCCACTTGTCGCGCACCGCGCCGTTCTCGCGGAACAGCTCCACCGGCAGGCGGATCAGATCGTCGAAGTCGACCGCCTGGTAGGCCGCCAGCGTCGACACATAGCTGCCATAGATGCGGGCCGATTGCGCCTCGTCCTCGTCCTTGGCGTCGCGCAGCGCGTCGGCCGGCTCCACCAGGCCGTTTTTCCACAGCGAAATATCGTTCTGGATGCCGCGGATGATCTGCTTGTCGGTGGTGATGGCCAGGTCCTGCACCAGCGAATAGCAGTCGTCGCTGTCCATGATGGAGAAGCGGTCCTTCAGGCCCAGGTGGTTCGCTTCCTGGCGCAGGATTTTCACGCCCAGCGAGTGAAAGGTGGATACTGTGAGCAGCTTGGCCTGGCGCGGCTGCTTGAGCAGCTTGGCGACCCGCTCCTGCATCTCCAGCGCGGCCTTGTTGGTGAAGGTCAGCGCGGCGATGGTGCGCGGATCGTAGCCCCGGTCCTCGACCAGGTGGGTGATTTTCTGGGTGATGACGCGCGTTTTGCCCGAGCCCGCGCCGGCCAGCACCAGGCAGGGGCCGTCCAGGTAGAGCACGGCTTCGCTTTGCGGAGCATTGAGACCGAACTGTGGTGCGTTAGACATGATTTCCAGGCGGGAGGGGCGAAACAAGCCGGTCATTGTAGCAGCGCAAGCATTGATAATTCAGGCTGCGGCAGAATATAGTGTCATTGGACTCATACATAATCGGGCAGCATCATGAAATTTGAACACCTCATCGAAATCAACGATCCGCTGAATCCGCTGATCGACGAACTCAGCCACGAACAGCTGTGGCGCGGCCTGGTGCTGCGCGCCGAATCGCCCAAACTGTTCGTGCCGCACCTGGATGACTGCCAGATCGCCGACCGCCAGGAAAACAGCTTCAGCCGCAAGCTGCGCTACGGCGAACTGGTGATCGCCGACCAGGTGTTGCTGGAGCCGATGCGCCGCGTGCGCTACGAAGTTGCTCCGCAGCAGGATATCAGCGCGTCCAGCCTGACCATGACCATCGAGACGCCGCAGCCGGGCACCTTGTGGGTGCGCTTCGAGTACGACGACGGCCACGACGCGGCCACCGACCAGGCCAACGCCATGTACGACGAGTTCCGCAAGTCGGCCTACCAGGAGTCGGACATCGACACCATCCGCGTGCTGCGCGATCTGGCCGAGCAGGGGCGGCTCGATTCGATGCTGAACTGAGCCGGGCTGGTTTGAGCCGAGCTTACAGGGCCGCTGCGCGGCCCCACACCTGTTCCATGTGCAACTGCAGGCCGGCCTGCCCAAGCGCCCCCACCTCCAGCACCTCGCGGATGGCACCGGGTGCACTGCGCGTGTCGCGCTGCAGCGGCTGCGGCAGCGGTGCGCCGGACGGGCCCAGCAGCGACGTCACCCACGGCGTGGTGGCATTCAGCCCCTTGCGCGACACCACCCCCACTTCCCCGTTCAGCAGGCGTACGCAAGTGCCGATGGGATAAATCCCCAGCTCGCGTATCAGCACGGCGGGCAGCAGGCTGTCCAGCGTGTTGCGGGCATCGAGCAGCAGGTCGCGCAGCGCGGCGTTGGGCGTCATGCTGTTGCGGTAGCGGCGCGGCGCCAGCCGGGCGCAATAGCGGTCCGCCAGCGCCACCAGCTTGGCCGATTCCGGCACGTATGGCCCGGTCTTGCCGCCCGGATAGCCCGTGCCGTCCTCATTCTCGTGGTGCGCCAGCACGCAGGCCAGCCAGCCCGGGTGCTCGATGCCGGCCTGGCGCAGCAGCACCACACCCGCCTGCGGATGGAACCGCACCACGTGCCGGTCGGCTTCGCCAAGCGGCGCGCCGGACGCCTGCAGCCGGTCGTGCACTCCCAGCATGCCCACGTTCATGGTCAGCGCCGCCAGCGTGATGGTCTGGACATCGTCATCCGGCTTCTTCAGCGCCAGCGCCATGAGCTGCGCCACCACCGCCGTGTCCACGCTGTGACGCACCGAGTACGGCACGCTGGAGCGGCTGTGCAGCAAGCTCGCCACGGCCACGTCCGCATTGAGCCGCAGCGCCGACGTCACCAGCGCGGCAATCTGCTCCAGCATGCCTTGCGTATTGCCACAGGGCACGCCGGTGGCGATCTGCTGCAGCGCCCGCTGCAAGTCCAGCTGCGCGCCGTTGAGCAGGCGCAGCACCGACTGCGGCGCGCGCGACTGCGGCAACGCTTCGCTCCAGTCCTCATACACGCCGCGCTCGGTCAGGCTGTCGAGCTGGCAGCGGTCGGCAATCAGATGCCCTTTGCGCGCCAGCAGGCCGCCGCCGTCCCCGTACACATCCCAGGGCAACAGCTGGCCGACGTGCAGCTCGTCAGGGCCGATCTTCCGAATCTTCACTACCGGTCTCCGCCTGCGGTTGACTACGTGGCGCCTATTCTACAGTGTTGCTCTACATCAAGTTCCCGGCGTGCAATCGGGACAAGGCTGCGGCGCGGGCGGCTCCTTGGCCAGCTGCTGGGCCAGGTCGCGCAGCGCGGTGCGCACGCCCTCCTCCACGACCGGATGGTAGAAAGGCATGTCCAGCATGGCGTCCACCGTCAGCCCGGCCTGGCAGGCCCAGGACAGCAGGTGGCCGATATGCTCGGCGCGCGGCCCTATCATCTCGGCGCCCAGGAAGCGGCCGCTGCCGAACTCGCCGTAGACCCGCAGCATGCCGTGATTTTGCAGCATCACCCGGCTGCGGCCCTGGTTGCTGAACGACACCATGCCGACCGCGAAGCGGCGGTTGTGGCTGGCGCACAAGGCCTGGTAGCCCGCGCCCAGGGTGGCGATCTGCGGCTCGCAGAAGGCCACCGTGAGCGGCGTGCGGCGCAGGCCCGGCTGCACGGCCGGAAAGCGCGCCGCGTTGGCGCCGGCGATCTTGCCCTGGTCGGCCGCCTCGCCCAGCAGCGGCAGCTCGTCGTCGGCGTCGCCGGCGATGAAGATGGCGCTGCTGCCGCACTGCATGGTGTGGCGGTCGTACAGCGGGATGCCGCGCCGGTCCAGCGCGATCTGCGCCAGCTCCAGGTTCAGCGCGTGCACATTCGGATTGCGGCCTATGGCCGACAGCACATAGTCGTAGCGCTCCTGGCGCTGCTGGCCGGTGGCGTCGCGGCTGGTCAGCACCAGTTGCTCGCTGCCGTCCTGCGCGCGTTCCACCGCCGCCACCTGGGTCTGGAAGCGGATGTCCAGCTCGGCGCTGAGCACGCGGGCGGCCTCGGCCAGCACCTGCGGATCGCCCAGCTGCGCCACGCTGCCGCCGCGCGCGTAAATTGCCACCCGCACGCCCAGCCGGTGCAGCGCCTGGCCCAGTTCCAGGCCGATCACGCCGGTGCCCACCACCGCCACCGAGGCCGGCAGGTCGGTCCAGTCGAACACCGCGTCGCTGGTGATGACGCGCGCGCCGGCCTGCTGCCACTCCTCGGGCACCACGGGGCTGGAGCCGGTGGCGATGACGATGCGCTCGGCCTGCACCAGCGTGTGCTCGTCCAGCTGCAGCGCGCGCGGGCCGGTGAAACGGGCGTGGCCGCGCAGCTTGTCTGCCTCGGGAATGTGTTCCATGCCTTCCAACACGAAGCCGACAAAGCGGTCGCGTTCGCTGCGCACGCGCGCCATGACGGCCTGGCCGTCAATGCGGACCTGCCCCGGGTGCACGCCGAACGCGGGCGCGGCGGCCAGCGCGTGGGCGGCCTCGGCCGCCGCGATCAGCAGCTTGCTGGGCATGCAGCCGACCCGGGCGCAGGTGGTGCCGTAGGGGCCGCTCTCGATCAGCACCGCCCGCTTGCCGCCGGCCCGGGCCGCGCGATAAGCCGTCAGCCCGGCACTGCCGGCGCCGATGATGGCCACATCGGTATGTAGTTGCTTCATGCGCACTCCGTTTATTTTTTTCGTTCAGAAATACTACTCTGTTGCGAAATTTTAAGCATGAATGCTGGAAAGGCATTAGTATTGCTTATCATTTTCGATTCATATAAGCGCGGCTAATAAACCACTTATGGCAAATCTGGACTACAAGGCGCTGGCGGTGCTGGATGCCGTGGCCAGCCACGGCAGCTTTGAAAAAGCGGCAAGCGCGCTGGGCATCAGCCAGTCCGCCGTGTCCCAGCGCATCAAGGCGCTGGAAGACAGCAGCGGCCGCCTGCTGATTGTGCGCGGCGTCCCGTGCGTTCCCACCGGCCTGGGCCAGCGCCTGATTTCGCACCACCGCAACGTGCGGCTGATGGAAGCGTCGCTGGACATCGACCTGGGCAACCGGGTCAGCATGCCGGAAATTTCGCTCGCGGTGGACGCCGCCAGTCTCGCCACCTGGTTCCCGCTGGCCCTGCCGCCGCTGCTGACGCCGCCGCGTTGCCAGCTCGACGTGCAGCAGGCCGGGCGCGAGCAGGCACTGCACATGGTGCAGGAAGGCAGCGTATTTGGCGCCGTCGCGGCCCGGGCCGAGGCCGGCGCGGGCGGTCTGAACGGCCCGGCCAGCACGCCGCTGGGCGTCATGCGCTACCTCTGCGTGGCCACGCCGGTGTTCGCCGGCCACTGGTTCGGCGACGGCTTCTCGGCCGAAGCGGTACAGCTGGCACCGGCGGTAGTCAGCGAGCGGGCCGCCATGGCCCGCTTCCTGGCCGGCGCCGTTGGCCAGCAGGGCAGCTTCCCGCACCACACCTTGCCGGTCTCGCCCGCGCTGTACGAATGCATTTACGGCGGCCTGGCCTACGGCCTGCTGCCCCAGCTGCACGCGGCCGGCGCCATCGACAGCGAACGCCTGGTCGACGTCGCCCCCGGTTACGTGCTCGACGTCCCGCTCGACTGGCACGCCTGGAACCTCGACACCCCCTTCACGCGTGCCCTGTCCGAGCAAATCATCACCAGCGCCCGCCGCTACCTCCTACAACCATAGGCCTTCCCCGACAAGCGAGCTAAGCCGCATTTCCCCAACTTCGGGGTCAGACCCCGCAGGTGGGGCAAAGGCGCGCCTGGCCATGCGACATCCCCACCAGGCACCCGCCAGTCGAGGAAATCATCACCAGCGGCCCGCGGCGACCGCCTACCACCATAGTCCTTTCCCGACAAACGAACTCAGCCGCATAACCCCTACTTCGGGGTCTGACCCCGAGGTAGGGGTTATGCGGCACAGGCTGCTTGGGCTAGATGTCGAGGGGGTCGACTTCGAGCGACCATTTGACGCGGGTTTTGAGGCTGCGCAGGGTGTCCATCCATTCCTTCAGGAACACTTGCAGATTGGGACGCGAGGCGCACTCGACCAGCAACTGGGCGCGGTCGACATTGTGGATGCGCGTCATCGTCATCGGTATCGGGTCGTTGATGGTGATGCCGGGATGGAGCACGCAGTCACGCGCGATCTCGAGGAATTCGATCGCCGTGGCCAGCTCCGGCGCTTCGGCCCGCAACAATGCCTGGAACAGATACGGCGGCAACCCGGCCTGCTTGCGCTCGTCCAGCAGCGCGGAGGCGAAGTGGTCGTAGTCGTGGTGCACCACCGCCGAGTACAAGGGGTGCTGCGTGTAGCGGGTCTGGATCAGCACTTCGGCCGCACTGCCGCCTTCGGTCTGCGCGGCCCGACCGGCCCGGCCGGCCACCTGCATCAGCTGCGCGAACAGGCGCTCGCTGGCGCGGTAGTCCTGCGAGAACAGTGCCGTGTCCGGATTCATGATGCCGACCAGCGTGAGCTTCTTGAAATCGTGCCCCTTGGCGACCATCTGCGTGCCAATCAGGATGTCCACCTCGCCCCGGTGCACGGTGTCGAACGCTTCCTGCGCGCTGCCCTTCTTGCGCGTGCTGTCGGCGTCAATCCGCAGGATGCGCGCTTCCGGGAACAGCGCCTGCAGGCCCTCTTCCACCCGCTGCGTGCCGCGCCCGACCGGCTGCAGGTCGACGTTGCCGCAAGTCGGGCAGTGGTGCGGGATGCGCATCTCCAGGCTGCAGTGGTGGCAGCGCAGCCGGTGCTCCGGCTTGTGCAGCACCATGAAGGAGGTGCAGCGCGTGCAGTCGCTGATCCAGCCACACGATTCGCAGCAGATCACCGGCGCATAGCCGCGCCGGTTCAAAAACAGCAGCGACTGCTCGCCGCGCGCCATGCGCAGCTTCAACGCCGCCACCAGCGCCCCCGTGAGGCCGTCGCGCGGCTTGTCGCGCTCCATGTCGATCAGCTTGACCGCCGGCAGCACGGCGGCCTTCACGGCCCGTTCGCGCAGCGCCAGCAGCCTGTAGCGCCCGCCCTGCGCGTGGTGCCAGCTTTCCAGCGACGGCGTGGCCGAACCGAGCACGATGGGGATTTTCAGCTGCCAGGCGCGCCACACCGCCAGGTCGCGCGCGGAGTAGCGCAGCCCTTCCTGCTGCTTGTAGGACGGGTCGTGCTCTTCGTCGATGACGATCAGCTTCAGCTTCGGCAGCGAGGACAGGATGGCCAGCCGCGTGCCGAGCACGATGCGCGCCTGCCCCTGGTGCGCGGCCAGCCAGTGCAGCATGCGCTCGCCTTCGGACAGGCTGCTGTGCAGCGTGGCCAGCATGACGCCCGGGAAACGGGCGCGGATATTGCCTTCCAGCTGGGGCGTGAGGTTGATCTCCGGCACCATGATCAGGATCTGGCCCTGCGGTTCGCGCTCCAGCACCTGGGCGCACGCCTGCAGATAGACTTCGGTCTTGCCGCTGCCGGTGACGCCGTACAGCAGCGCCGGCTGGTAGCCCTGCGCGCCGCCGATGTAGTCGGCCGCCGCCTGCTGCTCGGGATTGAGCTGGGGCATGTTCAGCGGCGTGTGATCGTGGCTGTCTTCCAGCTTGCCCAGTTTCTTGATGGCACGATCGAGCGCCACCGTGGTCAGCACCCGCAGATTCTTCGGCAGGCCGGGCAGCGCCACCTCGCCCAGCGGGCGCTGGTAGTAGTCGGCCGCGAAGCCGGCCAGCGCCAGCCATTGCGCGGACAGCGGCGCCAGCTGGTGGCGCACCGCCAGCGCGTCCTTGAGCTTGTCAGCCGGCACCTCGCTGTGCTCGGCCAGGCCGACGATCAGGCCCATCACTTCCCGGCGCGCGAACGGCACCAGCGCCAGTTGGCCAACCTGGGGACGCGCGCCGTCCCCGCCCACGCCCGCCTCGTACTGCCAGCGGTAGTCGAAGACAGCGTTCAACGGGGTGTCGAGCGCGATTCTCAGTATGCACTGCGCCATCTGGTCCTAACTTGGTCGAATCCGGCCTGAAGATGCGGTGCTTTTCGGGCCGGCATCTCCATCCAATTGATTGTGGATAACTTTGTGAACAACGGATACTTAATTTCAGGAAACCGATAACCGGGAGTGGGAAATTCACATAACCGGCTCCCAAACCGCTCTTTTTTATTCTTTAAAATCAATGGCTTGCAAAATCCCTCCCAGAGGGCTCAAAAACCATACCACTTTTCCCCTTGCTGTGCATAAGTGAAGTATTTAGGGCCGACTTTTTTACTGAAATCAAGTACTTTTTGCGGATCGGTCAGGCCGCCCGCTCGCTTGTGCGGTACAGCATGCAAGCCGCATACAGGGCCCGGCGCATTCTACACATTCTGCTATGCCTGGGTTTGTGCAAACGCAATGTAATTGAGGCAAGAAAAACTTATCTAAATATCATGCACCGCAACATTTCTTCATCAGAAATCTTAGCAATGTGACTAAGTCACGGTTTACTAAGTACTTTTCGTTTTTATCCACAGTTTTTGTGGATAACTTTGTGGAGAATGCGCCCATAAGACCACTTTTGCCTTGGGATAAAGTTTACTTCGCCCCCTCCCCTGCCCGGCAACGAAAAAATAAGCCTTTTGAAATCAGTCACTTGGATCGCCGCTCCGGGCGGATGGATTTTCACTGCCTGTTATTTCCGCAGCAAAAAAAATTGTGCATAAGTCGCTCTGCATTGGTGCGTGCAGGCATGAAAAAAGGGCGCGCTCCCGAGGAAACGCGCCCTTTGTCATGAAACTACATCAGGCGCTGCGCAGCGTACGGCTATGCGCATGTACAGCATCGACCATGGCGGCGACAGACTCCGGCGGCGTGAATTGCGAGATGCCGTGGCCCAGGTTGAACACATGGCCGGTGTCGTGCTTGCCGTAGGCGTTGAGCACCTTGACCACCTCGGCGCGGATCTGCTCCGGGCTGGCAAACAGGATGGCCGGGTCCAGGTTGCCCTGCAAAGCCACTTTATCGCCCACCAGGGCGCGGATCTTGCTCAGGTTGGCGGTCCAGTCCAGGCCGATGGCGTCGGCGCCGATGGCGGCGATTTCCTCGGCCCAGTGGCCGCCGCCCTTGGTGAAGACGATGGCGGGTATCTTCACGCCGTCTTTTTCACGCTTGAGCAGGGATACCACTTTCTGCATGTACTGCAGCGAGAATTCCTGGAAGGCGCCGTCGGCCAGCGCGCCGCCCCAGGAGTCGAACACCATCACCGCTTGCGCGCCGGCGTCGATCTGGGCGTTCAGGTAGTCGGCCACCGACTGGGCGTTGATGCTCAGAATGCGGTGCATCAGGTCGGGGCGGCCGTACAGCATCTTCTTAATGGTGTGGAACTCGCGCGAACCCTGGCCTTCCACCATGTAGCAGGCCAGCGTCCATGGGCTGCCGGAGAAGCCGATCAACGGCACGCGGCCGTTCAGTTCGGTACGGATCTGGGTCACGGCCTTGAACACGTAGTCCAGCGAACCGGCTTCCGGAGCGCGCAGCGCCAGCACGTCCGCTTCGGTTTTCAGCGGACGCTCGAATTTCGGGCCTTCGTTTTCCACGAAATGCAGGCCCAGGCCCATGGCGTCCGGTATGGTCAGGATGTCCGAGAACAGGATGGCCGCGTCCAGCGGGTAGCGCTCGATCGGCTGCAGCGTGACCTCGGTGGCCAGGTCGGGATTGGTGGCCAGGCCCATGAAGGAGCCGCCCTTGGCGCGCGTGGCGCGGTATTCCGGCAGGTAGCGTCCGGCCTGGCGCATCAGCCACACGGGGGTGTACTCGGTGGGCTGGCGCAGCAGCGCGCGCAGGAAGGTGTCGTTCTTCAGCGGGGCAAATTGTGGCATGGAATGCAATCAAAAAGCGAAGGAAAGGGGCTATTATCGCATCCCCTGCCGCCTTTTTTGCGCATCGACTGCGGCTGTCTGTATCATTCGGCAGATATTTACGGAGCGAAGCCATGTCCATCACGCCGCAGTCCCCTGCCAGCCCGGCGCCGTACGGCGCGTGGGCGTCCCCGATCAGTGCCGCCCTGGTGGCGGCCGGCGCCACGCCGCTGTCTTCCCTGGCCCTGGGCCCGGACGGCGACCTGTATTGGCTGGCGGGCCGCGCCAGCGAGGCCGGCCGCCAGACTTTGCAGCGCCGCCACGGCGCGCGCACGGACGAGGTCACGCCCTTGCCGCTGAACGTGCGCACCCGGGTACACGAATACGGCGGCGGCGCCTACGCGGTGCACGGCGATACCGTGTATTTTTCGCATTTCGCCGACAACCGGCTGTACTGCCGCGGCGGCGACGCCGAGGCAACCCCCTTCACGGCGCCGGGACGCCAGCGGTTCGCCGATTTCGTGGTGGACGCGGCGCGCCAGCGCCTGATCGCGGTGCGCGAACGGCATCCTGACGATCCGGCTTCCCACGCGCAGCCGGCGAACGCGCTGTGCGCGGTGGGCCTGCCGGGCAGCGCTGCGGCGGGCGCCGAGACCGTTCTGGCCTCGGGCCACGACTTCTATTCGTCGCCGCGCCTGTCGCCGGATGGCCGCATGCTGGCCTGGCTGACCTGGGACCATCCACGCATGCCGTGGCAGGGCACCGAACTGTGGCTGGCGGCCGTGCTGGAAGGCGGCACGCTGGGCACGCCGCTGTGCATCGCGGGCGGCCCGCAGGAATCGATCTGCCAGCCCGAGTGGGCGCCGGACGGCCGGCTGTACTTCGTGTCCGACCGCAGCGGCTTCTGGAACCTGTACCGCCACCGCGATGCCGGCGGACCGGCCGACGCGATCTGCCCGATGGAGGCCGAGTTCGGCTCGCCGCACTGGACCTTCGGCAATGCGATGTACGGCTTTGCCAGCGCCCAAGAAATCGTCTGCACCTATATCGACAAGGGGGTCAGCCGCCTGGCGCGCCTGGATATCGCCGGCGGCAGGCTGGCCGCCATCGCCACCCCTTACGAGGAAATCCGCGAACTGCGCGTGGGCCGGGGCCGAGGCGCAGGCTTCCTTGCGCTGCTGGGCGGCAGCCCCACCATTCCGCTGGAGCTGGCGCGCATCGACCTGTCCAGCGGTGAACTGGAAGTGCTGGCGCACTCGATCGCCGACACGCCGGACCTGGGCTACCTGTCGGTCCCGCAGAGCATCAGCTACCCCAGCGCGAGCGGCCGCACCTCGCATGCCTTCTTCTACCCGCCGGCCAACCAGGACATGCAGGCGCCGGAGGACAGCAAGCCGCCGGTGATCGTGATCAGCCACGGCGGCCCCACCAGCATGACGGTCAACACGCTCAAGCTGGCCACGCAATTCTGGACCAGCCGCGGCTTCGGCGTGCTGGACGTGAACTACGGCGGCAGCACCGGTTTCGGCCGCGCCTACCGCGACGCGCTCCAAGGCCAGTGGGCCATCGTCGACGTTGAGGATTGCATCGCCGGCGCGCAGTACCTGGTCCAGCATGGCATGGCCGACGGCGAACGCCTGATCATCCGCGGCGGCAGCGCCGGCGGCCTGACGACCTTGTGCGCCCTTACCTTCCACGACGTGTTCAAGCTCGGCGCCAGCTACTACGGCGTGTCCGACCTGAAGGGACTGGACCAGGACTCGCACAAATTCGAATCGCATTACAACGAATACCTGATCGCGCCGGCGCCGCACGCGGACGCCTTGTACCAGGCGCGCTCGCCGATCAACCACACGGACCGCCTGGCGCGCCCCATGATCTTCTTCCAGGGCCTGGACGACAAGGTGGTGCCGCCGCAGCAGTCCGAATCGATGGTGCAGGCGCTGAAGCGGCGCGGCGTGCCGGTGGCCTATGTGGCGCTGGAGGGCGAGGGCCACGGCTTCCGCAAGGCCGAGAACATCATCCGCACGCTGGAGGCGGAGCTGTATTTTTACCAGCGCATGTTCGGCTTGCCGACGGCCGGGGCGCACGCCGCGGTCGAGATCCACAACCTGTAAAGCACGATGACGGACCAGCAACTGCTCGCGGAATTCGAGGCGCTCAGCCTCGACGAAAAGATGATACTGGCGCTGCTCGCCCTGATCGGCGACGCCACCGGCCGCACGGCCATCCTGGACCTGATGAACAAGGCCGGCGTGCGCGATCCGCGCGGCTTCATGTTCAATGTGGACACGCTGGACGAGCCGCTGCGCAAGCTGGAGCGGCTGGCCTTCACCACCGTGGTCACCGCGCGCGGCTACACCTGCAACGCCAAGCTGCGCTGGCCGGCGATCCGCGCCGCCATCGGCGCGCACTTGCTGGGCGACCTGTGCACCGCCTACGAAGCGCTGAACCCGATGCGCCAGGGCTGGAACGGCGCACTGGAAGCGCGCAGCTACCGCCAGGCCGTGGCGCGCCTGCGCATGGCGCTGCTGCGCGGCCAGGCCCCGCAGCAGGTGCTGCCGCTGCTGCAGGCCTGCATGGTGTGCTACGAGGCGGCGCAGCTGCACCCGGTGGTCGACATCTTCACCAGGCCGCTGGAAGCGGGCATGCTGATCCTGGTGCATCCGCTGCTGGTGGACGACGTGTTTACCCTGCTGCTGCAGCACTGCCAGCGCGACCCGTCGCTGGCGCCCACCGTGCGCGGCCTGACCGGGCGCCATGTGCAGCGCCGCCTTGCCAAGAACGAGTACATCACCGAAACGTTCCGCATGGCGCTGGCCGAAGACGCCATCCTGTGCGGGGAGCTGAAGCAGGCCGTGGTCTACCTGGAGGGCCTGGACGGCGCGCTGCCGCAATTCCTGCTGAGCGTGATCCTGCTGCTGCGCGGCGAACTGGACAAATCGCTGCAGGGCTTCGAGGCGGCGCTCAAAGCGCTGCGGCGCGAATCGGGCAAGCGCAAGCTGCTGTTCCAGGGCATGGGCGGCCATCTGTACGTGCTGGCCATGCTGCGCAGCGCGGACCCGAAAATGCAGAAGGCAGCCGAGAGCTACCTGGAGCTGGCCATCCACGCGCAGGCCAATCCGGACAGCGCGGTGTACGCGCAACTGAGCATGCTGCGCCAGATCCGCGCCGGCACCATGCAGACCGACGTGGTGCTGTCGCGCACCTGGGAAACGGCGATGCAGCCGCAGATGTTCCAGGCGCTGCTGTGGTTCTGGCTGGCGCTGCCGCAGCTGGAGGGCAAGCGCGAACAGCTGCACGCGCTGGCGCAGCAGGCTGAAACGCTGGGCTACAAATTCATCGCCGCGCAGGCCGCCAGCCTGCTGGGCCACCACGGCGACGCCGACATGGCCACCCATGCGGCGGCGCTGCGCGAGCGCGGCGGCTTCGCCGACATGAGCGGCTGGTTCGAGCGGCAGGAAGCCTGGCAGCGCCAGCTCTCGGCCCTGATCAACCTGCAGCAGGGCGTGCCCGAACCTGTGAGCGGCGAAGCGCGGCTGGTGTGGATGATCGCTTTCGATCCGCGCCACGGCATCACCGAGATCGAACCGCGCGAGCAGAAGCGCGACGCCAAGGGCGCCTGGGGCAAGGGACGCCCGCTGGCGCTGAAGCGCCTGCGCGAGGACGCGGCGCAGATGGAGTTCCTGACGCCGCAGGACATCCGCATCAGCAGCACCATCTCGCCGTCGCGCCAGGCCTATTCATCCGGTTTGCGCTACGACATCGACCATGAACAGGCCGCGCTCGCGCTGGTGGGCCACCCGCACGCCTACTGGCTGGAAGCGCCGGACACGCGCGTGGAACTGCTGGCCGGCACGCCGGAGCTGCTGATACGCAAACAGCGTGGCGACCTGCGCCTGACCCTGCAGCCGGCGCTGGCCGACCTCAACGCCAGCGTGATGGTGGTGCGCGAAACGCCGACGCGCCTGCGCGTGGTCAGCGTGGAGGAGGAACACCGCCGCATCGCCGCCATTGTCGGCGACGGGCTGGACGTGCCCGCCAGCGCGGAGGAGCAGGTGCTGCAGGCCATCGGCGCGGTGTCCTCGCTGGTGACGGTGCAGTCGGACATCGGCGGCAGCACCGGCAACGCGGAACAGGTGGAGGCGGACACGCGCTTGCATGTGCACCTGCTGCCCTACCAGCACGGCTTGAAGATGCAGATCATGGTGCGCCCGCTGGCGGGCGGCGCTTATTACACGCCGGGCAGCGGCGCCGAGAGCATGAGCGCGGAGCTGGACGGCAAGCCGGTGCAGACGCGCCGCAGCCTGAGCGGCGAGCGCGATGCGGAGCGGCGCCTGGTCGGCAAGTGCCTGGTGCTGGAACAGGCCGAGCAGGAACACGGCGAATGGCTGCTGGGACAGCCCGCGCTGTGCCTGCAGCTGCTGTCGGAATTGCAGGAGCTGCCGGCGGAATTCGTGGTGGTGGCATGGCCGGAGGGGGAGAAATTCCGCGTCAGCCAGCGCATCGGCGGCAAGCAGTTCCGTCTTAACATCAAGACCGAGAAGGATTGGTTCGCCGCCAGCGGCCAGCTGCAGGTGGACGAGAACCAGGTAATGGACCTGCGCGCGCTGCTGGAGCTGATGCAGGCAAATAAGAGCCGCTTCGTGGAACTGGGGAACAACCAGTACCTGGCGCTGACCGAGGAGCTGCACCGCCGCCTGCACGAGCTGCAGGCCTATGGCGACATCAGCGCCGACGGCATCCATATCCATCCGCTGGCCGCGTTCGCGCTGGAGGACCTGGCGGCGGAGGCTGGCCAGGTCGATGCCGATCCGGCCTGGCGCGACCATCTGAAACGCATGGAAGCGAACACCGCCTTCACGCCGCAGGTGCCGAGCACCCTGCAGGCCGAGCTGCGCGACTACCAGCGCGAGGGCTACGACTGGCTGGCGCGCCTGGCCCACTGGGGCGTGGGCGCCTGCCTGGCCGACGATATGGGCCTGGGCAAGACGCTGCAGGCGCTGGCGCTGATCCTGTCGCGTGCGCCGCAGGGCCCGGCCCTGGTGATCGCGCCGACCTCGGTGTGCCTGAACTGGGTGAGCGAGGCGGCGCGCTTCGCGCCCACGCTGAATGTGAAGGTGTTCGGCAGCGGCGACCGCGCCGCCATGGTGGACGGCGCCGAGGCCTTCGACCTGGTGGTGTGCAGCTACGGCCTGCTGCAGCAGGAGGCCGAACGCTTCGCCGCCAGGCAGTGGCACACCATCGTGCTGGACGAGGCGCAGGCCGTCAAGAACGGCGCCACCAAGCGCTCGCAGGCCGTCATGGCGCTGAAGGGCGGCTTCCGCATGGTGGCCACCGGCACGCCGCTGGAGAACCACCTGGGCGAGCTGTGGAACCTGTTCCGCTTTATCAATCCGGGCCTGCTGGGCAGCATCGAGCAGTTCAGCCTGCGTTTCGCGGGACCGATAGAAAAGCCGCAAGACCACCGCGCCGAGGTGGGCGCGCGCAACCGCCTGCGGCGCCTGATCGGTCCTTTCATCCTGCGCCGCACCAAGACGCAGGTGCTGACCGAACTGCCGCCGCGCACCGAAATCGTGTTGGAGGTGGACCTGTCGCCGCAAGAGACGGCGCTGTACGAGTCGCTGCGGCGCGAGGCGCTGGAGAACCTGGCCACGGTGGAGGGCCCGGCCGAGAAGAAATCGATCCAGATCCTGGCCGAGATCATGAAGCTGCGCCGCGCGTGCTGCAACCCGAACCTGGTGGCGCCGGGACTGAAGCTCGCCAGCAGCAAGCTGGCCGCTTTCGCCCACCTGCTTTCCGGCCTGCTGGAGAACCGCCACAAGGTGCTGGTGTTCAGCCAGTTCGTGGACCACCTGAGCCTGATCCGCGAGCACCTGGACCGCCAAGGCGTGGCCTACCAGTACCTGGACGGCAGCACGCCCATGGCGGCGCGCAAACAGCGCGTCGATGCCTTCCAGGCCGGCGAGGGCGATGTCTTCCTGATCAGCCTGAAGGCGGGCGGCATGGGCATCAACCTGACAGCGGCCGACTACGTGATCCACATGGACCCGTGGTGGAACCCGGCGGTGGAAGACCAGGCCTCGGACCGCGCGCACCGCATGGGCCAGCTGCGCCCGGTCACCATCTACCGCCTGGTGGCCCGGCATACCATCGAGGAAGGCATCGTCGACCTGCACCAGCGCAAGCGCGACCTGGCCGACAGCCTGCTCGACGGCAGCGACATGGCGGCCCGCATGTCGGCCAGCGAGATGCTGACGATGCTGCAAGAAGGCTTCAAACTTTAAGGAAACCAGAGCATGGAAGAAGACAATGCATCCCGCCCCGAAGGCCACGGCACGCTGCTGTGCGTGAAGTCCTGGACCGCCTACCTGAACACCCTGCTGCTGGCGCTGCTGCTGTTCGGCTTTGCGCTGCCGTTCGCGTTCCGCTACAGCGAGCTGGCGGCGGGCGCCGTGATGCTGTTCGCGGTGCTGGTGGTGGGCTACCGCATCCTGGTGCTGCGCAGCGTGCAGCTGTACTACGACGATGTGGGCGTGTGGCTGTATTCGGGCATCCTGCCGTGGTCCAAGGGCGTGCAGGGCGTGAAATGGCGCGACATGGACGAAGCCACGTTTGTGCAATCCTTCTTCAGCTGGCTGTTCCGCTCCTATTCGATCCGCATCGGCCACCGCTACACCAAGGGCAGCGAGATCCTGCTGACGCGCATGGCGAACGGCAAGGATGCGGTCGCCAGGCTGAACGCCCGCCACCAGGAGCTGATCCGCAGCAATGCGATCAACTGATGTCAGGCGGCGCAGTTGCGCGCCATGGCCTGCGCTCGCATGTAGCGGCGTGTAACAGGCTGCGCAAGCGGCCTGAATAATGATAATCTCCCACGCTGCATCTGCGCGCCGGGCCTGTCGGGCCGGGCGCCCCGCATTACTCTGAGGGCTGAAATTCACATGATCAAAACCAAAATCGCGCTGGCAGCAGTACTGGCCTGTCTCGCGCTGACGCCGGCCAGCGCCGCCAAGGCGCCGCAGAAAGCCAAGTCCGGCAAGACCGTCAAGTCGTCCAAGTCCAAGTCCACCGGCAAAGGCGGTAAAAGCACCGCCGGCAAGGCCACCAAGGGCGCAGCAGCAGCAGCAGCAGCAGCAGCGACGCCGATGATCAAGCAGGCGCCGTCCGAGCGCAGCCAGGACCGCCGCATGGATGCGTTGTCCACCCAGTTCCTGGGCGCGCTGTGGAAAGTCGATCCCGAGACCGCGATCTCGGTGGGCAAATACGACACCGCCGCCAGCATGACCATCCCGGACGCGGCCACCCGCGCCAGCCAGCTGGCCTTCATCGACGACTGGCTGGGCCGCTTCGCCAAGACCGACGCGCGCCAGCTGTCGGCCAAGCAGCGCACCGACCTGGCGCTGCTGGTCAACAAGCTCAATTCGGACCGCTGGTACCTGACCACGTTCCGCGAATTCGAGTGGAACCCGGCGCTGTACAACATCGCCAGCCCGATCGACTTCATCCTCAACACCGAATATGCGGCCAAGCCGCAGCGCCTGCGCACGCTGCTCAAGCGCATCGCCGGCGTGCCGGCCTATTACGACGCGGCGCGCGCCAACATCAGCAACCCCACGCGCGAACACACGCAACTGGCCATTGCACAGGCGCCGGGCGTGCTCGCGCTGCTGGCGGACCTGGACAAGGAGGCGCAGGCATCCATCCTGTCGCCGATGGAAAAGCAGCTGTTCGCGCAGCGCGTGAACCAGGCGAAAATGGCGGTGGACGGCTATGCCGCCTGGCTGGGTGAGCTGGACAAGACCATGGCGCAGACCGGCGGCGGGCGCTCCTTCCGCATCGGCAAGGACCTGTACGAGGCCAAGTTCGCCTTCGACATCCAGGCCGGCAGCAGCGGCGAGCAGACCTACCACAAGGCGCTGGCGGCGCGCGAGCAGCTGCTGGCGAATATGGACCGGCTGTCCGACGAACTGTGGCCGAAATACATGGGCGGCACCGCCAAGCCGGCCGACCGCACCGCGAAGATCGGCTTGATGATCGATACGCTGTCGGCCAACCACGTCAAGCGCGAGGATTTCTTCCCCGAGATCCGCCGCCAGATCCCGATTCTGCAGGACTGGGTGATCCAGAAGAACCTGCTGACGCTGGACCCGAACAAGCCGCTGCAAGTGCGCGAAACGCCGGCCTACCAGCGCGGCGTGGCCGGCGCCAGCATCGAGGCGCCGGGCCCCTACCGTCCGCAGGACCGCACCTACTACAACGTGACGCCGCTGGATGGCGTATCGGCCGAGCAGGCCGAGAGCAGCTTGCGCGAGTACAACCACTGGATCCTGCAGATCCTCAACATCCACGAAGCGATTCCGGGTCACTATGCGCAGCTGGTGTACGCCAACAAGTCGCCGTCGATCGTGAAATCGATCTTCGGCAACGGCGCCATGGTGGAGGGCTGGGCGGTGTACGGCGAGCGCATGATGCTCGAATCCGGCTACGGCGACAACGCGCCGGAGATGTGGCTGATGTACTCCAAGTGGAATCTGCGCAGCGTGACCAACACCATCCTCGACTACAGCGTGCACGTGCTGGGCATGCAGCAGGCCGAAGCAATGGACCTGCTGACGCGCCAGGCTTTCCAGACCCAGCGCGAAGCGGCCGAGAAATGGCGCCGCGCGCAGCTGTCGTCGGTGCAGCTGGCCAGCTATTTCAGCGGCTACAGCGAGATCATGGAGCTGCGCGAAGAGCGCAGGCAGGCGCTGGGCAACAAGTTCGTGCTCAAGGAGTTCAACGAGCAGTTCCTCAGCTACGGCAGCGCGCCGGTGCGCGTGATCCGTGAGCTGATGACGCAATAGGCAAGGCAGCAAGCTCGTTGCGCGGCCTCAAGGGGCCGCGCGCGCGACCGGGTACGATGGGGGCGGGGGCGAGGCCCCCGTTCTGCTAATATGAACTCGGGAGCGATCATGACCATGCCCATCCGGATTGACACGCTGAAGTATGCGCAGCTGCTGAAGGAAAGTGGTTTGTCCGCAGAGCAGGCTGAGCTGCAAGCGGAAGCGCTGGGCACCGTGCTCAACGAATGCCAGGTAGCCGTCGAGTCCGATCTGGTGATCCAGCGCAGCGACCTGCTGGCCCGGGTGGATCTGCTCAAGCAGGAAGTCTATGACCGGGTTGATCTGCTCAAGCAGGAAGTCTACGACCGGATGGATCTGCTCAAGCAGGAAGTCTACGACCGGGTGGATCTGCTCAAGCAGGAAGTCTACGACCGGATGGATCTGCTCAAGCAGGAAGTCTACGACCGGGTGGATCTGCTCAAGCAGGAAGTCTACGACCGGGTGGATCTGCTCAAGCAGGAAGTCTACGACCGGATGGATCTGCTCAAGCAGGAAGTCTACGACCGGATGGATCTGCTCAAGCAGGAAGTCTACAGCAGGATTGATGCCTTGGAGCTAAGGATCGATGGCTTGGAACGCAGGATAGCCGGCCTCGAAACCCGATTTTATCTGCTGTTCGGCATCCAGTTTGCGGTAGATGCCGTGATCCTGTTCAAGCTCTATGCTTAAACCGGCTCTTCCGGCGCCTGCGTCGCCTTGACGAAAATCGGCGCCACCAGCAATCCCAGCTCGAACAGCACCCACATCGGAATCGCCAGCGAGAACTGGCTCACCACGTCCGGCGGCGTGACGATGGCGGCAATCACGAAGGCGCCCACAATCACGTACGGCCGCACTTCCTTCAGCTTGGACACCGACACGATACCCATGCGTACCAGCACCACCACCACCACCGGCACCTCGAAAGTGGCGCCGAAGGCCAGGCACATCGACATGACGAAATCGAGGTAGTTTTCAATGTCCGGCGTGACCGCGATCGACGAAGGTGAAAAATCCGAAATGAAGTGGAACACGCGGCCGAATACGAAGAAGTAGCAGAACGCCACCCCGGCCGCGAACAGCAGCGAGGACGAGATCACCAGCGGCGCGATCAGGCGCTTCTCGTGCGCGTACAGGCCGGGCGCTATGAAGGCCCACAACTGGTACAGCACCCACGGCAAGGCCAGGATGAAGGCCAGCAGCAGGGTCACCTTCATCGGCACCAGGAAGGGGGAAATGACGCCGGTGGCGATCATCTTCGAGCCGGTGGGCAGCGAAGCGAGCATGGGCGCGGCGATGATGTCGTAGATGGCCGCCGGGCCCGGCCAGAACATCAGCGCGGCGCACACGATGGCGATACCGATCGAGGCTTTGACCAGGCGGTCGCGCAGCTCGATCAGGTGGGAGATGAATGTCTCCTCGACCGGGGTTTGTTCACTCATTTAGTAAAACGATGCAGGAGGTTTGCT
Source organism: Massilia sp. NBRC 108631 (assembly GCF_059704565.1). Lineage (NCBI taxonomy): Bacteria > Pseudomonadati > Pseudomonadota > Betaproteobacteria > Burkholderiales > Oxalobacteraceae > Massilia > Massilia sp. NBRC 108631. Next base: position 47,452 of record NZ_BAAKJE010000066.1, read on the forward strand.
GCTGGGGCGGAAGCGCGCGACCCGCGCGGCGCCGGACGTGACATGCATGCGCGTGCCGTGCTGCTGCTTGTACCAGGCCGGCAGCGCCGAGGTGCGCACCAGGCGCTTGCGGCGGAACTCCTTGGCCTTGCGGGCCAGGTGCTCGGGGCTGGGCGGCACTTGCCCGTAATCGTGGCCCGGACTGCTGTCCTGCCAGGCGTTCTGTACCTCGGCCACGCTTTCCGAGATCGATTGCTCCACGCCCTGCTTGATCGACTGCGCGGTTTCCTGCACTTCTTTTTGCAAGTTGCGCAGCTCCTCCAGCTCGATTTCGCGGCTGACTTCGGATTTCACGTCGTGCAGGTAACGCTGGGCGCGGCCGTACAGCGTCCCGACCATGCGCGCCACCTTGGGCAGCTTTTCCGGACCGATGACGATCAGCGCGACCACGCCGATGATGGCAAGTTTGGAGAGACCGAGATCGATCATAAACGCCTTAGCTGCAACGCATTACAGCTTGTTTTTCTCTTTGGCTTCCACGTCGATGGTGGACTTGTCCGCCACTTGCTGGGTGCTGCCTGGCGTGCCGGGTGCAGCGGCCTTGTTTTCCTCTTCGCCGCCCTTCACGCCATCCTTGAAGCCCTTCACTGCCTTGCCCACGTCCGAGCCGATATTGCCCAGTTTTTTGGTGCCGAAGACCAGCATGATAATTACCAGTACCACCAGCCAGTGCCAGATGCTCATCGAACCCATCATATTCCCCTTGCGGAACGCAACGCGCCCCAAAAAATTGCGGTTAGTGCGGACAGTATACGCGAAGCGCGCCTGTCATGTGCTTGTCATGAAGTAGTAGCAATATTTATTGCTACCGTACTAGTTCGTCAGGGCCTCAGCGCTCGTGGCGCCACGGGTGCGGGCCGCCGATCACGTGCAGGTGCAGGTGGTAGATTTCCTGGCCGCCGTCCGGTCCGCTGTTAATCACCGTCTTGTAACCGCGCTGCGGCGCGCCGTCCTCGTCGTAAGCCACGGCCACGCCGTGCTCTTCGGCCAGGCGCGGCGCCAGCGCCAGCATCTTGCCCAGCAGCGGCGCATGGCCGGCGCTGCAGTCCGACAGGGTGCCGATGTGGGTCTTGGGGATCACCAGCAGGTGCACCGGCGCGTGCGGGTGGATGTCCTTGAAGGCGAGCAAGTCTTCGTCTTCATACACGATGGTGGAGGGAATCTTTTTCTCGGCAATCTTGCAAAACAGGCAGTTTTCCACAACAACTCCAGTAAGTTATTCTTTGCGGGACGCTTTTTCCTCGATGCCGGACACGCCTTCGCGGCGCGCCAGCTCGTCGAGCACCTGTTGCGGCGTTAAACCGAACTGGGCCAGCATCACCATCGAATGGAACCACAAGTCGGCGCATTCGTACAGTACTTTGGAAGTATCGCCGCCGTGGCGCGCGTCTTTCGAGGCCATCACGAACTCGGTGGCCTCCTCGCCGACCTTTTTCAGGATGGCGTCGTCGCCCTTGGCGAACAGCTTGGCCACGTAGGACGTGGCCGGGTCGCCGCCGTTGGCCGGCTTGCGCGACTCGATGGTGGCCGCTACGCGGTCCAGGATGGTGCTCATTTGCTTTTCGCTTCCGTGTAAATCGTGTCCGGGTCTTTCAGCACCGGCTCCCTGGCCTGCCAGTCGCCCTCTTTGGCGTCGCCGTCGAACTTGTTGAAGAAACAGGAGTGGCGGCCGGTGTGGCAGGCGATGCCGCCGGCCTGCTCGATCTTCAGCAGCACCACGTCCTCGTCGCAGTCCAGCCGGATCTCCAGCACCTTCTGCACGTGGCCCGATTCCTCGCCCTTGTGCCACAGCTTCTTGCGCGAGCGGCTCCAGTACACCGCCTCGCCCAGCTCCACCGTTTTATACAGCGCGTCGCGGTTCATCCAGGCGAACATCAGCACGTCGTTACTGCCCGCCTCCTGCGCGATCACCGGCACCAGGCCGTGTTCGTCCCACTTGATCTTGTTCAGCCACTTGGCCTTGGCCACGCTGGGCGTCTGTGTCGGCATCATGATACGGTTTTCCTTATGTCTAGCCACTAAGCATCAGCTCAGGCGCATCGGAATGCCCTGCTGCGCCATGAAGCGCTTGGCTTCCTGCACGGTGTGCTGGCCATAGTGGAAAATGCTGGCCGCCAGCACGGCGTCCGCGCGGCCCAGCTTGACGCCGTCGGCCAGATCCTGCAAGCCGCCCACGCCGCCCGAGGCGATCACCGGGATGCCCACCGCGTCCGACACGGCGCGCGTCAGGCCCAGGTCGAAGCCGGACTTGGTGCCGTCGCGGTCCATGCTGGTGAGCAGCAATTCGCCGGCGCCCAGCGATTCCATTTTCTGCGCCCAGGCGACCGCGTCCAGGCCGGTGGCCTTGCGTCCGCCGTGGGTAAACACTTCCCAGCGGCCGGGCTGCACCTGCTTGGCGTCGATCGCCACCACGATGCACTGCGAACCGTGCTTTTGCGAGGCGTCGAACACCAGTTGCGGATTGGTCACGGCCGAGGTATTCATGCTGACCTTGTCGGCGCCGGCGTTGAGCAGGCGGCGCACATCGGCCACCTCGCGCACGCCGCCGCCCACGGTCAGCGGAATGAAGACCTGCGACGCCACCGCTTCGATGATGTCGAGGATCAGGCCGCGGTTGTCCGAGGAGGCGGTAATGTCGAGGAAGGTCAGTTCGTCGGCGCCCTGCTGGTCGTAGCGGCGCGCGATTTCCACCGGGTCGCCGGCGTCGCGCAGCTCGGTGAAGTTGACGCCTTTGACGACGCGGCCGTCGGTCACGTCCAGGCAGGGGATGATGCGTTTTGCAAGCATGGTGGGATCAGTCTTCCAGACTGCCTTCCGTCAGTTCGTCGGCGCGCAGCTGCGCCGTGTTCAAGTCGAGCGTGCCTTCGTAGATCGAACGGCCGCAGATCACGCCTTCGATGCCTTCGTCCTGCACCGCGCACAGCGCTTCCACGTCGGAAATGTTGTGCAGGCCGCCGGAGGCGATCACGGGTATCTTCACCGCCTGCGCCAGTTTCACGGTCGCTTCGATGTTCACCCCGCCCATCATGCCGTCGCGGCCGATGTCGGTGTAGATGATGGATTCCACGCCGTAAGCTTCGAATTTCTGCGCCAGGTCGATCACCTCGTGGCCGGACATCTTGCTCCAGCCGTCGGTGGCCACCTTGCCGTCCTTGGCGTCCAGGCCGACGATGATGTGGCCCGGGAAGGCGCCGCAGGCATCGTGCAGGAAGCCCGGGCTTTTCACGGCGGCGGTGCCGATGATGACGTAGGTGATGCCGGCGTCCAGGTAGCGCTCGATGGTGTCGAGGTCGCGGATGCCGCCGCCCAGCTGCACGGGGATCTCGTCGATGTCGTTTTCCTCGGCGAAGTCCTGCACCGCCTTCAGGATGGCCTTGATGGCGCCTTCGTTTTTCGGCTTGCCGGCGAAGGCGCCGTTCAGGTCCACCAGGTGCAGGCGGCGCGCGCCCTGCTTGAGCCAGTGCAGCGCCATGTCGGCCGGGTCTTCGGAAAATACGGTAGCAAGTTCCATATCGCCCTGTTTCAGGCGTACGCAGTGACCGTCTTTGAGGTCGATGGCAGGAATGAGCAGCATAGTATGTGTGAGTTGAAAAGTTTAGGGTTGCCGAAGGTGACTGATAAGTTTCTTACGGTTGCCAATGCACGAAATTCTTGTACAGCTGCAGGCCCACGGCGGCGCTCTTCTCCGGGTGGAACTGCGTGGCGAACACGTTGTCGCGCGCCACGGCAGAGCAGAACGGCGCGCCGTACACGGTCTCGCCCACGCTGTGCGCGTCGTCACCCGGCTGCACGTAGTAGCTGTGCACAAAATAAAAATAGCTGTTGTCCGGGATCCCGGCCCACATGGGGTGAGACGCGCGCTGGCGCACTTGGTTCCAGCCCATCTGCGGCACCTTGAAGCGCGAACCGTCCTGCTGCAGCTGGCCGTCCAGCTGGAAGCGCACCACCTTGCCCGGCAACAAACCCAGGCCCAGCGCACCGCCCTCTTCCGACGAGTCGAACAGCATTTGTTCGCCGATGCACACGCCCATCAGCGGCTTGCTCTCGGCCGCGCGCAGCAGCGCGTCCTGCACGCCGGACTCGCGCAGGCTGCGCATGCAGTCCGGCATGGCGCCCTGGCCGGGCAGCACGATGCGGTCGGCATTTTCAATGTCGGCCACTTGCCCCGAAATAACGATATCGGCTTCCGGCGCCACGGCGCGCAGCGCTTGCGCCACCGAGCGCAGGTTGCCCATGCCGTAATCCACAACAACAATTTTCTTCATAGTGCCATTCAAGCAGAGACAGCGCGGCCCGCGCAAGGGCGAACCGCGCTGCGATTGATTACAAGCTACCTTTGGTCGACGGTATGGTGCCCGCTGCGCGTTCGTCCAGCGTGGTGGCCATGCGCAGCGCGCGGCCGAAAGCCTTGAACACGGTTTCGCACTGGTGGTGCGCATTGGTGCCGCGCAAGTTGTCGATATGCAATGTCACCAGCGCATGGTTGACGAAACCGCGGAAAAATTCCAGCGTCAGGTCGACGTCGAAGCCGCCTATCATGGCGCGGGTAAACGGGATGTGGTATTCGATGCCTGGGCGGCCGGAAAAATCGATCACCACGCGCGACAGCGCCTCATCCAGCGGCACGTAGGAGTGGCCGTAGCGCACGATGCCCTTCTTGTCGCCGATGGCCTTGGCGAACGCCATGCCCAGCGTGATGCCCACGTCTTCCACAGTGTGGTGGTTGTCGATATGGATGTCGCCGGTGGCTTCCACTTCCAGGTCGAACAGGCCGTGGCGGGCGATCTGGTCCAGCATGTGGTCCAGGAAGGGGACGCCCGTGTTCAGCTTCTGCACGCCGGTGCCATCCAGGTTGATGGCGACACGGATCTGGGTCTCGTTGGTGTTGCGGGTGATTTCTGCGGTGCGGTTCATGGAAAGCTCTACGTTGGTCTTAGGCTGCCTGCGATGCTTTAAATGCTTCGAGGAAAGCGGCGTTCTCTTCCGGGGTGCTGACCGTGATACGCAGACAATTGGCCAGTACACTGTGCATTTTACCCACATTTTTGACCAGTACCTTACGGGACAACAGATAGGTATTAGCGGCGTCGGCGTCGGGCACCCGGGCGAGGATGAAATTGGCGGCGGAGGGGAACACTTGCACGCCGGGTACGGCGGCCAAGGCCTCTGCCAGCAGTGCGCGTTGTTCGCGCAGAATGGCGGCTTGCTGGTTGAGCACGTCGAGGTTGTCGAGTGCGAATTCGGCGGCGACTTGCGTCAGCACGTTCACATTATACGGCGGACGGACCTTGTCGAACTGTTCCAGCAATTTCGGGGCCGCCGACATGTAGCCGAGGCGGATGCCGGCCAGGCCCAGTTTGGACACGGTGCGCATCACCACCAGATTGTCGAATTCCGGCAGGCGGTGCATGAAGCTCTGCTGGGCGAACGGCTCGTAGGCCTCGTCCACCACGGCCAGGCCGGTGTCGCCCAGCGCCTCGATGATGGCGACGATGTCATCCGCACCGAACAGGTTGCCGGTCGGGTTGTTCGGATACGACAGGTAGACCAGGGCCGGCTGGTGCCGGGCGATGGCGGCCAGCATGGCGGGCAGGTCCAGGGTCAGGTCGTCCTTCAGCGGCACGCCGACAAAGTCCATGCCGGCAAATTGCGCCGAGCGGGCGTACATGACGAAGGTGGGCACCGGCGCCAGCACCACGGCGCGGCGGTCCTGGCGGGCGCAGGCCATGTCCAGGATGGAGATCAGCTCGTCGGAGCCGTTGCCCAGCAGGACGTCGTAGCCGGCCGGCACGCCGAGCTGCTTGCAGATGCGTTCCTTGACGCTGGCGTAGGAGGCCACCGGGTAGCGGTTCAGCGCCACGGCGGCCAGGCGGCCGGCCAGCTCGGCGGCCAGATGCGCGGGCAGCGGATAAGGATTTTCCATCGCGTCCAGTTTGATAAAACCGCTTGCATCTGCCACGTGGTAGCCTGGAACGGCCAGTACGTCGGAACGGATGGTGTTGCGGATGAGACTGTCGATGGACATCTTGCTGCACTCCTTAACTTAAATGGTAACTTCTTCGGGGGGCGCCTTTTTCACGGCCCGTGATCGCTTGGGCGCGGCTGCCGTGGGGGCGGCGGCGGCTTTCTTGGTTGCGGCTTTCTTGATTGCGGCTTTCTTTGTTGCGGCTTTCTTTGTTGCGGCTTTCTTTATTGCGGCGTTCTTTGCCGGCGCGGCCGCCTTGGCCGTTGCTGCGGCTTTGGCCTTCGGCCGGGCCTCGGACTTCGGCTTGGCCGGCGCATCCGGCGCCGCCGCCAGCGCCAGCGCCTCGAGCGTTTCCAGCGCGGCCAGGCGCTGGTTGATGATGGCGCAGTATTGCGGGTTCAGTTCGAAACCGACGAACTGGCGCCCGCAGCGGCGCGCGGCCAGCGCGGTGGTGCCGCTGCCCATGAACAGGTCCAGCACCACGCCGCCCGGCGGGCACGAGGCCTTGACCATGCGCTCGATGATCTCCAGCGGCTTCTGGGTCGGGTGGTCGGCCCGCTCCGGGTGCTCGCGGTGCAGGCGCGACACGCTCCACACGTCCTTCGGGTTGTAGCCCACCTCCAGCCACTTGGCGCCGATGAAGATGGAACGCGAGCGCGCCTTCTTGGTCTCGGCGTCGTAGGGAATGCGCACGGCGTCCAGGTCGAAGTAGTAGTCCTTGCGGCCGACGAAAAAGCCCACCGTGTCGTGCACCGACGAATAGCTGCGCACGCTGCCGCCCATGGACGGCACGCGGCGGTCCCAGATGATTTCATTCATCATCGTCATGCGCTGTTTCAGCATGACGAAGATCTCCGGCGAAAAGCGCCAGGTCAAAAAGATGTACAGGCTGCCGTTCGGCTTGAGCTTGGGCAGCGCCGCGTCGATCCACTGCTCGGTCCAGCGCAGGTATTCCTCCACCGTTTGCTGGTCCGACGCATTGCCGTAGTCCTTGCCCAGGTTGTAGGGCGGATCGGTCAGGATCAGGTCGACGGCGCCGTCCGGGATGCGCGCCAGTCCGGCCAGCGCATCCTCGCAGAAGACCTGGTTCAGCCAGTCGCTCATCAGTTGCTTCCGCCGGCCTTGATGCGCAACTCGGCGCTGCGGGCGTGCGCCTGCAGGCCTTCGCCGTAAGCCAGTTCGGCCGCCACTTTGCCCAGCGTTTGCGCGCCGGCCTCGGACACGAAGATGATGGACGAGCGCTTCTGGAAGTCGTACACGCCCAGCGGCGACGAGAAGCGCGCGGTGCGCGACGTCGGCAGCACGTGGTTCGGGCCGCAGCAATAGTCGCCCAGCGACTCGGACGAGAAGCGGCCCAGGAACATGGCGCCGGCGTGGCGGATCTTGTCGGCCCACTGCTGCGGTTCCAGCGCCGAGATTTCCAGGTGCTCGGCGGCGATGCTGTTGGCGATGGCGCAGGCCTGGTCCATGTCGCGCACCTTGACCAGCGCGCCGCGGTCGTTCAGCGAGGTGCGGATCACGTCCTGGCGCGGCATCGTGGGCAGCAGCTTGTTGATGCTGGCCTCCACCTGCGCGATGTAGCCAGCGTCCGGGCACAACAGGATGGCCTGCGCCAGCTCGTCGTGCTCGGCCTGCGAGAACAGGTCCATGGCCACCCAGTCCGGGTCGGTGCTGCCGTCGCAAACGATCAGGATCTCGGACGGGCCGGCGATCATGTCGATGCCGACGGTGCCGAACACGCGGCGCTTGGCCGCGGCCACGTAGGCGTTGCCGGGGCCGACGATCTTGTCGACGGCGGCGATGCTCTCGGTGCCGTAGGCCAGCGCGCCGACCGCCTGCGCGCCGCCGATCGTGATGACGCGGGTGACGCCGGCCAGCGCGGCGGCGGCCAGCACCATCTGGTTCTTCACGCCGTCCGGGGTCGGCACCACCATGATGATTTCGCTCACGCCCGCCACTTGCGCGGGAATCGCGTTCATCAGCACCGACGAGGGATAGGCGGCCTTGCCGCCCGGGACGTAGATGCCGACGCGGTCCAGCGGCGTGATGCGCTGGCCCAACACGGTGCCGTCAGGCTCGGTGTAGCTGAAGCCTTGCAGCTCCTGCTTCTGGCGCTCGTGGAACACGCGGATACGGTCGGCCGCCACTTGCAGCGCAGCGCGCTGGGTTGCCGGCAGCGCCGCCAGCGCGGCTTGCAGTTCGGCCTGCGGCAAGTCCAGCGTGTCCACCGAGGCGGCGCCGCCGTTGGGCAGGCGGTCGAAGCGGTTGGTGTATTCCAGCACGGCGGCATTGCCGCGCGCTTTCACGTCGGCCAGGATCTTGGCAACGGCGGTTTCGATGGCGTCGTCGGTGGACGCTTCGAAGGCCAGCAGCGCGTCCAGGGTCGGCTTGAAATCGGCGGCCGAGGAATCGAGTTTGCGGATCTGGATAGCCATTACTTCACCTTTTTCGAAGCACGCTCGAACGCTTCGATAATCGGTTGCAGACGCTGGCGCTTGAGCTTGAGCGCCGCCTGGTTCACCACCAGGCGCGAGGAGATGTCCATGATCTCTTCGACTTCCACCAGGTTGTTGGCGCGCAGCGTGCTGCCGGTCGACACCAGGTCGACGATGGCGTCCGACAGGCCGACCAGCGGCGCCAGCTCCATCGAGCCGTACAGCTTGATCAGGTCCACGTGCACGCCCTTGGCGGCGAAGTGCTCGCGCGCGGTGGTGGTAAACTTGGTGGCCACGCGCAGGCGCGCGCCCTGGCGCACCGCCGCTTCGTAGTCGAAGCCGGATTTCACAGCGACCGACATGCGGCACTGCGCGATGTTCAGATCCACCGGCTGGTACAGGCCCTCGCCGCCGTGCTCGATCAGCACGTCCTTGCCGGCCACGCCGAAGTCCGCCGCGCCGTGCTGCACATAGGTCGGCACATCGGTGGCGCGCACAATCAGCACGCGCACATTGGGGTCGTTGGTGGCCAGGATCAGCTTGCGCGAAGTTTCCGGATTCTCGGTGACGGTGATGCCGGCCGCTTCCAGCAGCGGCAAGGTGTCTTCGAAAATACGGCCCTTCGACAGCGCAAGGATCAGCTGGGAATTGGCGTCGCTGTTAAATCCGCTCATGATGGTCTCTTTACTTGATTCGGCTGATGTTGGCGCCGATCGCCTGCAGCTTCACTTCCATGCGGTCGTAGCCGCGGTCGAGGTGGTAGATGCGGTCGATCAGCGTTTCGCCCTTGGCGGCCAGGCCTGCGATCACCAGCGAAGCCGAAGCGCGCAGGTCGGTCGCCATCACGGGCGCGCCCACCAGCTGATCCACGCCTTTGATAAAGGCCGTGTTGCCGTCGGTTTCAATTGCGGCGCCCAGGCGGTTCATCTCCTGGACGTGCATGAAGCGGTTCTCGAAAATGGTTTCGGTCACGCGGCTGGCGCCATTGGCGATGGTGTTCACCGCCATGAACTGGGCCTGCATATCGGTCGGGAAGCCAGGGTATTCGGTGGTACGGAAAGTCACCGGGTTCGGGCGCGCATCCATTTGCGCGCGGATGGTGTCTTTGCCGATGGTCATTTGCAGGCCGATCTCGCGCAGCTTGTCGAGCGCGGCGTCCATGATGTCGGTGCGGGTGTTGTGCAGGGTGATGTCGCCGCCGGTGGCCGCCACGGCGCACAGGAAGGTGGCCGCTTCGATGCGGTCCGAGATCACGGAATGCGAGGCGCCGTGCAGTTCAGGCACGCCCTGGATCACCAGGCGGTCGGTGCCGATGCCGGAGATCTGCGCGCCCATGGCCACCAGCAAGTTGGCCAGGTCGGTCACCTCCGGCTCGCGCGCGGCGTTTTCCAGGATGGTTTCGCCCTCGGCCAGGGTGGCCGCCATCAGCAGGTTCTCGGTGCCGGTCACCGTGATCATGTCGGTGACGATGCGGGCGCCCTTGAGTTTCTTGCACTTGGCGTAGATGTAGCCGGCGTCGATGGTGATCTCGGCGCCCAGCGCCTGCAGGCCCTTGATGTGCTGGTCCACCGGGCGCGAGCCGATGGCGCAGCCGCCCGGCAGCGAGACCTTCGCTTCGCCGAAACGCGCCAGCAGCGGGCCCAGCACCAGGATCGAGGCGCGCATGGTTTTCACCAGCTCGTACGGCGCTTCCAGCTTGTCGATGGCGCTGCCGTTCAGCACTACCCGCTCGCCGTCCTGCTGCACTGCCAGGCCGGTCTGGCCCAGCAGCTTGAGCATGGTGGCCACGTCGTGCAGGTGCGGCACATTGTCCAGCACCACGTCGCCCGCCGTCAGCAGGCCGGCGCACAGGATGGGCAGCGCCGCGTTCTTGGCGCCGGAGATGGTGACGTCGCCGACCAGGCGCTTGCCGCCGGTGATGAGGAGTTTGTCCATGGTGTCGTCCTTAGCCTTGGTATTCTTCTGGGGTCAGCGTTTTCATCGACAGCGCGTGGATTTCCTCGCGCATGCGGTCGCCCAGTGCGGCGTACACCAGCTGGTGGCGCTGGATCGGACGCTTGCCGGCAAACGCCGGCGAGACGATCACGGCCTGGAAGTGCTGGCCGTCGCCCTCCACTTCAAGGTGGGTGCATTCGAGGCCGGCCGCGATATAGCCGTGGATCGCTTCTGGAGTGGTGGTCATGGTGTTGTTTTCCTTCTTAGTGGCGCAGGCGGTAACCGCTGCTCAATAAACGTATGGCCAGCAAGGACAGCACGGCCAGGAAGGCGCCGACGATGCCGAGGCTGATGAATGGGTTGACATCGCTCTGGCCGAAAAAGCCGTGGCGGAAGCCGTCTATCATGTAAAAGAACGGGTTCAGGTGCGACACGGTGAGCCAGAACGGCGGCAGCGAGTGGATCGAGTAGAACACGCCGGACAGGAAGGTCAGCGGCATGATCAGGAAGTTCTGGAACGCGGCCAGCTGGTCGAATTTCTCGGCCCAGATGCCGGCAATCAGGCCCATGGTGCCAAGGATGGCCGCGCCCAGCAGCGCGAACACCAAAATCCACAGCGGCGCCACGAAGCTCATGTTGGCGAACCAGGCGGTGACGACGAACACGCCGGCGCCCACCACCAGGCCGCGCACCATGGCGGCGATCACGTAGGCCGAGAAGATCTCCCAGTGCGACAGCGGCGTGAGCAGCACGAACACCAGGTTGCCGGTGATCTTGGACTGGATCAGCGAGGACGAGGAGTTGGCGAAGGCGTTCTGCAACACGCTCATCATCACCAGGCCGGGAATCAGGAAGGCGGTGTAGCTCACGCCCGGATACACCTGCACGCGGCCTTCCAGCACGTGGCCGAAGATCAGCAGGTACAGCATGGCGGTGAGGATGGGCGCGGCCACGGTTTGCGTGGCGACCTTGTAGAAGCGCAACGTCTCCTTGTAGACCAGGGTGCGGAAGCCGGTGGAAATCATACTGCCCCCTTGTCCATGATTTGCAGGAAGATGTCTTCCAGGTCGGCCTGCTGCAGCTGCATCTCGTCGATGACGGCGCCGCTCGCGCGCACCCGCGCCAGGATCTGCTCCACTTCCGAGTATTCATTGATGCGCAGGCTGTACTTGCCCTGGGCCGCCTCTTCCGGGTGGGTGACCAGGTGGTGCAGGTCTTCCGGCAGCGCGCCCTGCTTCAGGTGCAGGATCAGCGAGGAGCCGGAGATGCGGCGGATCAGCTGGGACATGGTGTCCAGCGCCACCACCTGGCCCAGCTTGAGCATGGCAACGCGCTTGCACATGGCCTGCGCCTCTTCCAGGTAGTGGGTGGTGAGCACCACGGTGTGGCCTTCGCGGTTCAGGCGCGAGATGAACTTCCACAGCGTCTGGCGCAGTTCCACGTCCACCCCGGCGGTCGGCTCGTCGAGCACAATGACGGGCGGCTTGTGCACCAGCGCCTGGGCCACCAGCACGCGGCGCTTCATGCCGCCCGACAGCGCGCGCATGTTGACGTCGGCCTTGTTGGTCAGGTCGAGGTTTTCCATCACCTCGTCGATCCACTTGTCGTTGTTGGGCAGGCCGAAGTAGCCGGACTGCAGGCGCAAGGTTTCGCGCACCGTGAAAAAGGGGTCGAACACCAGTTCCTGCGGCACCACGCCGAGCTTGCGGCGCGCGGCGCGGAAGTCGCCCGTGACGTCGTGGCCGTGGATGCTGACCTTGCCCGCGTCGGGCCGGATCAGGCCGGCGATAATGGAAATGAGTGTGGTTTTTCCGGCACCATTGGGACCGAGCAGGCCGAAGAATTCGCCCTCCTCGATGGTGAGGGAGACGCCGCCCAGTGCCTGGAGCGACTTGTAGCGCTTCTCGACATTGCTGATTTGGATTGCTGTCATGCTTGGCTTTAAGTTGGCTACGGCACCATGACCGTCGCGGGAAGGGCACAGGACCCGGAGGTGCGATATGCCGTGGCACTCAGGCAACGGCAACGGTCAATTATATTGGAAATTTGGTTCGGCTACGCCGGACCGGAAACTGCTGGGGGGGTGGGGCGGGGGTCAATGATGGCGGTGATGCTGCGGCGCTGCGGCCGCCGGGGAGCTTGCTTCGCCGCATTCGGCCAGCGAGGGTGAAACCAGCGCGCAAACGCCGTACAGCTTGGTGAGGCTTTTCAGGTTGGCCGGCAGGTTCTTCAGCTCGAGCTGCAAGCCCGCTTCCTGCGCGGCGCGCTGCCATGCCAGCATGACCGACACCGCGGCCGAATCCACCGCCTGCACATTGCACAGGTCGAACACGGACTGGCCGCCGGCGATCGCCGCCACGCCCTGCTCCAGCGCCGCAGTGGCGTTGGACACGGTCAGGGACGTGAGGGACTGCATGTTGTCGGTGGATGCGGACATGGTCTTGAAGTCTTTATTTGGCCGAAGCGGCTTTGATGGGACGGCTGGCCAGCTTCTTGTTCTTTTCGGACAAGGTCTTGATCAGGCCGTCGATGCCGCCCTTGCTGATTTCCGAGGCGAACGTGCCCTTGTAGGTCTCGACCAGCCACGCGCCCAGCACGTTGATGTCGTAGATCTTCCAGCCGCTTGGCGACTTGGCCACGCGGTAGTTCAGCGGGATCGGCTCGCCACGGGCCACGTTGACCTGGGAACGCACTTCCACTTCGGTGTCAGACGGGTCGGCGCGCAGCGGCTTGAATTCAATGGTCTCGTTCTTCACCTGGGACAGCGCGCCCGAGTAGGTGAAGATCAGCAGCGAACGGAACTCGGTGGACAGCTGCTTTTGCTGTTCCGGGCTCGCTTCGCGCCAGTAGCGGCCGGCGGCCAGCGAGGTCATGCGCTGGAAGTCGACATAGGGCAGGATCTTGGTTTCCACCAGGTCCATCACGCGCTTCTGGTTGCCGGCCTGGATTTCCTTGTCGGCCTTGGCGGTGTCCAGCACGTCCTGGCTGATGCGCTTGACCAGCACGTCCGGCGCTTCATTGCCGGCCGGGGCCGGGGCTGCGGTGGCGGCCATGGCGGCGGAGGCGAAAGCGACCGTCGCGAAAGCGAAAAGCTGTTTAATCAATTTCATCTCTGTTGAACCTTATTTTAGTTGCTTCAGGGTTACAGGCTGGCGTTCTTTTCCGCAGCCGGTGCCGCCATTATAGCCTCGCCCGTGACCGGGGCCGCATCGTTGCCATGGCCGGCATCGGCGGCGGCCGGCTTGGCTGCCGGTTTGTCTTCTTGCTTGTCTTCCTTCTTGTCGGCGCCCTTGCCGCCGCGCGGACCGGATTCGCCATTGAAGACCTTGCTCTCGCGTGCTTGCAGGAAACTGTCGCGCACGAACTCGTAACGGTCCAGTGCCGCCTCTTCCATCAGGCTGGTGGCGTCCAGCAGGCCGGCACGCTTGTCGATCACGCGGGTAACGCTGCCGATGTTGCGCACGTTGACAGGATCTTTATAACCCCATGGGTCGGCCTTGATGTCCAGCGGCAGCGCCACGGTGTCGCGCACGGTGGACGGGCCCAGCAGCGGCAGCATCAGGTAGGGGCCCGATTGCACGCCCCAGTAGCCCAGCGTCTGGCCGAAGTCCTCGTTGTGCTTCTGCAAGCCGGCTTCGGAGGCGATGTCGAGCACGCCCAGCAGGCCGAAGGTGGAGTTCAGCGCCACGCGCATCACGTCCGACATGCCCTGCTCGCCCTTGCCCTGCATGAAGCCGTTGGCGGCGCTCCACACGTCCGACAGGTTGCCGAAGAAATTGTTCACGCCGGTCTGCACAAACGTCGGCAGCACGTTCTTGTAGGCGGTGGCGGCAGGCTTCAGTGCCGCCTGGTCGACCGCGTCGTTGAACTTGAACATGCTGCGGTTAAAACCCTCGTACGGGTCGCGCGGGTTGGGGCCGGCGCAGCCGGTCAATGTGGCGGCCGCCGCTACAAGCAAGGCCAGGTGACGGAATTTCATCGATGCACTCATTAGTTGCTATCCTTTCCTTCAGCTGCTTTGCTGTAGATAAATTGGTTGATCAGGTCTTCCAGCACGGCAGCGGACTGGGTACGCGCGATCTTGTCGCCCGCCACCAGGTTGTTGGTGTCGCCGCCGGCTTCGATGCCGATGTATTGCTCGCCCAGCAAGCCAGCGGTCAGGATTTTAGCCGAGCTGTCTTTCGGGAATGCGTAGCTGGTTTCCATATTCAGGGTCACCAGCGCCTTATATGACTTGTCGTCGAAGCGGATCTTGGCCACGCGGCCCACCACCACGCCGGACGCCTTGACTGCGGCCTGCTCGCGCAGGCTGCCGATATTGTCGAACTTGGCGGTCACTTCGTAGGTCGGGGCGAACGACAGCGAACTGGCATTGCCCGCCTTCAGCGCCAGGAAGGCCAGCGCGGCCACGCCCAGCACGACAAACAAACCGACCCACAGATCCAGAGATTTACGTTGCATGACACTATCCTAACTTGTTTTTATTTCTGCGGCGCACAATGCCGTTATTTGCTGAACATCAGCGCCGTCAACATGAAGTCCAGCCACCAGATCATCAGCGACGAGATCACCACGGTGCGCGTGGTGGCGCCGGCCACGTCTTCCGGCGTGGGGCGGGCTTCGTAGCCCTGGTACAGCGCGATGAAGGTGATGGCGATGCCAAACACGATACTCTTGGCGAAACCGTTGAACACATCTTTCCAGAGGTCCACGCCGCCCTGCATCTGCGACCAGAAAGCGCCCTCGTCCACGCCGATCAGCTGCACGCCGACCAGGTAGCCGCCGAAGATGCCGACCGCGCTGAAAATCGAGGCCAGCACCGGCACGGCAATCACACCGGCCCAGAAACGCGGCGCCAGCACGCGCTGCACCGGGTTGACCGCCATCATTTCCATGGCCGACAGCTGTTCGCCCGCCTTCATCAGGCCGATTTCCGCCGTCAGCGAGGTGCCGGCGCGGCCGGCGAACAGCAACGCGGTGATCACCGGCCCCAGTTCGCGCGTCAGCCCCAGCGCCACCAGCAGGCCGAGCGACTGCTCGGCGCCGTATTTGTTCAGCGTGTAATAGCCCTGCAGGCCCAGCACCATGCCGACGAACAGGCCGGACAGCGTAATGATGAGCATCGAATAATTGCCGATGAAGTGCAGTTGCTCGACGATCAGGCGCGGACGGCGCAGCAGGCCGGGCGATACGCCCAGCATGTAGAAGAAGGTGCGGGTACTGTAGCCGACGCCTTCGATGTGTTCGCGCACCCAGTTGCCGAGGCGCTCCAGCAGGCGGCCGATCATGCGCGCTCCTTCAGGCCCAGGTCGGCCGCCAGCGACTTGCCCGGGTAGTGGAAGGGCACCGGGCCGTCGGCCTCGGCGTGCACGAACTGCTTCACGTAAGGGTCGGCCGACACCATCATTTCGTCCGGCGTGCCGTGCGCCACCACCTTGCCCTGCGACAGGAAGTAGACGTAGTCGGCGATGTGGAACGATTCCTTCACGTCGTGCGACACCAGGATGGTGGTCGAGCCGAGCGCGTCGTTCAGGTTGCGGATCAGGTTGGCGGTCACGCCCATCGATATCGGGTCCAGGCCGGCGAACGGTTCATCGTACATAATCAGTTGCGGGTCGAGCGCGATGGAGCGCGCCAGCGCCACGCGGCGCGCCATGCCGCCGGAAATCTCGCCCGGCTTCATCCTGGCGGCGTTGCGCAGGCCCACGGCGTGCAGTTTCATCAGCACCAGGTCGCGGATCAGCTCTTCGGCCAGGTCGGTGTGCTCGCGCAGCGGGAAGGCCACGTTCTCGAACACCGACAGGTCGGTAAACAGCGCGCCGTGCTGGAACAGCATGCCCATTTTGCGGCGCAGCAGATACAGGTCGTCGGTCTTCAATTTGTGAACGATCTGGCCGTCCACCGACACGTGGCCCTTGGACGGGCGGATCTGGCCGCCGATCAGGCGCAGCACCGTGGTCTTGCCGCTGCCCGAGCCACCCATGACCGCCACCACCTTCCCGCGCGGGAAGTCCATCTGGAGGCCCGACAATATCGACCTTTTTCCATAGGAGAAGTGTAAATCACGGATTTCGACTAGATTCGGCACGACCACGCTCACTTTTTTGAATCCCGTATTGTAGTGCAGAAACGCCAACCTCTGCTGAGAGCCCCCTCGGGAGGGGGAGGCAAGAGGCAAATAATACAACATTAATAACTAGAAAGTCAGTAATTTACATCTGGAAAGGTTTGTTAATTGCTGCATTGCAGCAAAGCGCAGCCAAAGAAAAGGCCCCTCAGGGCCTGATGCCGCGCCGCCGGCGAACGCGGCTAGACGCGCTTGCCCCACACCAGGCCGGCCGCCTTGTCGGATTTGATGCGGGCGTCATGGCTGGCCACCGCGGCGAGCTGCTCGAGGCGGCGGCGCTCCATTTCAGCGGCGATATCCACCTTATGCTGCTCGCTGGCGGGCAATTGTTTGTTGAACACCATGTCGTAGACGCAGCGCTGGGCCAGCGCCAGGTCGGCGGCCCCCGGCGTTTCATATTTGCCACGGTTGGACTTCAGGTAGACGTATTCGCCGCCCTTCAGGCAGAAGTACAGATGGGTCGGCGTGCCCTTCGCGTTTTTCCAGGTCAGATGCGGCCAGGAACGCACCATCACGGCGTGGGTGTCGTCGGAGATGGTGACATGGGCCTGGCGGTAGCCGCCGGGCGCAGGACTCAGCTGCCACATGACGTAGCCGCTCTTTTCAATCGAATCGTACTTTTGCGTCAGGCCGCTAATGGTCGCCACAACGTCATCCCTCTCCGTGCGTTAAGTCGTTCAATATCGCAAATGATTGCCGCATTGTCAATAAAAAAACCGGAGCCGTCGAGGATCGCCCGTCGTGCTCCGGTGGGAGTGAAACTACTACTTGGGAATCAGCGCGGCAGGACCGACGAACCCATCAGGAATTCATCGACTGCGCGGGCGCACTGGCGGCCTTCGCGGATGGCCCAGACCACGAGGGACTGGCCACGGCGCATGTCGCCGGCGGCAAATACTTTGGCGACCGAGGTCTTGTAGCTCTGCTCGCCCTCGGTGCTGGCCTTGGCGTTGCCGCGGCCATCCTTGTCGACGCTGAAGGCATCCAGGATGTTTTGCACCGGCGACACGAAGCCCATGGCCAGGAACACCAGGTCGGCCTTCATTTCAAATTCGGAGTTCGGCACTTCCTGCATCTTGCCGTCCTTCCACTCCACGCGGCAGGCGATCAGCTTCTCGACCTTGCCGCCCTTGCCTTCCAGGCGCTTGGTGGCCACCGCCCAGTCGCGCTCGCAGCCTTCCTCGTGCGACGAGGAGGTGCGCAGCTTGGTCGGCCAGTATGGCCACACCAGCGGCTTGTTTTCTTGTTCCGGCGGCATCGGCATCAGTTCGAACTGGGTCACCGAGGCTGCGCCCTGGCGGTTCGAGGTGCCGACGCAGTCGGAACCGGTGTCGCCGCCGCCGATCACCACCACGTGCTTGCCGGTGGCCTTGATCTGGTCTTTCACCTTGTCGCCGGCGTTGATCTTGTTCTGCTGCGGCAGGAAGTCCATGGCGAAGTGCACGCCCTTCAGCTCGCGGCCCGGTACCGGCAGGTCGCGCGGCTGCTCGGCGCCGCCGGCCAGGATCACGGCGTCGAATTCCTTCTCCAGGTCTTCCGGGAAGATGGTTTCCTTGGCCCAGTTGTTGACATTGGCCGGGAAATCCTTGCCGATCAGCACACTGGTGCGGAAAGTCACGCCTTCGGCCTGCATCTGCTCGACGCGGCGGTCGATGTGCGACTTTTCCATCTTGAAGTCGGGAATGCCGTAGCGCAGCAGGCCGCCGATGCGGTCGCTCTTCTCGAACACGGTCACGTCGTGGCCGACACGGGCCAGCTGCTGGGCCGCCGCCAGGCCGGCCGGGCCGGAGCCCACGACAGCGACCTTCTTGCCGGTCTTGCTTTCGGCCGGCTGGGGTACCACCCAGCCGTGCGCCCAGCCTTCGTCGATGATCTTGTGCTCGATCGACTTGATGCCCACCGGGTCGTCGCTGATGCCCAGGGTACAGGCCGTTTCGCACGGCGCCGGGCAGATGCGGCCGGTGAACTCGGGGAAGTTGTTGGTCGAGTGCAGCACGTCCAGCGCGTCGCGGTAGTTGCCGCGATAGACCAGGTCGTTCCAGTCCGGGATGATGTTGTTGACCGGGCAGCCGTTGTTGCAGAACGGGATGCCGCAGTCCATGCAGCGCGCGCCTTGCACCTTGGCCTGGTCGTTGCTCAGGTGCAGGACGAATTCCTTGTAGTTCTTGAGGCGCGACTCGGGAGCCAGATAGCTCTCTTCCTGACGCTTGAATTCCATGAAGCCGGTGATTTTACCCACGATAATTCCTTATTCTTGTCCAGTTCAGGCGGCGATGGCCTGGGTTTCCATTTCCAGCGCGGCGTTGTCCGCCATCTCGATCAGGGCGCGCTTGTACTCGTTCGGGAATACTTTCACGAACTTGGCGCGGCCTTCGGCCCAGTTGTCGAGCAACAGGCGGGCGCGGGTGCTGCCGGTGTGCTTGAAGTGGCGCTCGATCAGGCGCTTCAGGATCACCTCGTCGGCCTCCGGTTCGCCGTCGCGGTGCTGCGCGTGCCAGGTGTTCCGGTCCAGCTTCTGCTCGGCGGCAGGCAGCACGGACTCCAGGCTGACCATGGCGGGGTTGCACTTCTGCGCGAAATCGCCGTCCGGGTCGTACACGTAGGCGATGCCGCCCGACATGCCCGCCGCGAAGTTGCGGCCAGTGGCGCCCAGCACCACCACGGTGCCGCCGGTCATGTATTCGCAGCCGTGGTCGCCCACGCCTTCGACAATGGCCGTGGCGCCCGAGTTGCGCACCGCGAAGCGTTCACCGGCCACGCCGTTGAAGAAGGCTTCGCCGGCAATCGCGCCGTACAGCACGGTGTTGCCGATGATGATGTTGTTGACGGCCCAGCCGCGGAACTCGGTGTTCGGACGCACGATGATGCGGCCGCCCGACAAGCCCTTGCCGACGTAGTCGTTGCCCTCGCCCACCAGGTCCAGCGTGATGCCGTGCGCCAGGAAAGCGGCGGCGGACTGGCCGGCCGTGCCCTGCAGCTGGATGTGGATGGTGTCGTCCGGCAGGCCGGCGTGGCCGTAGCGCTTGGCCACTTCGCCCGACAGCATGGTGCCCACGGTGCGGTTCAGGTTCTTCACCGGCGAGATGAAGGACACCCGTTCGCCCTTCTCCAGCGCGGCCTTGGCTTGCGCGATCAGCTTGTGGTCCAGCGCCTTGTCCAGGCCGTGGTCCTGGTCTTCCACGTGGCGGATGGCTTGCTCGCCCTGCACCTGCGGCTGGAAGAAGATGTTGCTGAAGTCCAGGCCCTGCGCCTTCCAGTGGGTGATGGCTTTGGACTTGTCCAGCAGGTCCACGCGGCCGATCAGCTCGTCGTAAGTGCGGATGCCCAGCTGGGCCATCAGCTGGCGCGCTTCTTCGGCTACGAAGAAGAAGTAGTTCACCACGTATTCCGGCTTGCCCTGGAACTTGGCGCGCAGCACCGGATCCTGGGTGGCCACGCCCACCGGGCAGGTGTTCAGGTGGCATTTGCGCATCATGATGCAGCCTTCCACCACCAGCGGCGCGGTGGCGAAGCCGATCTCGTCGGCGCCCAGCATGGCGGCGATCACCACGTCGCGGCCGGTGCGCATCTGGCCGTCGGCCTGGACGCGGATGCGGCTGCGCAGGCCGTTGAGCACCAGCGTCTGCTGGGTCTCGGCCAGGCCCAGCTCCCAAGGGGTGCCGGCATGCTTGACCGAGGACAGCGGCGAGGCGCCGGTGCCGCCGTCATGGCCGGCCACCACCACGTGGTCGGCCTTGGCCTTGGTGACGCCGGCGGCCACGGTGCCGATACCGACTTCGGACACCAGCTTGACCGAGATCGAGGCGCGCGGGTTGACGTTCTTCAGGTCGTGGATCAGCTGGGCCAGATCTTCGATCGAGTAGATGTCGTGGTGCGGCGGCGGCGAAATCAGGCCCACGCCCGGCACCGAGAAGCGCAGCTGGGCAATGTATTCGGACACTTTATGGCCCGGCAGCTGGCCGCCTTCGCCGGGCTTGGCGCCCTGCGCCATCTTGATCTGGATCTGGTCGGCCGAGTTCAGGTACTCGGCGGTGACGCCGAAGCGGCCCGAGGCCACCTGCTTGATGCGCGAACGCATGGAGTCGCCCGCCTGCAGCGGAATGTCGACCACCACTTGTTCCTTGCCCACCACGGAGGCCATGGTGTCGCCCTGCTTGATCGGGATGCCCTTCAGTTCCATGCTGTAGCGGGCCGGATCTTCGCCGCCTTCGCCGGTGTTGGACTTGCCGCCGATGCGGTTCATGGCCACGGCCAGGGTGGCGTGCGCCTCGGTCGAGATCGAGCCGAGCGACATGGCGCCGGTGGCGAAGCGCTTGACGATTTCCTTGGCCGGCTCGACTTCGTCCAGCGCGATGGCCTTGGCCGGGTCGAGCTTGAACTCGAACAGGCCGCGCAGGGTCAGGTGGCGCTTGCTCTGGTCGTTGATGATCTGCGCGTACTCTTTATAGGTCGAGTAGTTGTTGGCGCGGGTCGAGTGCTGCAGCTTGGCGATCGCGTCCGGCGTCCACAGGTGGTCCTCGCCGCGGATGCGGAAGGCGTACTCGCCGCCCGCGTCCAGCGCTTCCTTCAGCAGCGGATCGTTGCCGAAGGCCAGGTTGTGCAGGCGCAGCGCTTCTTCCGCCACTTCGAACACGCCGATGCCTTCCACGTTGGAGGCGGTGCCCTTGAAGTACTTGTCCACCAGCGACTTGTTCAGGCCGATCGCTTCGAAGATCTGCGCGCCGCAGTACGACATATAGGTCGAGATGCCCATCTTGGACATGACCTTCATCAAGCCCTTGCCGATGGCCTTGGTATAGTTGTAGATGGCTTGCTCGCCGCTCAGCTCGCCCGACATTTCGTGGGCCAGCTCCATCAGCGTTTCCATCGCCAGATAGGGGTGCACGGCTTCCGCGCCGTAGCCCGCCAGCAGGGCGAAGTGGTGGGTTTCGCGGGCCGAGCCGGTTTCCACCACCAGGCCGGTCGAGGCGCGCAGGCCTTTCGACACCAGGTGCTGGTGGATGGTGGAGGTGGCCAGCAGCGCCGGGATTGCCACGCGGTCCGGGCCGATCGAACGGTCCGACACGATCAGGATGTTGTGGCCGGACTTGACCGCGTCAACGGCTTCCGCGCACAGCGAGGCCAGGCAGGCTTCCACGCCTTCCTTGCCCCAGGCCAGCGGGTAGCAGATGTTCAGCTCGTACGACTTGAACTTGCCGCCGGTGTGCAGCGAGATGCCGCGCAGGCGCGCCATGTCGTCGAAGCCCAGCACCGGCTGCGACACTTCCAGGCGCATCGGCGGGTTCACGTTGTTGGTGTCGAGCAGGTTCGGTTTCGGGCCGATGAAGGACACCAGCGACATCACCATCGCTTCGCGGATCGGGTCGATCGGCGGATTGGTCACCTGGGCGAACAGCTGCTTGAAGTAGTTGTACAGCGGCTTGAGCTTGTTGGACATGACGGCCAGCGGCGAGTCGTTGCCCATGGAGCCGGTGGCTTCCTCGCCGGCGGCGGCCATCGGCGCCATCAGGAAACGCAGGTCTTCCTGGGTGTAGCCGAAGGCTTGCTGGCGGTCCAGCACGGACGCGACGGCTTTTTCGCCCGGCGCGGCGCTGTACTTGATGCGGTTGTGCGCCTGCTGGCTCTCGGACAGCTTGATCTCGTTGAGCTTGATGCGCACCGCGTTGATCCAGGCCTTGTAGGGCTTGGCGTTGGCGTAGGTGTCCTTCAGTTCCTTGTCGTCGATGATGCGGCCCGCTTCCAGGTCGATCAGGAACATCTTGCCCGGCTGCAGACGCCACTTCTGGATGATCTTCGATTCCGGGATCGGCAGCACGCCCGATTCGGACGCCATCACCACCAGGTCGTCGTCGGTGATGATGTAGCGCGCGGGACGCAAGCCGTTGCGGTCCAGCGTGCCGCCGATGTAGCGGCCGTCGGTGAAGGCCATGGCGGCCGGGCCGTCCCATGGTTCCATCATGGCCGCATGGTATTCGTAGAAGGCCTTGCGGTTGTCGTCCATCAGGGTGTGGTTTTCCCACGCCTCGGGGATCATCATCATCATGGCCTGCGCCAGCGGATAGCCCGCCATCAGCAACAGTTCCAGCGCGTTGTCGAAGCAGGCGGTGTCCGACTGGCCTTCGTAGATCAGCGGGAACAGCTTCTGCAGGTCGTCGCCCAGCACGGCCGACTTCATCACGCCTTCGCGGGCGCGCATCCAGTTGAAGTTGCCTTTCACCGTGTTGATTTCGCCGTTGTGGGCGATCAGGCGGTACGGGTGGGCCAGCGGCCACTCAGGGAAGGTGTTGGTGGAGAACCGCTGGTGCACCAGCGCCAGCGCCGAGATGCAGCGCGGATCCTGCAAGTCTTTATAGTAGACGCCGACCTGGTCGGCCAGCAGCAGGCCTTTGTAGACCACGGTGCGGGCCGACATCGACGGCACGAAGAATTCCTTGCCGTGCAGCAGTTTGAGCGCCTGGATGGCGTGGCCGGACGATTTGCGGATCACATACAGTTTGCGCTCGAGCGCGTCGGTCACCATGATGTCCGGGCCGCGGCCGATGAAGATCTGGCGGATGATCGGTTCTTTGGCGCGCACGGTGGGCGACATCGGCATGTCGTAGTCGACCGGCACATTGCGCCAGCCCAGCACGACCTGGCCTTCGATGCGCACGGCGCGCTCGATTTCCTGTTCGCAGGCGATGCGCGACGCGTTTTCCTTCGGCAGGAACACCATGCCCACGCCGTATTCGCCTGGCGGCGGCAGTTCCACGCCCTGCTTGGCCATTTCGTCGCGGTAGTACTGGTCCGGGATCTGGATCAGGATGCCGGCGCCATCGCCCATCAGCGCATCGGCGCCCACGGCGCCCCGGTGATCCAGGTTCTTCAGGATCAGCAGACCCTGCTCCACGATGGAATGGCTCTTGTTGCCCTTGATGTGGGCGACGAAACCGACGCCGCAGGCGTCATGTTCATTAGCTGGGTCGTACAAACCTTGCGCAATCATGCGTTTCTCCACTGCTGATAACTATCGAAAAGTCAGAGTAGTGCAATGCACAAAAAAACTCAACAAGAATAATTAGGGTCGGAGTCGAATTAATTTTTTACGCGTCGGTTTGAAATTTAATTAGGGACACAGTCATTCGCCTTGTTCGGCCGGCGCACTTTTCTTGAAGGGACGGCCGCGCTTGGCCGGCAACACCTGGCGCTTGACGCGGTTTTGCAGCTCCGTCTTGAAGCGCTCCGAACCCAGCGGCCAGCCCTTGAGCACGGCCTGTTCCACCGTGGCGATCTCCTCCGGGGACAGGTCGCTGCCGGCCAGTTCCTTGTACGCCACTTCGCGCTGGAACGGCGTGTTGCCCAGCGCCCAGTACAGCGCGTGGTCGGTCACCGCCGGATCGGAGCGCAAGCCCGCATGGTGGGCATAGCTGGACCAGGCGTACTGCTCCGGCTGGCCCGCTAGGCCCTTGCGCACCGGCAGGAACTCGATATAACGGCTATTGCTCATCAGGTATGACTCGGCGTCGATGAGCGAGGTCTTGTAGCGGCCCTGCCACAGGGTGCCGGCGCGGCCGTATTTCTGGTTGAAGTAGGGCACGTAGTAGCGCCCTATCCACTGCATCATCAAGCCCAGCCCGTCTTCGTCGCTGGGGGTGACCAGGAAATGCAGCTCGGCGGGCGTCAATACGTAGGCATGCACGGCCACCTTCCAGTTTTTGGCGGCGCTGCGCAGCCAGGCAAGAAAGGCGATATAGTCGTCGGCGTCCTGGAACAGGGCCTGGCCGTTCAGGCCGCGCTGGACCACGTGGTGGGGCTGGAAAGGAACGATGAGGCGGGGCAGACGGGCCATGGCAGCGGGGATCAGCGTGGTGGAAAACGCCCATGCTACCGCATCCCACCCACTCTGTCCCCAATTATTTCGCGGCGCGCGAAAATCGCCTTGACTCCGTCCCTGATTATTGCGGCGCTGCCAGCGCGCGCCGTCCGGAAGGCGGGCCGGCCAGCTGGAACACGCTGACCGCGTGGGCCAGCGCCTGGCTCTGGTCCTGCAGCGCGGCGGCGGCCGCCGCCGCTTCCTCGACCAGGGCTGCGTTCTGCTGGGTTACCTGGTCCATCTGCGAAATGGCGCGGTTGATCTGCTCGATGCCGCTGGTCTGCTCCACGCTGGCGGCGGTGATTTCGCCGATGATGTCGCTCACCCGGCGCACATTGACCACGATTTCCTCCATGGTGCTGCCGGCCTGGTCCACCAGCCTGGCGCCGGTGGACACTTTTTCCACCGAGTCGCCGATCAGCACCTTGATTTCGCGCGCCGCCGCCGCGCTGCGCTGGGCCAGGTTGCGCACCTCGGACGCCACCACGGCAAAGCCGCGCCCCTGCTCGCCGGCACGGGCCGCCTCCACCGCCGCGTTCAGCGCCAGGATATTGGTCTGGAAGGCGATGCCGTCGATGACGCCGATGATGTCGACGATCTTGTGGGCCGAGGCGTTGATCATGCCCATGGTGTCGACCACCTGGCTGACCACGGCGCCGCCGCGCTGCGCCACGTCCGACGCCGACAGCGCCAGCGTGTGCGCCTGGCGCGAATTGTCGCCGTTCTGCTTGACGGTGGCGGTCAGCTCCTCCATCGAGGACGCGGTCTGCTGCAGCGAGCTGGCCTGCTGCTCGGTGCGGGACGACAGGTTCAGGTTGCCGCTGGCGATCTCGCCGGAGGCGCTGGCGATGGTCTCCGTGCCGCCGCGCACCTGGCTGACGATGCGCACCAGGCTGGCGTTCATCTCCTTCAGCGCCTGCAGCAACTGGCCCGTCTCGTCCCGGCTGTCGACCCGGATCCGGCTGCTCAAGTCACCTGCGGCAACGGTCTGCGCCACGCGCACCGCCTGCGCCAGCGGCGCCGTGATGGAGCGCGTGAGCACGTAGGCGAACCAGCTGCCCAGCAGCAGCACGCCGCAGGCCATGGCCAGCAGGAACAGGCGGCCGTCGCGGAACTGCTGCTGCACCTGGCCGGCCAGCACCCGGCCCACGCCGGCCTCGTGCTCGCCGATCTGTTCGACGGCGCGCTGGTAGCCCGCGAACTGCCGTTCCAGCTTGCCGTCCACCAATTGCCGGGCGCCGTCGGCGTCGCCGCCCTTCTTCAGCGCGAACACCGCGTCGCGGGTGGCGGCGTAGTCCTTGCGCACCGCGCCCACGGCCTCCAGCAGGCGCTTTTCCTCGCCGCTGGCCAGCAGCGGTTCGAGCTGCTTCTGGATGGCGTTGACGCGCTCGCGCGTGGCGGCCGCCTTGTCGGCCTCGGCCTTCGATTCCACTTGTTCGGGATTGCGGGCGAACGCCATCACGCGCACGCCGCTGATGCTGATCAGGCCATGCCACTCGGCGGTCAGGCGCTCCTTGAGCATGGCGCTGCCCACCATCTCCTCGCTCAGCTGGCCCACCGCCTGCAAGCGCCAGACGCCGGCCGCCGCCATCATCAGCATCATCAGCATGACGACGCCGAAGCCGCCGCCCAGCCGCACGCCTATCCCCAGATTCCGCACCTTTACCATAGCACCCTCCCGCAAGGACGCGCCGCAACCGCACCGGACCACAGGCGGCGCCTGGAAGTCCATGGTAAGTCAAATGGTATGGCTGGAAACTATTGCAATGTCACGCCGCGCGCGGCGGCGCCATCCGTTTCAGGAGAGGTTGAAGCTGGCGGACAGACTGTAGCCTTCGCCGTAGGCGCTGCGCAGCGGCAGATCCTCGCCCAGGCCGCTGCGCGCCTTCTTGCGCAGGCGGTACACCAGCATGTCGACGCGGCGGCCGGCGTCCGGGTCGTCGCCGCCGATGCCGGCCACGATGACCTGGCGCGGCACGGGACGCGTGTTAATCGTCAGCAGGTGCAGGAAGTTGCATTCTTTTTCCGTCAGCGTGATGGACTGGCCGGACAGTTCCAGCAGGCGGGCGCTGAGCTTCAAGGTCCACTTATTGGGCAGCGGCACCGGCTCCTGCGGACCGACGCGGCGGTCCAGCGCCTCGATATGGGCGGCCAGTTCCGGGAACTTGATGGGCTTGGTCAGGTAATGGTCGGCGCCCAGGCGCAGGCCGAGGATGCGGTTGTCGAAGGCCACGCGGCCGGTCAGCACCAGCAGGCCGATCTGCGGATACAGCTGGCGCATGCGCGGAATGACGTTGAAGCCGTCCTCGTCGGGCAGGCCCAGGTCGAGCACCACCACGCCAACGTTGCCCTGGCTGAGTGCCGACCACATTTCGCCGGCGTTGTTGGTGATGTGGACTTCGTGTTCAAGCTCAGTCAGGAACTCTGCCATTTCCTCGGCATAGTCCAGATTGTCTTCCACGATCAGTATTTGCGTCATTGATGCGCCAATCTCAAATTAGTTGCAAGCCGAAGCTTGCGTGCGAGAATTATCACGGTTGCAATCGCGCGGCGCAAGGTATTTCCCGGCTCAGGCCGGTATAGGCAGCCAAATCCTAAATTTCTTGCCGCTTTCAGCAAAATTTTCCACCGTCAGCGTGCCGCCGTGCACTTCCACCACCGCGCGCGCCATGTACAGGCCCAGGCCCGAGCCCGGTATGCCGTCGGCGGCGCGGCCGCGAAAGCCCCTGTCGAACAGCTTACCCACTTCATCGGCAGGTATGCCAGCCCCCCGGTCCGATACCGACAACTCTATTCCGCCTTCTGTTGCTTTTTTGCCGACAAGCGTTATCTCGTCGCTATCATCTGTGTACTTAATGGCATTGTCCAGCAAAATGTCCAGGACGAGGCGCATGCCGGCCGGATCGCAGCGCATCCATTGCGGCAAGCCGTCCTCCACCACGCGGACTGCGGCGCGCCGGGCCTGGGCCTGCCCGGCGGCATGCTCCAGCAGCGCCAGCGGCGAGACCTCGTTGGGCTGGCGCCGGCGGCCGATGCTGGCCATGCGCTCGGGCGACAGGTACTCGTCCAGCATGGCCAGCAGGCGCTCGACCGCGTTCTGGATCTTGGTGTAGCGCTTGCGGGTCGCTTCGTCGTGGTGGGCGCCCGTCATTTCCAGGCGCTGGATGGCGCCGTCAATGGTCGACAGCGGGGTGCGGAACTCGTGCGACAGCATGGAGGCGAACTTCTTCTGCTGCTTCTGCCATTGCTGGCGCTCGCTGACGTCGCGCACCGAGCCGGACAGCGCGACGGCGGCGCCGATGTCGTTTAGCACCAGCGTCGATTCGATCTCCACCGGGATCAAGTGGCCGTCGGCGTGCGCCACTTCCAGCTCGCGGCGCACGCGGAGGCGGCTGCGCTCGCCCGCCGCGAAGCGCTCCAGCCGCAGCGGCAAGTCGGCCACCAGCAGGTCCGACAGCGCTTGCGCGCGCTCCAGGTTGTAGCCGAAGCGGCGCCCGGCCGCCGGGCTCAGGTACTGGATGCGGCCGCTTTCGCAGTCCAGCAGGAAATGCACCTCGCTGCTGTTGTCGAGGATTTGCTTGTAGAGCTCGGGATTGAAGGCCGGGTCGTCCATGGCCTAGTCCGCCAGCGGGGCGAAGATCTGCTGCAGGTCTTCCTGCGTCAGCGCCATCTTCTGCGATTCGCCCTCGGCCAGGATGGACTGCGCCAGGTCGGACTTCTTCTGCTGCAGCACCTGGATTTTCTCCTCCAGCGTGCCCTTGGCGATCAGCTTGTAGACGAACACCGGCTTGTCCTGGCCGATGCGCCAGGCGCGGTCGGTGGCCTGGTTCTCGGCCGCCGGGTTCCACCACGGGTCGTAGTGGATCACGGTGTCGGCCGCGGTCAGGTTCAGGCCGACGCCACCGGCTTTCAGGCTGATCAGGAAGATCGGCACCGCGCCCTGCTGGAAGGCGGCCACCTGCGCGCTGCGGTCCTTGGTTTCGCCGGTCAGCAGCGCGTAGGGGATGTCGCGCAGCTCGAGTTCCTCCTCGATCAGCTCGAGCATCGAGGTGAACTGCGAAAACACCAGGATCTTGCGGTCTTCTTCCAGCAAATCCTCGACCATCTGCATCAGGTCGGTCAGCTTGGCCGAACCGGCGGTCTGCTTTTTCGACGGCAGCGACTTCACCAGGCGCGGGTCGCAGCACACCTGGCGCAGCTTGAGCAGCGCCTCCAGGATCACGATCTGGCTGCGCGCCACGCCCTTGCGGTCGATCTCCTCGCGCACTTTCTGGTCCATGGCCAGGCGCACCGTCTCGTACAGGTCGCGCTGGGCGCCGGTCAGCTCCACCTTGCGCACCATCTCGGTCTTGGCCGGCAATTCCTTGGCCACGTTGTCCTTGGTCCGGCGCAGCAGGAAGGGCTTGATGCGGCGGTTCAGCAGCGCGCGGCGCTGCGGGTCGTCCTGGCGCTCGATCGGATGGCGGAACTGGGCGTTGAACGATTTCTCGTCGCCCAGCAGGCCGGGCAGCAGGAAGTGGAACTGCGACCACAGCTCGCCCAGGTGGTTTTCCAGCGGCGTGCCGGACAGGCACAGGCGGTGCTTGGCCTTCAGCAGGCCGGCGCTCTGGGCCGCCTTGGAGCGGGTGTTCTTGATGTAGTGCGACTCGTCCAGGATCACCATGTGGAACTCATGCTCGCGCAGCTTTTCCTCGTCGCGCGGCAGCAGCGCGTAGGTGGTCAGCACCAGGTCGGACTGCTGGATCTGCTCGAACTGCTGCATGCGGTCCTTGCCCTGCAGCAGCAGCACGCGCAGGTCGGGCGCGAAGTGCGCGGCCTCGTCCTGCCAGTTGCCCATCAGGCTGGTCGGCGCGATCACCAGCACCGGGTGCGTCAGGCGCCCGGCTTCCTTTTCCACCAGGATGTGGGCCAGGGTCTGCACGGTCTTGCCCAGGCCCATGTCGTCGGCCAGGATGCCGGCCAGGCCGTACTCGCGCAGGAACTGCATCCAGGCCAGGCCGTCGGCCTGGTAGTCGCGCAAGGTGGCGCGCAGGCCGGCCGGCGTGGGCACGCGCTTGACCGAGTTGAACTGGTTCAGCTTGCGGCCCATGTCGCGCAGTTCCTCGCCGCCGCTCCAGTCGAAATCGACCAGGCGGGCCAGCTCGTCCAGGCGCGCCGCGTCCAGCGTGGCCATGTGCACCGCGTGCTTGATCTTGTCGTTGAAATACAGCTCGCCCAGCGTGGCCAGGATGGGCTTGACGCGGTTCCACGGCAGCGCCACGCGGGTGCCGTCGGCCAGCGTGGCCAGCATCTGGTCCTCCTCGGCGTGGGACGCCAGCGCCTTCGGGCTGAAGTCCAGCGGCGCGTTGCGTATCATCTGCACCAGCACCGGCAGCAGCGGGATGCGCTCGCCTTCCACCGTGATGCCCAGCTCCAGGTCGAACCAGGCGTTGCCGCCGTCGGCCTCGTCCGGCTCGACTTCGGCGTACCAGCCGTCCACGGCCGTCACGTCGTAGCGGTACTTGGCCGATTTCTCCACCTGCCAACCGTGCGCCATCAATTCATTCACGCCGTCGGCCGCGAAGCGCAGCCAGTCGGCCTGGCCGGCCAGCAGCAGGCCGCCGCGCACGCTCGACAGCGGCAGCGCGCTGGGCTTGCGGAAGCCCAGCGCCGCCAGCGTGGCCAGCGCATCGGCCTCGGCCTGCTCGTCGCGCTGTATCACTTCGGTCACATCGCCGCGCTGGCGCACCACGCGCTGGGACGGGTCGAACGAGACGCGCTCGCCGTCATAGTCGTAGGACAGCACGGCGAAGTCGTGCCAGCGCTGCACGCTGCCGTCGGCCAGCATGGCCGCGTCCAGCACCAGGATGGGGCGCGGCTTGACGTCCTGGCGCAGGCGCTGCGGCAGCGGCTG
Organism: Massilia sp. NBRC 108631; assembly: GCF_059704565.1. Taxonomy (NCBI): domain Bacteria; kingdom Pseudomonadati; phylum Pseudomonadota; class Betaproteobacteria; order Burkholderiales; family Oxalobacteraceae; genus Massilia; species Massilia sp. NBRC 108631. The sequence continues at coordinate 77,698 of NZ_BAAKJE010000066.1, forward strand.
GGGCAGCGGCATCAGCTGCTGCAGGCCGTGCGCCAGCAGCAGCTGCGACACGCGCAGCTTGTCGTTGCTGGTGAGCAGCGGCGCCTGCGCCACCAGCGCCTGCAGGTCGGCCAGCGGGATCTCGGCGCCGCCCTGGTTCAGGAACAGCTCGCCGCACGACAGGTTGTCGATATACCACGGCGGTTCGGTCGGCAGCATGTAGTCGATCTGGTCGGCGCCGTGGTGGCGCGCGCCCTCGGGCGGCTCCACCGCCCAGCCCAGGCGCAGGCCCTTGCCTTCCTCGCGCCACGCCAGGTTGGCCTGGCGCAGGGGGCCGAACTTCATCGGATAGACCAGGCCGTTGCCCACGTCGGCCCAGGAGTTGGCCCACAGCAGCTTGTCCTGCTCGGCCAGCATGGTCAGCAGCGCCGCGCCGATCTTGCCGCGCGGCTCGGTGGCGGTGCCGGTCTGGGAATTCGGACCGCTGCGCATGGCCACGAAGAAACGGATCAGGTCATCGTCGCCGCCCGCCAGGAAGCTGGGCGGGGCAGACAGCAGCGAAAACACTTCGCTGACCGGGGTGGCGGCGGCCACGTCGCCGTTCGGCCGCAGGCGCGCCTTGTACAGGCACAGCGCCACGTGGCGCCCGCCGCTGGTGGGCGCCAGCACATAGATCAGTTTGTATTGCGGCTGGGCTGCCTTGGGGTCGGGCTCGACCGCCAGCAGCTTGGCTTTCGGGTGCGCGGCAGCGTCCACCCGCTGCAGCCACGTCGCGACGGCGTAGGGCAGTTGGGGAGCGGGGGCCGATGCCGGGGCGGAGGCCGGGGCCGGCGCAGTCGTTTCGCGGGTTTCGTCGCGGGTCAAATCCATAGTGCGCATTTGTTACTGATCGATGACGGTTTGAAGACGGTTCAAAAACTGCAACATGCAATATTATCCGGTTTAGCGTAACTCTTGTTTGTGTTTCTTCCAACATAGGACGAAGCAAGTTGGCGCATCGCTGCCGTTTGAGTATGATTCCGGCCTGGTCACCACAGGAATCACGCTCATGCTGCCTACCATCGAACAACGCCTTGCCATCGAACTGGCCGCCAAACCGGCCCAGGTGGCCGCCGCCGTCGCCCTGCTGGACGAGGGCGCCACTGTGCCATTCATCGCGCGCTACCGCAAGGAAGCGACCGGCGGCCTGGACGACATCCAGCTGCGCCTGCTGGAGGAGCGCCTGCGTTACCTGCGCGAACTGGAAGACCGCCGCGCCGCCATCGTGGCCTCGATCACCGAACAGAACAAGATGACGCCGGAACTGCTGGAGGCCGTGCTGCACGCCGAGGACAAGACCCGGCTGGAAGACTTGTATCTTCCATACAAGCAAAAGCGCCGCACCAAGGCCCAGATCGCCATCGAGGCGGGCCTGATGCCGCTGGCCGACGCCCTGCTGGCGAACCCGGAACTGACTCCCGAAACGGAAGCCACGGCCTATCTGCGCGAGGCGTTCACCACGCCGGACGGCAACAATCCGGGCGTGGCCGACAGCAAGGCCGCGCTGGACGGCGCACGCCAGATCCTGATGGAGCGCTTCGCCGAGGACGCCACCCTGCTGCAGTCGCTGCGCGAATACGTGACCGATCACGGTATAGTTGAGTCCAAAGTGGTGGAAGGCAAGCAGGAAGAAGGCGAAAAATTCGCCGATTATTTCGATTACTCGGAAACCATCGCCACCGTGCCCTCGCACCGCGCGCTGGCGCTGCTGCGCGGGCGCCGCGAAGGCATCCTGGACGTGACCCTGCGGCTGGATACCGAAGCCGAAAAACCGAAGTGGGACGCGCCGCACAATCCGTGCGAAAGCCGCATCGCCGCCCGCTTCGGGATCAAGAGCGCCGGCCGCCCGGCCGACAAATGGCTGGCCGACACGGCGCGCTGGACCTGGCGCGTGAAAAGTTTCATGCACCTGGAAAGCGAACTGATGGGCGCGCTGCGCGAACGCGCCGAAACGGACGCCATCAATGTGTTCGCCACCAATCTGAAAGCGCTGCTGCTGGCGGCCCCGGCCGGCCAGCGCGCCACCATGGGCCTGGATCCCGGCCTGCGCACCGGCGTGAAAGTGGCGGTGGTCGATCCGACCGGTAAAGTGGTCGAACATGCCACCATCTACCCGCATCAGCCCCGCAACGACTGGGACGGCGCGCTGCACACGCTGGCCAGGCTGGCCGCCAGGCACCATGTGTCGCTGATTTCCATCGGCAACGGCACCGCCTCGCGCGAAACCGACAAGCTGGCGCAGGACCTGATCAAGATGCTGCCGGAACAGAAGCTGACCAAGATCGTCGTTTCCGAAGCGGGCGCCTCGGTGTATTCGGCGTCCGAATTCGCCTCGCGCGAACTGCCCGACCTGGACGTGTCGATCCGCGGCGCCGTGTCGATCGCGCGCCGCCTGCAGGACCCGCTGGCCGAACTGGTCAAGATCGACCCGAAATCGATCGGCGTGGGCCAATACCAGCACGACGTGAGCCAGTCGCAACTGGCGCGCACGCTGGACGCGGTGGTCGAGGATTGCGTCAACGCGGTCGGCGTGGACGTCAATACCGCCTCGGCGCCGCTGCTGGCGCGCGTGTCCGGGCTGTCGGCCAGCGTGGCGCAAAGCATCGTCACCTACCGCGACAGCAAGGGCGCGTTCACGTCGCGCGCCGGCCTGAAAGCCGTGCCGCGCCTGGGCGACAAGACGTTCGAGCAGGCGGCCGGCTTCCTGCGCGTGATGGGCGGCGACAACCCGCTGGACGCCTCGGCGGTGCACCCGGAATCGTATCCGCTGGTGGAGAAAATCCTGGCCGACATCAAGAAGGACATCAAGGGCGTGATCGGTGAAAGCGGCCTGATCAAGACCCTGAATCCGGCCAGGTACGCCGACGACAAGTTCGGCGTGCCGACCGTGACCGACATCCTGAAGGAACTGGAAAAGCCGGGCCGCGATCCGCGTCCCGAGTTCACCACCGCCACCTTCAAGGACGGCGTGGAGGAAATTTCGGACCTGCGTCCGGACATGATCCTGGAAGGCGTGGTGACCAACGTGGCCGCTTTCGGCGCCTTCGTCGACATCGGCGTGCACCAGGACGGCCTGGTGCACATCTCGGCGCTGTCGAATACCTTCGTGAAAGACCCGCACACGGTGGTCAAGGCCGGCCAGGTGGTGAAGGTGAAGGTGCTGGAAGTCGATCCCAAGCGCAAGCGCATCGCGCTGACCATGCGCCTCTCCGACAGCGCGCCGGCCGCCGGCAACAAGCCCGAGCAGCGCGCCGACCGTAACGACCGCCGCGCCATGGGATCACAGCAAAAATCGCAGACCCGCGAACCGGCCATGGGCGGCTCCATGGCGGCCGCCTTCGCCAAGCTGCGCGGCTAAGCCGGCAAGGCCCGCAGTACCCCCGCCGGCGTTTTCTTATAAAATGTCGGCATCTTTCCCTTTTTCCCCCGAGGCAGCAAATGAGCGACGTACAAACCTGGATCAAAGAAACCGTGACCAACACCCCAGTGGTCCTGTTCATGAAGGGCACCGCCCAGTTCCCGCAGTGCGGCTTTTCCGGCCGCGCCATCCAGATCCTGAAGGCGTGCGGCGTGGAAAACATCGCCACCGTAAACGTGCTGGACGATCCTGAAGTCCGCCAGGGCATCAAGGAATACTCGAACTGGCCGACCATCCCCCAGCTCTACATCAAGGGCGAATTCATCGGCGGTTCGGACATCATGAACGAGATGTTTGAGTCGGGCGAGCTGAAGGCCCTGCTGGATGCCTGATCGCCCGCAGCGGATCGTCATTGCCATCACCGGCGCCACCGGCGCCGTGTATGGGGTGCGTCTGCTGCAGGTGCTGAAAGAGACGCCGGACGTCGAGACCCACCTGGTGGTCTCGGACGCGGCCGTGCTGACCCTGCACCAGGAAACCGGCCTGCAGCGCAAGGAAGTGGAAGCGCTGGCCGACGTGGTGCACCGGCAGCACAATATCGGCGCGTCCATCGCCAGCGGTTCGTTCCAGTCGGACGGGATGGTGATTGCGCCGTGCTCGATGAAGACGCTGGCGTCCGTGGCGCACGGCCTGTCGGACAACCTGATCGCGCGCGCAGCCGACGTGGTGCTCAAGGAGCGCCGCCGCCTGGTGCTGATGGTGCGCGAAACGCCGTTCAACCTGGCGCACCTGCGCAATATGACCGCCGTCACTGAAATGGGCGGCATCATCTTCCCGCCCCTGCCCAGCTTCTACCACCAGCCCCAAAGCATCGCCGAGATGGTGGACCACACGGTGGCCCGCGTGATCGACCTGTTCGGCCTGGAACACCAGCTGGCGCCGCGCTGGCACGGGCTGAGCCCGACCTGAAACCCGCTATGCGCTAGGTTTTCTCGAAGCTGCTGCTGGCACGCTTCAATTCCCTCGCTTCTTCCAGCATGCGGCGCTGCGCGATGCGCTTGCGCATCAATTCAGCGTGGCGGGCTGCCGTCATCGGCGGGGCGGTCATCAGGTCTTTCAGCTGCGCTACATTGCTGTAGTTGTTTCTCATCAAGCGGCTCAATCCGGACTCCTGAAATAGCGCGTGCATTGCGCAACCCTATTGTGCACCAAATCCGTTTCGGAACTATGACAATTTGCTATTGGAGCCGAACATTCGGCGGAAAAGCGCGCTGCGGCGCAATCGTGGCACGCCCGTTCTTATATTTGGCAATGTATCAAGAACGGACGTGCTGTTTTGTTACTTTTGGTAGTTCACCCGCACCAGCATGCGGATAAATTCGCGCGCGATCTGGCGGTGATGTTCGTCCAGGCGCTGCAAATCGGCGATCAGCTTGACGTCGGCCGACTCGAAACGGGACAGGCCATTGCTGCTTTCGCCGGCCGGCGCTGCCGCTTCCGGACCGCCGAAACGGAGCCAGTCGGCGGGCACACCCAGCCATTGGGCTATCATGCGCAGCTTTTCCTGGGTGGGAATGGCTTCGCCGACCAGCCATTTGCGCGCTGCGTGCACCGTTATGGGGCGTCCGTCGAAACGAATGTTAAATTCGCGTGCCAGTCGGGTCGGGCTATCGGGGGAGTAGTGGGCGTTTTTCAGAGCCTGCTGCAAGCGCTGGCTAAAGCTTTCGCGTTCGTTAGAAGAATTCATAGTTGCACTATTTCATGTCATGCAATGAAAGTCAGTCTCTCGCAGTGTCAGACAAACTGTGACAATCAAGAATGGAAGATTTAACATTTTTCCCTCATTGCTGCGTGCTTTCGCTCGCATAACGTCCAAATTTTATTTCTGATATGACATGATACGGCAAATTGAATTTAGAGGGCAATTTTTTAGACTGAACGTTCGTTCAGGACAGACGCGAGCGCATGCACGGTGATGGTGCTGCCTTTATGCCAATACATATGATGCCGCCCGCAGCGCAAGGCCGTCGCACGATACGCCATTCGTGGTCATCAATTGCCACCAACTGTCCGTCCTGTCATGGGCTACAATGTCTTTAACGTTACGTAAACGGAAGCCTAAAGCCACCGCTGCTGCCTATTTTATCAATATGCCAACCTATACCATCACCGAACTGGCCCGTGAATTCGACATCACGGCGCGCGCGATCCGCTTCTACGAAGACCAGGGCCTGCTGAGCCCGTCGCGCGAAGGCGCCGGCGGCCGCAACCGCGTGTATACGCCGCGCGACCGCACCCGCCTGAAGCTGACCCTGCGCGGCAAGCGCCTGGGCCTGTCGCTGTCCGAAATCAAGGGCCTGGTGGACATGTACGAGTCGCCCAAGGACACCAGCGCGCAGATGCACCGCTTCCTGGGCGTCCTGCAGCAGCACCGCGACATGCTGGAACAGCAGCGCGAAGACATCGACATGACGCTGGCCGAAATCACCGCCCACGAGGAAGATTGCAGGCGCATGCTGGCGGCGATCGCGGAGCCGCAGACCAGCGCTACTTGACGTTTACGTTAACGTCACATCGCGGTATGATGAGGGCTTCAACACCCCCAACCAGAAGAATGAGGACGACATGCTCCATCTCCCAGGCCTGACCTTTGACCACGGCGAAGACATCGCCGCCCTCCGTTCCGCCGTGCAGGAATTCGCCGCCGCCGAAATCGCGCCGCGCGCCGCCGAGATCGACCGCAGCGACCAGTTCCCGATGGACCTGTGGCGCAAGATGGGCGACCTGGGCCTGCTGGGCATCACCGTCAGCGAGCAGTACGGCGGCGCCAATATGGGCTACCTGGCCCACATCGTGGCGATGGAAGAAATCTCGCGCGCCTCGGCCTCGGTGGGCCTGTCCTACGGCGCCCACTCCAACCTGTGCGTGAACCAGATCAAGCGCAACGGCACCGAAGAGCAAAAACAAAAATACCTGCCCAAGCTGATCTCGGGCGAACACGTGGGCGCGCTGGCCATGTCCGAGCCGAACGCCGGTTCCGACGTGGTGAGCATGAAGCTGCGCGCCGACTGGAAGGGCGACCGCTGGGTGCTCAACGGCACCAAGATGTGGATCACCAACGGCCCCGACGCGGACGTGCTGGTGGTGTATGCCAAGAACGACCTGGAAGCCGGCCCGCGCGGCATGACCGCCTTCCTGATCGAGAAGAATTTCAAGGGCTTCTCGGTGGCACAGAAACTGGACAAGCTGGGCATGCGCGGTTCGCACACCGGCGAACTGGTGTTCCAGGACTGCGAAGTGCCGGCCGAGAACGTGCTGGGCGGCCTGGGCAAGGGCGTCAACGTGCTGATGTCCGGCCTGGACTTCGAGCGCACCGTGCTGTCCGGCGGCCCGCTGGGCATCATGCAGGCCTGCATGGACGCGGTGGTGCCCTACATCCACGACCGCAGGCAGTTCGGCCAGCCGATCGGCGAGTTCCAGCTGATGCAGGGCAAGCTGGCCGATATGTACTCGACCATGATGGCCTGCAAGGCCTATGTCTACGCCGTCGGCCAGGCCTGCGACCGCGCCACCACGCCGGAAGCGGTGCGCCAGCTGCGCAAGGACGCCGCCGGCGCCATCCTGTACAGCGCGGAGAAAGCCACGTGGATGGCCGGCGAGGCGATCCAGACCCTGGGCGGCAACGGCTACATCAACGAGTATCCGGTGGGCCGCTTGTGGCGCGACGCCAAGCTGTATGAAATCGGCGCCGGCACCAGCGAGATCCGCCGCATGCTGATCGGCCGCGAGCTGTTCGCGGAAACCAAGTAAGGCGCCAGAGCGCGATGATGCCGGCCCGTCCATGATGAACCAGGCTGCATTCCCCAAACTGCTGTCTTCCCAGATAGCGTTCGACATCGCGCTCACCATCCGCGACGGCTTCGACAAGCATTACCGCCTGTTCCGCCAGTCCAGCCAGCAAGCCCGCGAGTATTTCGAGCGCGGCGACTGGAAGGTGGCGCAGCAGGCCGCGCGCGAGCGCATCGGCTTCTACGACAAGCGGGTGCAGGAATGCGTGCACCTGCTGGAGGACGAGTACGCGCCGGAGGACCTGAGCGACGAGGTGTGGCGCGAATGCAAGCTGCACTTCATCGGCCTGCTGTCCGGCCACAAGCAGCCGGAGCTGGCCGAGACCTTCTTCAACTCGGTGTGCTGCAACATCCTGCACCGCAGCTATTTCCACAACGAGTTCATCTTCGTGCGGCCGGTGGTGTCCACCGAGTACATCGAAACGGAAGAGCCGGCGCCCACCTACCGCATGTACTACCCGGGCACGGACGGCCTGCGCTTCACGCTCAGGCGCATCGTCACCAATTTCCAGCTCAACGCCCGGTTCGCCAACCTGGACCGCGACGTGGAGCAGGTGGAGTCGCGCCTGCGCCAGCTGTTCGGCGGCGAAACGCTGGAGCCCAACCACCAGATCCAGGTGCTGTCCAGCCTGTTCTTCCGCAACAAGGGCGCCTACATCGTGGGCAAGGGCATCAACGGCGCGCGCGAGTATCCCTTCGTGGTGCCGATCCTGCACAACCGCCACGGCCAGCTGGTGCTGGACACGGTGCTGTTCGAGCAGGAACAGATCATCATCCTGTTCTCGTTTACGCGCGCCTACTTCCAGGTGGACATGGAAGTGCCCTCGGCCTACGTGCAATTCCTGCGCACGCTGCTGCCGCGCAAGCCGCGCAGCGAGATCTACACCATCCTCGGCCTGCAGAAGCAGGGCAAGACGCTGTTCTACCGCGACTACCTGCAGCACCTGAAGCATTCGTCCGACCAGTTCGACGTGGCGCCCGGCATCCGCGGCCTGGTGATGCTGGTGTTCGCGCTGCCGTCCTTCCCCTATGTGTTCAAGGTGATCAAGGATTTCTTCCCGCCGCCCAAGGAGACCACGCGCGCGCTGGTGAAGGAAAAATACCTGCTGGTCAAGCACCACGACCGCGTGGGCCGCATGGCCGACACGCTGGAGTATTCCAACGTGGCCTTCCCGCGCGCGCGCATGAAGGAAGAGCTGCTCGACGAGATCCGCAAGTACGCGCCGTCGCTGCTGGAAGAGGATGGCGACAAGATCGTCATCAAGCACCTGTACATCGAACGCCGCATGGTGCCGCTGAATATCTGGCTCACCAACGCCGAGCAGCAGGGCGACGATGCCCGCCTCGAGCACGGCGTGCTGGAATACGGCAACGCCATCAAGGAACTGGTGGCGGCCAACATCTTCCCCGGCGACATGCTGTACAAGAATTTCGGTGTCACCCGCCACAAACGCGTGGTGTTCTACGACTACGACGAAATCGAGTACATCACCGACTGCGTGTTCCGCGACATCCCCGAGGCGCGCACCGAGGAGGAAGAGATGTCGGCCGAGCCGTGGTACCACGTCGGCAAGCACGACGTATTCCCCGAACAGTTCGGCCGTTTCCTGCTGGGCAACGCGAAGATCCGCAAGTATTTCATGCAGCACCACGCCGACCTGCTGACGCGCGAATTCTGGCAGCGGCGCAAGGAGCGCATCGAAGCCGGCATCGTGGAGGACGTCTTCCCGTATCCGCAGCACATCCGTTTTTCGTATCAGGGCACACCTGCCATCACCCCGGCGGCGCACGTGGCGCCGACTCTTTTGGAGACCAGTGAAAATGAATGATCCTATCGTTATCGTGGGCGCAGCCCGCACCCCCATGGGCGCCTTCCAGGGCGACTTCTCGGCCAAGAGCGCGCACGACCTGGGCGCCGTGGCGATCCAGGCCGCCGTCGAGCGTTCCGGCGTGGCGCCGGCCGCCGTCGAACACGTCTACTTCGGCAACTGCCTGATGGCGGGGCAGGGCCAGGCGCCGGCGCGCCAGGCGCTGCTGAAAGCCGGCCTGCCGACCTCCACCGGCGCGGTGACGCTGTCGAAAATGTGCGGCTCGGCCATGCAGGCCGCGATCTACGCCTACGACGCGCTGGCGGCTGGCAGCGCCGACGTGATCGTGGCCGGCGGCATGGAATCGATGACCAACGCGCCCTACATCATTCCCAAGGCGCGCGGCGGCTACCGCATCGGCCACGGCATGATGTTCGACCACATGATGTACGACGGCCTGGAAGACGCTTACTCGCGCAACGAGAAGACCGGCGAAGGCCGTTCCATGGGCACCTTCGCCGAAGAGTGCTCGGCCAAGTACCAGTTCACCCGTGAAGACCAGGACGCGTTCGCGATCGAATCCGTCAAGCGCGCGCAGGCCGCCACCAGCGAAGGCTGGTTCAAGTGGGAAGTGGCGCCCGTGACGGTGACCAGCCGCGCCGGCGACACCGTGGTTGAAAAAGACGAAGGCCCGCTGAAGGCCAAGATCGACAAGATCCCGACCCTGCGCACCGCCTTCAAGAAGGACGGCACCATCACCGCCGCCTCGTCCTCGTCCATCAACGACGGCGCCGCCGCGCTGGTGATGATGCGCGAATCGACCGCCAAGGCGCAGGGCCTGACGCCGATCGCCAGGGTGCTGGGCCACGCCACCAACGCGCTGGCGCCGGACCAGTTCACGGTGGCGCCGATCGGCGCCATCGAGAAGCTGTTCAAGAAAACCGGCTGGGCCGCCAAGGACGTGGACCTGTTCGAGATCAACGAGGCGTTCGCCGCCGTGCCGATGGCCGCCATGCGCGACCTGGACATCCCGCACAGCAAAGTGAACGTGCACGGCGGCGCCTGCGCGCTGGGCCACCCGATCGGCGCCTCCGGCGCGCGCATCATCGTCACGCTGATCGGCGCGCTCAAGCGCACCGGCGGCAAGCGCGGCGTGGCGGCGCTGTGCATCGGCGGCGGCGAAGCCACCGCCATGGCCATCGAACTGGTGTAAGCATGCCGGCCGCACTCATCATCGGCGCCTCGCGCGGCATCGGGCACGAACTGGCGCGCCAGTACCTGCACGACGGCTGGCGCGTGATCGCCACCGCGCGCAAGCCGGACGACATCGCCGAGCTGGCCGACATGGGTGCGGAAACGCACACGCTGGATGTGACCGACGTGGAAGCGGTGGCCGGCCTGGGCTGGAAGCTGGACGGCGAACAGCTGGACGTGGCCATCCTGAACGCGGGCGTGTACGGCCCGCGCCACGACGGCTTCCCGCTGCAGACCGACTTCGACCAGGTGATGCACACCAATGTGCTGGCGGCGATGCGGCTGCTGCCCATGCTGGCGCCGCTGGTGGCCGCGCATGGCAAGCGCAGCGGCGGCAAGCTGGCGGTGCTGTCCTCGCGCATGGGTTCGCTCAGCGAGCGCGGCCACGCGGGCGGCTCGCTGTACCGCGCCAGCAAGGCCGCGCTCAACTCGGTGCTGATCGACACCGCGCTCACCTTCGGCGCCAAGGGCGTCACCTGCGTGGCGCTGCACCCGGGCTGGGTGCGCACCGCGATGGGCGGCGGCGGCGCCGACCTGACGGTGGAAGAAAGCGCAGCCGGCATCCGCCACACGCTGGATACCGTACCCGGCTCGACGCAAGCCGTGTTCCGCAACTACGATGGCACCCCCATCGCCTGGTAACCCCGCATTGAAAGCACAGAATGATACTGAGCGAAGAACACCAAATGATACGAGACGCCCTGCGCACCTTTTCGCAGGAGCGCCTGGCGCCCAATGCGGCGCGCTGGGACAAGGAACACCACTTCCCCAAGGAAGAATTGAAGGAGCTGGCGGCACTGGGCGCGTTCGGCGTGGCGGTGCCGGAGGAACTGGGCGGGGCCGGCATGGACTACGTGTCGCTGGCGCTGGTGCTGGAGGAAATCGCGGCCGGCGACGGCGGCACCTCCACCGTCATCTCGGTCAACAACTGCCCGGTGTGCAGCATCGCCATGATGTACGCCAGCGAGCAACAGAAGCGGCAGTGGCTGCGCCCGCTGGCCCAGGGCGAGATGCTGGGCGCGTTCTGCCTGACCGAGCCGCACACCGGCTCGGACGCGGCGGCGCTGCGCACCACCGCCGTGCGCGATGGCGACGAATATGTGATCAACGGCGTCAAGCAGTTCATCACCAGCGGCAAATACGCCGACGTGGCCATTGTCATGGCGGTCACCGACAAGGCGGCCGGCAAGAAGGGCATCAGCGCGTTCTGGGTGCCGACCAATGCGCCGGGCTACATCGTAGCGGGCCTGGAACAGAAGATGGGCCAGCACTCGTCGGACACGGCGCAGATCCTGTTCGAGAATTGCCGCATCCCGGCCGAGAACCTGATCGGTGAAGAGGGCATGGGCTACAAGATCGCGCTGTCCGGCCTGGAGGGCGGCCGCATCGGCATCGCTTCGCAGTCGGTGGGCATGGCGCGCGCGGCCTACGAGGCCGCGCTGAAATACGCGCGCGAGCGCGAGACCTTCGGCAAGGCCATCTTCGAGCACCAGTCGGTGCAGTTCAAGCTGGCCGACATGGCCACGCAGATCGAAGCGGCGCGCCAGCTGATCATGCACGCGGCCGCGCTGAAGGACGCCGGCCAGCCCTGCCTGAAAGAGGCGGCCATGGCCAAGCTGTTCGCCTCCGAGATGGCCGAGCGCGTGTGCTCGGACGCGATCCAGGTGCACGGTGGCTACGGCTATGTGTCCGACTTCCCGGTCGAGCGCATCTACCGCGACGTGCGCGTGTGCCAGATCTACGAGGGCACCAGCGATATCCAGAAGCTGCTGATCGCGCGGGCGCTGTAGGCATGGCGACAAGGCTGATGCTGGTGGAGGATGACGCCAGGCTGTCTTCCCTGATCGCCGAGTACCTGGCCGGCTACGAGTTCGAGGTGGCGGTGGTGGCGCGCGGCGACGAAGCGCCGGCGCGCTTCCAGGCGTTCGCGCCGGACGTGGTGGTGCTGGACCTGATGCTGCCCGGGATGGACGGCGCCGACGTGTGCCGCCAGCTGCGCGCGCTGGCCGGCACGCCCATCCTGGTGCTGACGGCGCGCGAGGACGATTACGACCAGGTGGCGCTGCTAGAGCACGGCGCCGATGATTTCATCAACAAGCCGGTACAGCCGCGCGTGCTGCTGGCGCGCCTGCGCGCGCTGCTGCGGCGCGCGGGACCGGCCGCAGGCCCGGGTTCCGCAGAGGGCGGCGCAGCCAATGCGCCGGCCGCCGCGCCGGGCACGCTGCAATTCGGCGCGCTGTGCATCGCCACCAGCGACCGCCAGGTACGCTGGCGCGGCGCGCCGGTGGTACTCAGCGGCAGCGAATACAAGCTGCTGCTGGTGCTGGCCGAGGCGGCCGGCACCGTGCTGTCGCGCGATGCGCTGCTGAAGAAGCTGCGCGGCCTGGAATTCGACGGCATGGACCGCAGCATCGACAACAGCATCTCCAAGCTGCGCCGCCGCTTCGATGACCACGAGGCGGAAAAAATCAAGACGGTATGGGGCGAGGGCTACCTGTTCTCGCCGTCGGCCTGGCAGTAAGCCGCTTGCCGCGCTACTCGTAGAGCGGCGCGATCGCCAGCGGCGGCGACAGGCTGATGACCTGACCGGCAGCGTGGCCGGCGGCCTGCGCCGGCGGCGCGTCGAAGCGGTAGCTGACGATGCTGAAGTCGGCGCCGGCGCCGTCCGCGAACGCCGGGCCTTCGGCCACCGGCAGCGGCGCGCTGTCCTGCGCGCCGTGCCGCAGCCGCACCTGGGCCTCGCCCCTGCGCGCAAAAGCAAACCGCACACCCACGCAGCGCCCGCCGCGAAACGCCGCGTCCGTGACGCGCTGGTAAGCCTGCGCCTGCTCGCAGGCGGTGCGCAGGTCGGCCGCCTCGTACACGCCGTCGGCGCGCGCCATGATGGACACGCGCGGCCGGTAGGCGTAGCCGGACAGCTTGCGGTTCAGCATCAGCACGGCATTGTCGTCGTAGGCCGCCTTCAGCAGCGGGAACACGGCGCGTCCGGCCGCGTCCAGCGGCAGGTTGAGCTGGCTGCCCCTGGCGTTCAGCGTCAGGCGCAAGCCGTCCAGCGTGGCGCCGTCCCTGGCAATGATCTGGAAGTGGTTTTGCAGGAAATGCTTGGGCTTGCCGTATTTTTCGAACACCACCATGGCGCGGTAGGCGTCGCGATAGCTCAGCCACTCGCCTTCCTGCGCTTGCGCGCCGGCGCCCTGCATAGCCAGCCAGGCCGGCAGCAGCAGCACCGCGAACAGGGAGCGCCTGGCGTTCATGCTCAGAAGCGGTAGGCCAGTGCCGACCACACCGTGACGTTGACGGACCGTTCAACCAGCGGGCTGGCCTTGGCGTCGCCGGCCAGGCGCGCCACATGGGTGCCGCTGGTCAGCATCCAGGACGGCGCCAGGGCCCAGTTCCAGCGCACGCCGGCATGCACGTCCTTGATGCCGCCGCCGGGCGCATAGGCGCGCCGGGTGACGCCCGGCGTCATCATTTCCTGGGCCGGGCTGACGCCGAACATCGCGCGGTTGTAGCGGGCGTCGGCCAGCGCCAGGCCGGCGGTGAAGGACAGCGTGTGGTGCGGCGCCACGTGGGTGGCGATGCGCTGCAGGTCCAGCATCGCGCGCAGGCCGTCATGCTGCTGGCCTGCCCCATACAGCACGTTGTTCGCCAGGCGCCATTCGGGCGTCAGGTACCAGGTCAGGAAAGCGCCCGCCTCCAGCCGGCGCGGCACGTCGGGCATGCCGGTCATGCGGGTGAGGGGGGTGCCGCCGTCCATGCCGATCTGCGGCAGCGCGGTGTTGCTGCCCGTGCCGCTCAGGCCGCCGCCGGTGAGTGCCCGGCCGCGCTCGCTGCGCCCGGGATGCAGCGACAGCAGCGGCCCGTACTCCAGGCCGGCGCGGTCGGACCAGTGCATGCCGGCGGTGGCGCCCGACAGGAATACGCCGTTGCTCCATTCGGCCTGCAGCACCGGCATCAGCATCGCGTGGCGGCTGCGGCCGCCCTCGTAGCGGTTGGCGCTTTGCAGGCCCAGCCCGAGGTACATATCACGGCTGCCGTCCGGCATCGGGTTGACGACCGGCGTCTGCGCGGCCGCCGTGCCGCAGGCGGCCAGCAGCGCTGCAACGGCAAAGCAACGGGCAATGGTGTGGGGCATGCGCATGGATGATGGCTCAGTGGGGGCGATGCCCGCCATTCTATATGGTCGGCGCAGGCATCTGCCGGATGATGAACACCACCGGCTCGTCGCTGCGGTCCACCGTGACCATGGCGCCGCGCGCGGTAAAGGCGGCGTGGCAGGCTACGTTCGGGCCGGGCGGCGTGTCGCTGCTGGTGACGTACAGCTTGCCGTCCACGCGCGCCACTTCTTCCAGCCTGGTGCCGTCGCAGCCGGGGGCCATGCCGTAGTAGGCGGACAGCACCATCGACTTGCTGAAGTCCACCGCCGGCAGCGGCGCGCCGGGCGTGCTGTAACGGCTCCACAGCGCGGCCCAGGAGGCGGCGTCCTTCACCACCGCGTTGCTGGGCGCTTGCCCCGTCAGCGCGTGGTTCAGGCTGGTCTGGACGCGGCTGAAGGCCACCTTCTGCGGCGTGATGCGGCTGAACACCACCGGGGCGTCGTAGCGGTCCAGCACCACCAGCACGCCGGGGCTGGTGAACTGGGCGATGCACTGCGCCGCCGGGTCCACGCGGTCCTGCTCGTACTGCACCGCCAGTTTGCCGTCGGCGACACCGACGCGGCCGACCGTGACCGAGCGGCAATCGCTCTTCTGCCTGCCGGTCAGTATGCCCACCACCATTTTGCGGCTGAAGTCGATCTTCGGCGGCAGGTGGATGCTGCTCAGGATGCGGTGCCAGTCGTTCCACACCGCCTCGAAGGAAGCCGTGTCGGTCAGCACCACGGTGCGCGCCTCGTCGATGCCGGTGTACGGGCTCTGCCTCAGGATTTCCATGCCCAGCGTGGCGCCGTCCGGCGGCAGCACGTTGACGATCTCGATCTGGTGGCCGGCGCCCAGGCCCAGGTCGGCCTTGTCCAGGTTGTTGATCATGGTCTCGAACTGCGCGCGCTTGCTGTCGTCGGCGCAGCTGGTGCGCGGGCCGGAAAGCAGGCCGCCGGACAGGCACAACTGCTGCGCGGGCAGGGCGCCGAACAGGGTGCGGCTATCGGCGTTGTCGGGGCAATTGCCGGCGCGGTCCCACAGCACCTGCTTCTGGTCGATCAGGTACAGGCGGTTGCGCAGCTCGCTGCAAGTGGCGGCGCGCGCCATGCTGACGAAATCGGCCTTCACCACCAGGGCGGCGGGCGACGGCTCGCCCACGGCGATGGGCTTGCTCTGGCCGCCGGGCGCGGCGGCACCGCCGCTGCCGCCGCACGCGGCCAGCACGACTGCGGCCAGGGGAAACAGAACTGCGGCAACGGCCTTGCTTGACACTTTGCTCATGATAGCTCCTTGGTAAGTAATCATGCCATCTTAGGCAGGGGCGCGGCGGGCGTCCCCCTCCAAATGTCGGTCAATTGTCATAAATTTGTAAGCGCCCCGACGGCGCCACGCCATTGCTTATAAACTAAGGCCATGAACCGCCTGTTCTTCCGCTTTTTCGTGCTGGTCATGCTGGCCATCACGGCGGCCACCTTTGCCATCTATTTCGCGATCAGCCGCCTGTACGGCGATCCGTTGGAGGACATCGCCCGGCGCCAGGCGGCGGCCGAGGTGTTCCTGCTGGAGCAATATGTCGACCAGGCGCCGGCCGACGAGTGGCTGGTGCGGCTGAACAAGCTGCGCGAGGTCTCCACGGTGCGCTACGAGCTGCTGCCGCTGGAACCGAGCCTGGCCGCGCTGCCCGCCGCCGACGCGGCCGTGCTGCGGCGCGGCGGCATGGTGTTCCAGGTGGGCGACAAGGCCTTCCTGCGGCGGGTGGACCTGGCCGGCGAGCGCTACATCGGCAGCGAGGCCGAGGTGCTGCGCGCCGAGGGCTTGCCGATCAATATCGCGCAAGCCTTGCAGCAGGAGGCGCTGCGCTACGCCATCGTGGCGCTGGCCCTGCTGATCCCGATCGCGCTGTGGTCGCGCGCGCACTGGCGCGGCATGCAGGCGCTGGCGCGCGTGGCCGACGAGTTCGGCGCCGGCCAGCTGTCGGCGCGGGCGCGCATGCCGGCCAGCGCCAGCATCTACCCGCTGGCCGAGCGCATGGACAACATGGCGGACCGCATCGAGCGCCTGATGGAGGCGCAGCGCACGCTGCTGCATTCGGTCTCGCACGAGGTGCGCACGCCGATCGCGCGGCTGGAGTTCGGCCTGGAGCTGCTGCGCACGGCGGCGGACGCGGCGGCCAGGCCGGCGCTGGAAGGGCGCATCGCCGCCATGGAGCAGGATCTGCGCGAATTGAACGGGCTGATGACAGAATTGCTGGGCATGGCCAAGCTGGACAGCGGCCAAGCCATGCAGCGCCAGCCCTTCGACCTGGCGGCGGCGCTGCACGCCGCAGCGGCAGCGGCCGAAGCCGGCGGCACGGCGCTGGCAACGCGCATCGGCGACCTGGGGCAGCTGGACGGCGACGGCCGCCTGCTGATGCGGGCCGTGGCCAACCTGCTCGGCAACGCGGCCAAATACGGCGCCGGCCGGGTGCTGCTGGACGCAGAACGCCAGGGCAGCGCAGGCCCGGGCCAAGGCGGCGCCATCGTCATCGCCGTCGAGGACGACGGCCCCGGCATTCCCGCTGCGGAGCGCGAACGGGTGTTCGCGCCGTTCTACCGGCTCGACCGCAGCCGCGACCGCGCCAGCGGCGGCTTCGGCCTGGGCCTGTCGATTGCGCACAAGGCGGTGGCGCTGCACGGCGGCAGCCTGCATGTCGAGGACGGCGCGCTGGGCGGCGCCCGCTTCGTCATTCGCCTGCCGGGCTGACGGTGCGCAGCGGCGGCGCCGCCTGGTCCTGCTGGTGGCGTCCCACGCGCTCGAACTCGGAGATCACCTGGGCGCCGAACAGCAGCAGCGCGGCGGCGATCTCCAGGCTGAACATGACCACGATGGCGGTGGTCAGCGAGCCGTACACCACGTTCACCTGCGACAGGGTGCTGAAGTACCAGACCAGCACATGGCGCGCCAGTTCCCACAGCACGGTGGCGGTCACGCCGCCGATCAGCGCGTGCGCATACGACAGCCGGCCCACCGGCATCACCAGGTAAATCGAGGTCAGCATCAGCACTTCGCCGGCCACGCCCAGCGTGTACAGCAACACGCCGGACACGCCGTGCAGCGACCAGCGGTAGCCGAGAAATTGCAGCTCTTCCTCGCCGATCACCTGCAGGCCGCCGGCCACCAGGGTCACCAGCAGGATGCCGAGGCCCAGCGACAGGATGTAGCAGTAGGGCAGGATGGCGGAGACCAGGAAGTGGCGGCGCCGTATCGCCACCCGGTGCATGAAGATGACGCACATGGCGTTTTCCAGCACCGTGAAGGCCAGCGAGCTGAAAAACAGCATGGTGAGCGCCAGCAGCCAGCCGATAACGCTGCGCTGGGCCAGGAACTGGCCGACCTCGGCGACGATGGCGCGCGACTGGCCCGGCACCAGCCATTCCAGGTAGTGGCCGATGGTGCCCAGCAGTTCGACCGGGTCCAGCCAATGGGACAGCACCACCACCACCAGCATCAGCAGCGGCACGATGGACAGCAGTGAGTAATAGGCGACGGCGCCCGCCAGCAGCAGTCCCTGGTTGGCGCGGAAGCCGCGAATGCACTGCAGCGCGAAATCCAGGGGGTGGCTGGCCACCCAGGCGGCGGCCTTGCTTGTGAGCATACGCATGGGCCCATTCTACGCAGCCCGCACAATGGCTGGCGCGCAACAGCCCGCAGCGCGCCGCGTCAGCTGACCGCCGGCTCCAGCAAGGTCAGCGTCTGCCGCTCGGCGTCCAGGGTGGCTTGCACGCCCATGGGGATGGTGAACTGGTGCCGGATATGGCCGAAGGAGTAGCCGGCCACGGCGGTCTGTTGCAGCGGCAGCAGATGCTGGTCCACGGTTTCGTTCAGCGTGAGCGAGATGTCGTCATCCTGGTTCTCGCAGTTTTCGAAGATGCCCAGCATCACGCCGGCGGTATTCTTCAAGCCCTGGCTCAGCTGCAACTGCATCAGCATGCGGTCGATGCGGTAGGGCGCTTCGTTCACCTCTTCCAGGAACAGGATGCTGCCCTTGATGTCGGCCGCGTACGGCGTGCCCTCCAGCGCGCTGACCAGGCACAGGTTGCCGCCGGTGAGGTGGCCGGTGCACTGGCCGCCGTGCACCGTGCGCACCGTGTACTGCGGCTCGGCCACGGCCTTGTGCGCGTTGTCCTGCGACATGGAGATGGTGTAGCGCTCGTGCGGCGTCATCAGCACGTTTTTCAGCTGCGCCACCGCGTATTCGGAAAAAGTGGACGACGCCACCGGTCCGTGGAAAGTGACCAGCCCGGCGTGCTTGTTGATGGCCAGGTGCAGGGCGGTGATGTCGGAATAGCCGATCAGCACCTTGGGATTGGCGCCGATCAGCCGGTAGTCGATATGGGGCAGCAGCGAGATGCAGCCGGAGCCGCCCCGGATGGCCCAGATGGCGTTCACTTGCGGGTCGGCGAACATGCCGTGCAGGTCTTCCAGGCGCTGCGCCACCGTGCCGCCGTAATTGCCGTGCACCGCGTGGATGTGCTCGCCCAGCTTGACGCGCAGGCCGAGCGACTCGATGTTGCGCACGGCTTTCTCGATGGCCTTGGGACTGGTGTGCCCGCCGGGTGCGATGATGCCGACCAGGTCGCCGGGCTCCAGGCGCGGCGGCTTGGTCAACTGCGGCTTGGTCATGGCTTTGTTTCCTTGCGAAGGGACATGCTTGGCCGCTGCGGCTGGCAGCGCGACGGCTGCCAGCGCGGCCCCGGTGGCGGTAGCCACCAGGCTGCCGAAGCGGCGCCGGCTCAGTTGTGTATGTGTCGGCACCGCGATCCGCTTACATGAACTTGTACTTGAGGTTGACGGACAGCGAACGGCCGCGCGCGTCTGCCACGCGCGGGTCCCAGCCTGCCCCCACCACTTCATCCACGTTGTGCGCGGTGAACGGCGGGGTCTTGTCGAACAGGTTCAGGATGCCCACCGTGATGGTGGCGTTCTTGTAGCCGGTGTAGGTGCCCGTCAGGTCATACTTCTCGTAGTGCTTCACGCGCGGCACGAAGCCCGGCGGCGGCGTGCCCTTGCCGCCGTTCGGCACCTGGTCGTTGTAGCCGGTGGAGTAGTTCTGCGTGAACAGCGCGCTCCAGTCGCCCTTGGACACGCTGATGCTGGCGTTGTGCTTCCAGCGCAGGTAGATGTCGCGGCTGTTGAACACGCCCACTTGCTCCTTGAACGGCTGGCCTTCGAATTCGGCGAACTTGAAGCTCTTCATGTAGGTGCCGTCCAGCTTGGCGACCCATTTGTAGCCTTCATATTTGCCGTCGGCCTGCAGGCCCAGGTCGGCGGCGCGGGTTTTCAGGCCGGCCGCGTTGATCCAGCCCGCTTCCACATGGTCGATGACGCCGGTGGCCTGGTCGCGGATGATGTACTCGGGCAGGAACTGCCAGTTGGCCAGCACCACTTGCGGCGTGCGGTTCAGGATGCGGTCCTGGATGTTGATGGCCCAGAAGTCCAGCGACGCGGAGAAGCCGCGCACCGGTTCCACCACGATGCCCAGCGTGCCCTGCTTGGACGTTTCCGGCTTCAGGTTGGGGTTGCCGCCGGTATTGTAGTTCAGGCGCGGAATGGCGCAGAACAGCGGATTGCCCGGATTCTTGGCGCAGCCTTCCTGGTCGATGATGCCGTTCGGCAGTTCCTGCGACAGGCGGCCCGCGTACAGCTGGGTGAAGCTCGGCGCCAGGAAGCCCTTGTTGGCCGAACCGCGCAGCACCATGTTGCTGGTCGGCTGGTAGCGGAACGACACTTTCGGGTTGGTGGTGGCGCCGATCAGGCTGTAGTCGTCGCGGCGCACGGCCAGCTGCACTTCCAGGTCCTTCAGCACCGGCACCAGCAGCTCGGCGTAGACGGCGCGCACATTGCGCGACGCGCCGTTCAGCGGAGCATTGCCGGGCGACAGCAGGATCTTGGTCGCGTCCACGTCCTGCGCGAAGTCATAGGTTTCCTTGCGCAGGTCGAAGCCTGCCGCCATCGACATGGCGCCGGCCGGCAGCTGCAGCACTTCGCCCGAGACCGAGCCGTCCAGCTGGGTCATGGTGGTCTTGCCGTGCTGGAAAGCGCCCTTGTACTTGGTCGATTCGATCAGCTGCATCGCTTCGGCGGTCTGGGTCTGGCCCGGCGCCAGCCATGGGTTGATCTTGCCGCTGCCCAGGGCCGCGTAGATCTTGTCGGTGTAGCCATAGCCGTCCACCAGCGCGGTCTTGGTGGTGCTTTCCGCGCGCGACAGGCCCAGCTTGTAGTCGTATTTGCCCAGCAGCAGGCCTTCGGCGGCCACCAGCAGGCGGTAGTTCTCGGTCACGTTATTCTGCGTGCGGTCGCCCCATGGCGTGCTGCGCCACTTGTAGATGATGGGCTTGGTCTTGTCGTAGGTCGGGATGTATTGCGACAGGTCCTGGTAGTAGGGGCCGTTGACCGGGTAGGCGGCGCCGTTGGCCAGGCTGGTGGAGATCTGCACCGGCGTCAGCGACGCGGTGGCTTCGGTGCGCGAGCCGAGCAGTTCGAAGAACACCTTGTGGTCGTCGTTGATCTTCAGCGTGCCGCGCGAGACGGCGTTGGTGCGCTCGACCGGGAAGCTGATCACGTAGTCGCCGCCGTAATCGTAGGCGCAGGAATACTTGGAGCGCGTGACGGCGGTGACGTCCTTCCACAGGTCGCTCTGGTATTGCGACATGCCGGGAATGGTGTCGCACTTGCCTTGCAGGCTCAGCAGGCCGGCCTGCAGATAGGTGGTGCTGTCGCCCGGCATTTTAAAGCCGGTACCCAGCGCGGTGCCGGGGCCGGTCAGGATGTTGGCGAACGGCGTGCCGGTGGTGTCCGGCGACAGGCCGCGCGACGGCTGGAAGCCGTTGGCGAAGTCGCGCTGGCTCGAGCTCAGCTTGTCGTTGTTGTCGTGCGTGACGGAGGCCATGACGTTCCAGCCGTCCTTTTGCAGGTCGCCCAGGCCGCCCAGCGCCGACACGCGGCGGTTCATGCCGCCGCCCGCTTCGGTGCCGTTCAGCGTGGTGGACAGTTCCAGGCCCTTGTAGTCGGTCTTCAGGATGAAGTTGACCACGCCGCCGATGGCGTCGGTGCCGTAAATGGCCGAAGCGCCGTCTTTCAGGATTTCCACGCGCTGGATGGCGCCCAGCGGGATCGAATTCAGGTCGACCGCCTTGCCGGAGGCGCCGTGGTTGCCCACGCGGCGGCCGTTCAGCAGCACCAGCGTGGCGTTCGGGCCCAGGCCGCGCAGCGAGGCGAAGGAAGCGCCGCCGGAAACGCGGTCGGCGTCCGCGCCGAACACGTTATTACCGGAAGTCATATTGTCGGCGCCGGTGCCGCTGGCGGAAATGGTGCGCAGCAGCTGTTCGGTGTCGGTGATGCCGGCCTTCTCGATGGCGTCGAAGGTCACCACTTGCACCGGCAGCGCGCCTTCCTTGGCCACGCGTTTGATGCTGGAGCCGGTGATTTCCACCCGCTGGATTTGCTGCGGGGCAGCTTGCTGAGCCATGACGGGGCCCACTACACCTATCAGCGCAATCATCTGCGCGAGTTTTTTAACCTTCACCGTACTCTCCCTTGATTTGAACGAACTCTTGACTGCCCGGTACCGGGCACGGCGTCTTGCGCGCCGCATGGAAAATTCAGAGTAGCGCTTTGCACTCCACGCTATCCAATGAAAATACCTCACTTAACCATAACTTTTAGGAATGAATGTAAGAAATTCAATCAGGGCGCCATTTTAGTGAGCTGATTCCGCTCTGCAACGTCCAAATCGAGATAACGCCAGTTTGTGAACTCCACCGGGTGGCGGATGTAGTTTTTTAGCCACGGTTGCCTGATATCAGCGGAAATCGGGTGGGTCAGCAGCACCCACGGGTTGTAGGCGTGGATCAGCTGCTTCATCTCGCGGTACAGCACGCGGCGCTCGGGCGTGTCGCCCAGCTGGCGCGCGCGCTCGTAGCGGCGGTTGTACTCGGGCAGGTTGAAGCGCGCGTAATTGGCGCGGCCGCTGTTGGGGCCATACAACAATTGCAAATAATTATCGCCATCCGGGAAATCGGCAATCCAGTTGGTTTCAAACATCATCACCTTGCCCAGCCGGGAAGCCTTGATGATTTCAGTCTTCTTGTCGCTCTTGAACTGCACCTGCAGGCCAATGGCGTTCAACCCTTTGCGCCACAGTTCGTCGCGCAGGCGGCCCACCATGGACGGTTCGGAATGCATGGTCAGCAGCAGTGGCTGGCCGTTGGGCAGGGTGCGATAGCCGTGCTTGCCGATGCGGTAGCCGTAGCGGTCCAGCAAAGCGCGCGCCAGCGCCGGGTTATAGGCGATGGGACTGCGGTAGGCGGGGTCGTAGCCCAGCACATTGGGCGGCAGCGGCGACTGCGCCGGCAGCGCCAGGCCCTTCTTCAGCAGCGCCACGTCCTCCGCACTGTTGTAGCTGAGCGCGATGGCGCGCCGCAGCGCCACCTTGTCCTTGCCATAGCCGCCGATCAGCGGGTCTTCCATGTTCATCCACATGTAGTAGGTCTGCAGCACGGGGAAGGGCGACAGCTGCATGCCTTTCCCGGCCAGCTCGGGCTTGAGCTCGGGCGCGGCGGAATCGCTGCGCAGCACCATGTCCTTCATCGACTCGGGCACCTGCTCGATGTAGTCGAACTCGCCGTTCAGGAAGCCCAGCATGCGTGACTGGTACTCCTCCATGATCTTGACCTCGATACGGTCCACCAGCGGCAGCCGCCTGCCCTCCAGCGCGGCGGCCGCGGCGCGCGATTCGGGCGGCACGCCGGCGGCCGGAGCGGCGTGAAACACGGTGGCGCGGAAGTCCGGATTGGCCAGCAGGGTGATCTTGTCGCTGCGCTTCCATTCGCCCACCAGGAAGGGCCCGGTGCCGACCGGGTGGTTGCCCATCTGGCTGCCGTAGGCTTCGGCCACTTCGCGCGCCACCACGGCCGTGGCCGGCATGGCCAGGTAGTAGAGGAAGTTCGGATCGGGCGCGCTCAGGCGGATGCGCAGGGTGTACTTGTCCACCGCCTGCAGGCCGGGGATGGCGGTGGCGTGGCTGAACCTGGTTTTCAAGGCACCATCGCCCGCCAGCTTGCCTTCCAGCAGGAACAGCCAGGGCGATTTCAGTTCCGGGTCATACAGGCGCTTGAGGCTGTAGACGTAGTCTTCGGCGGTCACTTCGCGCGGCTTGCCCTTGAAGGCGGGATCGGGCGTGAAGCGGATGCCGGGGGTGAGCTGGAAGGTATAGGTCAGGCCGGCCTGGTCCACCTGCGGCATGGCGCGCAGCGTGTTGGGCTGCAGCTTGACCGGGCGCGCCAGGTAGTCGTAGCGCAGCAGCGGGTCGTACAGGTTTTCCAGCAGGGCCAGGGTGGCGATGTCGGAGGCGACTGCCGGGTCGAGGCCGGTCTCGCCGGTGGACAGGAAGGCGTGCAGCACCTTGGGCGCGGCGGCAGTGCCGGGGGCGGCTGCCACGATGGGCGCTTGTGCGGCAGCCAGCGCCAGCACAGCCGTCCCCAGCGCCCGTTTCCACTTCAATGCCATGTTGCCTGCCATCTTCTTTCCTCGCTCTATAGAAACCGCCACAGGATAAGCCATCGCGCGCTTGACCGACCATGAAATCGGGCCCGCAGCTTATAACTTTTTTGCATGCGCGGCCTGCATTCTTTCATCGCGGCATAATGCCGTGGCTCTATACTTTGCCTGCAAAATCGTCCTGTCACCCCTGTTATCGGAAATTTCGTCCTATGTCGCTCAATTACATCTGGTCTGGCTTCTTCCTGGTCGGCTTTGCTGCTGCCTTTGCGCAATGGCTGTTCCTGGGCGATAACGAGATTTTCAAGAAAGTGATCGACGGCACCTTCGAGTCGGCCAAGATGGGCGTGATGGACATTGCGCTGCCGCTGGCTGGCGTGATGACCTTGTGGCTGGGTATCATGAACATCGGCGAGAAGGCCGGCGTGGTGGGCTGGCTGGCGAAAGTGATCGCACCGTTCTTCTCGCGCATCTTCCCGGAAGTGCCGAAAGACCACCCGGCCAACGGCCACATGGTGATGAATTTCTCGGCCAACCTGCTGGGCCTGGACAACGCGGCCACGCCGTTCGGCCTGAAGGCAATGGAAAGCCTGCAGACGCTGAACCCGAACAAGGACGAACCCACCAACGCGCAGATCATGTTCCTGGTGCTGCACACCTCGGGCCTGACCCTGATTCCGCTGGCCATCATGGCGCAGCGCTCCATCCTCGGCGCGGCCGACCCGTCCGACATTTTCATTCCCTGCATGATCGCGACGTATGTGGCAACCGTGGCTGGCATCATCGCCGTGTCGATCCGCCAGCGCATCAACCTGTTCGACAGCGTGGTGCTGTCCTGGCTGGGCGGCATGACGTCGGCCATCGTGGCGCTGATCTGGTACTTCACGCAATACCTGACCAAGGCCGAGATCGCCACCGTGTCCAAGGTGGTCAGCAACGCGATACTGATCGGGGTGATCACGATTTTCATCGTCGGCGCATTGCGCAAGAAGGTGAATGTGTACGAAGCCTTCATCGAAGGCGCCAAGGGCGGCATCCAGACCTCGCTGACGGTGATCCCCTACCTGGTGGGCATGCTGGTGGCCATCAGCGTGATCCGCAACGCGGGCGTGTTCAGTTTCGTGGTGGGCGGCTTCAACTGGATCTTCACCGCGCTCGGCATGAACACCGACTTCGTGCCGGCGCTGCCGACCGCGCTGATGAAGCCGCTCAGCGGCAGCGGCTCGAAAGCCATGATGATCGACGCCATGAACACCTACGGCGTGGACTCCTTCGTCGGCCGCCTGGCCTGCGTATTCCAGGGCTCGGCCGACACCACCTTCTACATCGTGGCGCTGTATTTCGGCTCGGTGGGCATCCGCAAGACGCGCTATGCTATCTCCTGCGGCCTGATCGCCGACCTGGCCGGCGTGATCACCGCCATCGCCGTTTCCTATGTATTCTTCCACCAAGGCTAATCCATGTTCCGTCGCCTGATGCTGGTATCCCTGCTGGCCGCCGCCGGCAGCCCAAGCGCCCAAGCCCAGTTGCCCGAGCCCATGGCGCGCGCGCTGCAAGCGGCCGGCATTCCCGAGGACGCGGTGGGCGCCATCGTGCTGCGCGGCGGCATGCCGCTGGTGTCGCACCATCCGGACCGCCCGATGCAGCCCGCCTCGACCATGAAGCTGGTCACCACCATGGTGGGCCTTGACCAGCTGGGGCCGGTATTCAAGGCGCGCACCGAACTGCGCAGCAGCGCGGAAGTGAAAGACGGCGTGCTGAAGGGCGACCTCCACTTGCGCGGCGGCGCCGACCCCGACTTCAGCGAGGACGTGCTGGTGCACATGCTGGAAAAGCTGCGCATCCAGGGCATCCGCAAGATCCAGGGCGACCTGGTGCTGGACCGCCAGCTGTTCCAGCCCACCCGCACCGACCTGGGCGCGGCGCCGTTCGACGAGTCGCCCGAGGCCTACTACAACATCATCCCGGACGCGCTGCTGCTGAACATGAACCTGCTGCGGGTGGACATGAACTCGACCGGCGGCAAGCTCAGGCTGGGCATGCTGCCGCAGCTCGACCGCGTGACCATCGAATCGGACATGACGCTGGTGGAGGCCGACTGCGCCAAGTGGGAGGACGGCTGGAAGCTGCCGGATTACACGCGCAAGGGCAGCAAGATCGTGGTGCGCCTGCACGGCACCTTCCCGAAGAATTGCAGCAAGACCACGGTAATCAATGTGCTGGAGCGCAATGACTACACCGAGCGCCTGTTCCGCAGCACCTGGGCGCGGCTGGGCGGCAGCTTCACCGGCATCGCGCGCGAGGCGACTTCGGCAGCGCCTGCGCCGGCCGCCACGGCAGCCCCCGCCACCCGCCTGCTGGCCGAGCACGTCTCGCGCCCGCTGGCCGAAGTGCTGCGCGACATCAACAAGCCGTCCGACAACGGCCTGGCCCGCACGCTGTTCCTGACCTTGGGATCGCTGGCGCCGGACCCGGTGCTGGGCAGCCGTCCCCTCCCCACGCTGCAGCTTGCAGCGCGCACGGCCAGCCCGGCCGTCCTGCCCGGCGACTCGCTGAGCAGCGACGCCGCCGCGCCGGCAGCATCGCCGGCGGCCGGCGCCATGATCCCCGGCGGCGGCGAGGCGGCGCCCGACGCGGCGGTCCCGGCGCAGAGCGCCGCCCGCGCGGAACAAGTCATACGCGGCTGGCTGCAGCGCCACGGCATCGACGACACCGGCCTGGTGCTGGAAAACGGTTCCGGCCTGTCGCGCCTGGAGCGCGTGCGGCCGGCGCAAATGGCCGGCCTGCTGCAAGCGGCGCAAAAGAGCTTGTGGATGCCGGAGTTCCTCACCAGCCTGCCTATCGCGGCAGTGGACGGCACCATGAAGCGGCGCCTGAAGGACAGCGCCGCCGCGTCGCGCGCGCGCGTAAAAACCGGCACGCTGAAGAACGTGGTCGCCATCGCCGGCTATGTGCCGGACGCGAACGGCGAACTGTGCATCGTGGTGGCCATGATCAACCACGACCTGACCGGCAACGGCAACGGCCGCAAAGCCCTCGACGCGCTGCTGGACTGGGTGGCGCGGTATCAGTAGTGCGCGATCTCGTAGCCGAAGCGGGACGCCGCGCTGACGATATGTTCGCCCATCAGCCTGCGCGCCAGCGCGGCATCCTTGTCGATGAAGGCCTGCACTAGCGTTTCGTGCTCGTCCCGCGCCGCGTGCGGAATGTGGCCGAACATCGGCCCATGGCGCGAGAAATTGGCGGCGATGAGCGGACGCATCGGCTCCAGCACCGTGCGTATCATCGCCTCCAGATAATCGTTGCCGGAGGCGGCGGCCACGGCGCGGTGGAAATCCAGGTCGGCGTTCACGGTGGCGGCGGTAGGCGCGCCCTCGAACCGCATGCGCTCGACTGCGTCGCGGATGCTTTTCAGCTTGCGCGGCGTCATGCTGACGGCGGCCAGTGCGGCGGCCTGCCCTTCCAGCGCAGCGCGCACCTCGAACATATTGCGGATCATGTTGTCGCCTTCCAGCAACTGCGCGCTGACCGGCTCGAGCGGCTGCGCCGCCTCGCGCGCGACCGACACGAACGCGCCTATGCCCTGGCGCGATTGCACCAGTCCCTGGCTGCGCAAACTGGCGATCGCTTCGCGCACCACGTTGCGGCTGACACCGAAGTTCTCGGCTAAAAATTGCTCCGTTGGCAGGCGGTCGCCATGCCGCAAGCGGCCCGACGCAATCTCTTCGCTCAAGGCCGTGACGATGTGCTCGGCCAGATGCGGCCTGCGTTCCACCCGGCGGACGTTCATTTCATTCATGCTCGGATTTCCTCTCTGCTATCACCTTATTCTACATCAGGATAACGGCCTCCCTTGCCCTTGGTTTTTCCCTTAGTTTCATGGCGCAGTGACGCGTACGCGTAAAAAAGAACAAGTTATTCTCTTGCAGGACAACCGGATGTCCTCTATTATTGGATCACCCCCCCCCGCCAACTGAGGAGTCCCCATGAAAATAGCCAACATTGAAACCATCCCGCTGCGCATCCCCTTCACTTCGGGCGGCCAATCCGCCGGCGGCGTGTGGGGAAGCAAGGATCTGCAGGTGGTCGATTCACTGGTCGTCAAAGTCACTGCCGAGGATGGCACCGTGGGCTGGGGCGAAACTTTCGGCTTTACCGCGATTCCGGCGGTCAAGCTGGTGATCGACACCATCCTGGCGCCCGACGTGATTGGCCGCGAGCTTACCCAGCGCGAGCGGCTGATGGCGGAGTTGCAGAAGAAGTTCCACATCTTCGGCCGCAGCGGCGCCTTCATTTATGGCCTGTCGGCGATCGACATCGCGCTGTGGGATATCGCCGGCAAGCGCGCCGGCAAGCCCATCTACCAGCTGCTGGGCGGCGGCGAAGCGACCTCGCTGGCCGCCTATGCCAGCCTGATCCGCTACGCCGATCCGGAACTGGTGCGGCGCAATGTGCGCCGCGCGGTCGATGAGGGCTACCGCTACCTGAAGCTGCATGAAGTCGATATCGCCTGCGTGCGCGCGGCGCGCGAAGCTGCCGGTCCCGACATTGAAATCACGCTGGACGTCAACTGCCCGTGGACTGTGCGCGAAGCGCTGGACATGGCAGAGCAGTTGCGCCCCCTCAAGCTGCGCTGGCTGGAAGAACCGGTGTGGCCACCGGAAAACTATGCCGGCCTGGCGGCCGTGCGCAAGCAAGGCGGCATACCGGTGGCGGCCGGCGAGAACGCTTCCACGCTGATGGACTTCCAGCACATGCTGGAAGCCGGCGCGGTCGACTTCATCCAGCCCAGCCCTGCCAAGATGGGCGGCATCACCGAACTGCAAAAAGTCTACGCGCTGGCCAACGCGCACAACACCACCGTCATGGTGCACACCTTTTACGACGGTCCGGGCCTGCTGGCCAGCGTGCACGCCAGCGCCGCGCTGGGCGGTTCCAAAGCCATCGTTGAATGGCGCTATTTCGACCTGGAAGCGCAGCTGTACGGCGACGCCATCCTTCCCAAGCAGGGACGCCTGCAGGTGCCGCAGGGCCCAGGCCTGGGCCTGGAACCGAATCCGGACGTGATCCGGGATTACCGACTCGCACCGTGAACTCCGGGAGAACGCCATGTTAGACCGAATCGTAGGCCCCATCCTGCCCGTCGCCCTCGTCATTATCCTGGGCTATGCCGCAGGCAAACGGGGCAGCCTCAGCCGGGCCGACAGCCTGGTGATCAGCCGGCTGGTGCTGGGCTGGATTTTCCCCGCCCTGCTGCTGGTCAGCATGGCCGCCACGCCGCGCTCCCAGCTGTTCGACGTGAGGCTGATCTCGGCGACCTTCGCCGGCATCATGGGCATGTACCTGATAGCGCTGCTGATCGGCTGGCTGCGCTACCGCGAACTGAAGGCGGCCACGTTGAAGGGCTTCGTCACGGCGTATCCGGACGCGGCGTTCATGGGCATCCCCATCCTGCAGGCAATGTATGGCGGCGACAGCATCTACACGGTGCTGGTGCTGAACCTGATTGCCAGCCTGCTGATGATACCGATGACGACCATGCTGCTGACGGTGGCGGCGGGCGGCAGCAGCGGCTGGCACGCCTTCCGCTCCAGCATCGCGCAGGCGGTCAGGCGGCCGCTGATGTGGGCGCCGGCGCTGGGCATCCTGTGTTCGGTGCTGGAACTGAAACTGCCGCCGTTGCTGGCCGAATCGTTCCATCTGATGGGCAAGGCGACGCCGGGCGTGTCGCTGCTGTGCCTGGGCCTGATCATGTCGTCGGTGCCGCTCAAGCTGTCCGGCGAGGTGTGGGGCAACCTGGGGCTGAAGCTGCTGTTGCAGCCGGCGCTGATGGTCGCCGCCGTCCTGCTGTTTGGCGCCAAGGGAATCTACGCCCAGCAAATGATACTGCTGGCGGCACTGCCGTCGGCCACCATCCCGGCCATGTTCGCCAACGAGGCCGGGGCCTACCAGAGCGAAGCGGCCACCACCATCCTGGTCAGTACCGCACTGTCCATCGTCACGTTCCCGTTCGCCATCTATCTGATCGATGGCGGACTGGCCGCATGAACGTCATTGACAGGAGCATCGGCATGGCTTTCACCAAACTGCCGGCGGCACTGCTGTGCGCCGCTATGCTGGCCGCCGGCGCAGGCAGCGCAGCGGCCCAGCAGCGCACGGTGCTGCAGACCATCGACTACCCGGCGGGGCACCAGATCCTCAGTGTGATCGCCGAGCTCGCGCCGGGCCAATGCACGGGCCGTCACGCGCATCCCGGCGCCGAAAGCGCCTTTGTGCTGGAGGGAGAGGTGCTGGCGCGAATTGACGGCAAGCCCGCCTTGCCGCTCAAGGCCGGGCAAGCACTGCAATTCGCCGCTGGCGAAATGCATGATGTCTGCAATACCGGCAGCGCGCCGTTCAAGGCACTTGCCCATTACATCATCGAAAAGGGCAAGCCACTGGTCATCCGTGCCCAGTGATTCCATTATTTACCCAGCGGAGCATGCACATGCACATCCTCAAGAAACTCATTCCATTCGCAGCCGCAGCCGCCTTCACCGGCGCCGCCGGCGCGCAAGGCCTGCCGGTCAACCAGTTCGGCTCCGTCCTGCCGGAACACATGACATGGCAATCCTTCCCGGCATTTCCGCCCGAGGCGCGCCTGGCCGTCGTGGCGGGCAACCCGGGCCAGGCCGGGCCCTACGTGGTACGGGTCAAATTGCCCGGCGGCGTACAACTGATGCCGCATACCCATCCGGAAGACCGCATCTACACGGTGATTTCCGGCGTGTTCTACATTGGCCTGGGCAAAACCTTCGACCCCGACAAGCTGCAAGCTTATCCACCGGGCACGGTGCTGACCTTGCCCGCCAATACGCCGCACTTCCACTGGGCGAAGTCGGGCGATTACATGACGCAAGTGTCGGGCATGGGGCCGCTGGGCATAAAGTACATCTGCGATAGCGACGACCCGCGTCATCACTAAGCTTGCGCCTGCCGGCTGATTGCGCGCCGGTCCTGACGCCCCGGCGCGGCCGATCAGCCTTGCTTGCGGCGGCGCGCGGCCAGCAAGCCCAGCAGGCCCAGGCCCATCAGCGCCAGCGAGGCCGGTTCCGGTACGGCGTTGACGCCGACGTTGTCCACCAGGCTGTCCACGCCGCCGCTCGCGTTGGCGCCGATGTCCGAGAAGCGCAAGGTGGCCTTGTTGCCGTCACCGAAAAAGACATAGCTGAAGTGCGACAGGGCGCCGGGCGCATTGTCGGTCACCTGGTTGGATGCCAGGATGGTGGCGCCGTTGCTGCCCAGGATGGTCGCGTTCAGGCTCTGCGCGCCGCCGCCGGTCACGCCGAAGTCGAATTCCCACACATAGCGCTGGCCCACGACGGTCTGGAAAGTCTGCGACAAGCTGCCGTTCGGGGTGCTGTCACCGGCATTGAAGGCGGCCATGTAGTGGCCGTTGGCGGCGCTGCCGCCACTGAAATAGACGCCGTTGCCCAGGTAGTCGGTGACGCGCACGTTGCCAGTGCGGTTCCAGTTGGAGGTGGCGCCGTTCTCGAAAGTACCGTTCTTGATCAGGTTGGCTTGGGCGGTGCCGGCGGCCAGCAGGGCTGCTGCCGCGATAAAGGTCTTCAATTTCATGAGTTGCTCTTTATTAATAGAACATATCATTAAGCAATAAATATTCCCACACAACAACTTACTTTCAAATCAATAGCTTATGCGTGCGGCTAGCGTCCGCCGGCTGCGGCCTGTAAAGTTTTTCGACACGCGCGTGCTTGCCACGGACCGGCAAGTGGGCTACCTTCAAGCTATCTCACACCTTCAAGGAGACCACCATGAAATGCCCGGTTTGCGGCGGACCTGGACTGGTCCGCGATACGAGAAACCTGCACTACAACTATCACGGGCAAACCGCCACCATTCCCGACGTGACGGGCGAGTTCTGCAATGCTTGTGGAGAAGTCACCCTGGAAGCGGGGGAGGCGGAACGCTACGGCAAAGCGGTGACGGCGTTCGTGGAATACGTGGATGCGGCCGAGGACAAGCGCGCTACAGCACGCGCGTGAACGTGGCGCGCACCTGCACGCGGTCGCCGCAGTCGAAGTGCCACCATTCGCTGTTGATGCCGACGAAGCCGGCCTGGAACATGGCGCCGCGCAGCAGTTCGCGGTTGGCGATCTGTTCGACCGAGATGGCGCCTTTGGCCAGCATTTGCTGCTCCAGCGCAGGGTGGGACAGCTCGGACAGGTCGTCGAAGCCGGTGCCCATGTCGAGCTCGCGGCCCTGTTCATCCACGATGGTGAGGTCGACCGCCATGCCGAAGGAGTGGATGGAACCGCGCGTGGGTTCGGCCAGGTAGCCGAGCAGCTCGGTGCCCTGCAGCGCGGCCCACAGCTGCTCCTGCACGCGCTGCGGCCGCAGCGCATCCAGCACCAGCAGCTTGCTGCCGGGACGGCGTTGGGCCAGCCACGCCACGGCTTGTTCCAGCGCGGCGGCCGCGTCGCGGTGCAGCCAGGCGCAGTCGTGCGGGGAGTACAGGTCGCGGCCGACGAAGTTGTCCGGCGTGGCGTAGCGCAACTCGATGGCGATGCCGGCGATGCTGCTCAGATGCCGGTAGTCCGGGCTGGACGGCACATCTTCGTTGCGGATGGTGTTCATTGCTACGCTTTCTTTTCCAGGCAGGCGCGCGCGGCGGCGGCGATGCAGCCGGCCAGTTGGCGCGCGCCGTGCGACAGCGGCGCGTGGCCGGCCGTCAGCAGATACAGTTGCACGGGGATGGCCGGCGCCCATGGGCGGCGCTGCACCAGCGCGCTGGAGGCGGACGCGGCCGTGAACGGGTCGACCACGGCCATGCCGCCGCCCGCTTCCACCAGCGAACGGGCGATCTGGTAAGTCTGCACCACGGTGTGGAATACGGGATGCAGGCCTTGCGCTTCGCACGCGGCCACCACCATTTCACCCAGCGGGTCGTTGTCGGCGTGGCCGATCAGTTCGCCCGCCAGGCCCGGCGCGGCCAGCGGCATGGCGCTGTCGGCGGCGTTCCAGGTGCCGGCGGGGGCGATCACGGTCATCACGCCTTGCGCCAGCGGCTCGGCGACGATGCCGGGGTGGCGCGGGTCCTGCAGCGACAGGGCCAGGTCCGCTTCGCCCAGGCGCAGGGTGTTGACGATTTCACTGGTGTGGTGGGTGGCCAGCTCGCAGCGCGCGCCGGGGAATTCCTTGCGCCAGGCGGTGACGGCCTGCGGCAGCACGCTGATGGCCACCGTGGGCGTGGACACCAGGCGGATGGTTTCCAGCGCGCGGCCCTTGAGGCTGGCGGCCAGGCGGCGGATGCCCTGCAGGTCGCGGTTCAGTTTTTCGGTTTCGGCGAACAGGCGGTGCGCTTCGGGCTTGGGATACAGCTTGCCGCGCACGCGCTCAAACAGCGGCATGCCCAGCTGCAGTTCGCAGTGCTGCAGGACCTTGGTGACGGCCGGCTGCGAGATGTGCAGCACCTGGGCGGCGCCGCTGATGGTGCCGACCTGCATGATGGCGTGGAACACTTCTATATGGCGCAGCCGCATTGCTCTATCCTCGATCCAGCGCCGCAGAGCCGTCCCTGCGGAATCCGTGCAGGATAGGGGAAAGCAGGATGCGGCGCAATGCCATGGCGCTTAGTGGGTTTCGGTTGGCTGGGGCGGCTGGACCGGCGCCACGGGCGCGGCCACCGGTGTTGCCGGCGCCGCAGGCAGGGCGGCCGGCGCGCCCGGCAGCATCGGCACGGCAGGATGGATGATCTCGTTCTTGGGCGTCGGCGCCAGCACTTGCAGGATGGCGGCCGATTCGGCATCCGGGTTGCCGTCAAAACGGGCCGGGCGATATTTCGACTGGAACGCGAACATCACGTTGCGCGTCGCTTCGTCCAGCACGCCCGTTTGCGGCACGGCGTAGCCATGCTGGGCCAGGCGCTTCTGGAACCAGGCCACGTCCGGCAGCTGGGTTTCAAACACGGCGCGCTGGGCCGCCACCTGGGCGGCGTCCGGCCAGGTGATCAGGCCGGCTGCGGCCAGCTGCTGCCACGGGAACAAGGGGCCCGGGTCCTGCTTGCGCTGCGGGGCGATGTCGCTGTGGCCAAGAATGTTCTGCGGCGGAATATTGTGGCGGGCAACGATCTGCTTGAGCAGCGGGATCAGCTGGTCCATCTGCGACTGCGGGAAGGGATACCAGACGCGGCCTTGCGGTGTTTCCTTGAAGCCCGAGTTGACGATCTCGATGCCGATCGACATGGGGTTGAGGTTGCTGTACGTCTTCCAGCTGCTCACGCCGGCATGGTTGGACATGCGCGCCTCGTCCACCAGCGTGTAGAACTTCGGCTCGGCTTCGTCGGTCAGCAGATAGTGACTGCTCACTTCCTGCTCGGTGAGGATCTTGATCGAGCGCGGCAGGTCGGCCACCGTGTAGTGGATGATGATGAATTTCACGCGGCTGCTCTGGCTGCGCGCGCTGAGGCTGTTGTCCAGGCGTGGCGGCGGCGTGGCGCAACCGGCCAGCACGGCGGCCAGGATGATAAGCAGGATTTTTTTCAAAACGGTCTCCAGAGGTTGCGGTGGTGTACGGCTAGTGTTGGGGTTGCGCGGCCATGCGGGCGGCGGCGTAATGGGGCTGGGCGGTCTTGCGCCGCAGCGGCACTTCGGGCGGCAAGGTGGCGCGCATGGTTTCCGCGATCAGCGGGTGCAATTCGGCGGCGCGGCCCGCCAGCACCACCGGCCGCACGCCGAAGCGCGAGACCAGCGCCGTGGCCAGCCGCGCCAGTTCGCGCCCGGCTTGCTGCAGGATCAAGCGGGCGGCCTGGTCGTGTTCGGCGCTGGCGGCGACCGCCAGCGCCAGCTTGCCCACTTCGCCGCGTTCGCGGCCGTAGATGAACTGGCGCGAAAATGCCCAGTCGCTGCCGCCGACATAGTCGAACACGCTGCGCGCCATGGCCGAATCTTCCCAGGCGCCCGGTTCCTCGTCCTCGCGGCGCCAGATGCGGCGCAGCGCCTCGCGCGCAATCCAGAAACCGCCGCCGCCGTCGTCCAGGGTCACGCCGCGGCCGCCGGCGCGGTGGAACACGCCGTGGGCGTCGATGAAGGCGGCGATGGAGCCGGTGCCGGCGTACACCAGGTAGCCTTCGCCCGGCTGGAAGCTGTCCAGGTAGGCGATTTCAATGTCGTTGGAAACGATGACGGTGTCCGGGTCGATTCCCAGCAGTTCGGCCAGCCATTCGACCAGCAGTTCGCTGTCGCCGCCGAAGCCGGTCAGCCCGGCGCACACGCGCTGCGGACAGCCGCTGGCCAGCACGTCCTGCGCCAGGGCGGCGAAGGTGGCGCGCACCGTGCCGCGACCCGCCGCGTTGCCCATCTGTAAAGCCGACAAGCCCGCCACGCTGCCTTCGGCCACGATGGCGCCGGCCGCGTCGGCCAGTGCCCAGCGCGTCTGCGTGCCGCCGGCATCGATGCCCAGGCCCAGCGCGGTATCCGTGTCAGATTTAGCCATAGTGCCAGAGTGTAAATTGAAATGCGGCCGGGATTGAATGAAACCTTGGCCGCACGCCATGCCCAAAGGTTATAGCTGCGCCGTGGGCTGCGCCGCGGGCGGCGCGGGGGATTGCACGGACACCCGTTCGCTCTCGTTGCCGAGGCGGTCCACCACGCTGACCACCACGGCGCGGGCCGGCACGCCCGCCTCGTCGGCCAGCGTAACGTCGCCGCGTCCGGCCGGGGCGGTGGTGAAGCGCCATTCCTCGCCGTAGCGGGCCCAGATGGCGTACTGGGTGGCGCCCTTGCCCGCGCTCAGTTTCAGGTCCAGCCCGGCCGAGCCGCGCCGCGCGCCCACTTTCGGCGCGCCCGGCGCTTCCGAACCCAGCCATGGCGTGGCCGGGATCAGCGCGGCGCTCTGGTAGCTGATCGATTTGAGCTGGTCGCTGATGCCCTTGCGGTTCTGCATCAGCGCGGCAATGCTGAAGTGCACATGGCCGATGCTGTTTACACCCCGTCCGGCGCGGCTGCGCGTGACGCCGATCTGCTTGACGATCTCTTCCGGCTCGAAGGACTTCCCGGTGCTGTCGATGCGGCTGGTGTACAGCCCCGGCCACACGTGGCGGCCACGCGTGTTTTCGCGCAGCCAGTAGTCCAGCAGCACGTCGAACGCCTGCGGCGGCGGCGTAATGGCCCAGTACAGCTGCGGCGCCAGGTAGTCCAGCCAGCCGTTTTTCAGCCACAGCTCGGCGTCGGCGTACAGCTTGTCGTACTGGCTGAAACCGAGGATGCCGGGCGGACGGCGGTCCGGGCGTCCGATGCCGAACGGGCTGATGCCGAAGCGTACCCACGATTTTTCGCGGTGGATGCCGGTGTACATTGCTTCGATCAGCTGGTTCACATTCTGGCGGCGCCACGATGCGCGGTCCAGCTGGCCGCCGCCGGCCTGGTACCGCTGCCAGGCTGGCTGGTCGGGGAACTCCAGTTCCGGCCGCGGCGCGGCGTTGGCGGCGCCGTTGCCGGCTTCCAGCGCGGCCGCTTCGCCTGCGGCGCCGGGCGCTTCGATCGGGTAGGGATAGAAATAGTCGTCGATGTGCACGCCGTCGATGTCGTAGCGCTTCACCACGTCCAGGATCACGTCCAGCGTGTGCTTCGACGCTTCGGCCTCGCCCGGGTCCATCCACTGGTAGCGGCCGTAGGTCTTGACCGTCTGCGGCTTGGTGGCGGAAATATGGTCGCGCGAGTTGGGCGACTTGGCCGTGGCGTGGCGCGCGCGGTATGGATTGAACCAGGCGTGCAGCTCCAGGCCGCGCGCATGGGCCTGGTCGATCCAGAATTTCAGCGGATCGTACATCGGCGACGGCGCCTTGCCTTGCTGGCCGGTCAGGTACTCGGTCCACGGCTCGAGCTCGGACGGGTAGATCGCGTCCGCGCTGGGGCGCACCTGCAGCACGATGGCGTTCAGGTTGAGCGCCTTGGCGCGCTCCAGGATGGCGATGGCTTCCGCTTGCTGCTTCGCCACCGGCAAGCCGGCGCGGCTCGGCCAGTCGATATTGGCCACGGTGGAAACCCAGGCGGCGCGGAATTCGCGCGGCGCGGGCGGCGGCACCGGCCCGGTCAGGCTGGGCGGCGGAACCTGGCCGGGCCCGGCGCCCGTTCCTGCCGCTGGGCCGGCGCCGGGCGCCGACGGCATCACCGGGCCGCCGCCCGCTGCGGGCGTGAGCGGCGTGCTGCTGCAGGCGCCCAGCAGAGCCGCCACTGCGGCGGCGGTGGCGGTAGTAGCGGCGGCGGCCAGGGTGCGCCGCTTTTTCGGGTCAAAAGCCAAATCCGTATCCTCGATTCAATTGAAGCGGCCGTATTGTACCTGCCTCATTCCCGGCCGAACGCCGGGTCCACCTTCACCAGTGCGGTCATGATGAAGCCCGGTATGGTCGCCAGGCACACCCACAGGAAGAAGTGCTGGTAGCCCAGCATCTGCTGGATCCAGCCGCTGGCCATTTGCGGCAGCATCATGCCCAGCGCCATGAAACCGGTGCAGATGGCGTAGTGCGCGGTCTTGTGCGGGCCGTCCGCCACCATGATCATGTACAGCATGTAGGACGTAAATCCGAACCCGTAGCCGAACTGCTCGGCCGCCATCAGCGCGGAAATCAGGTAAATGTTCTCGGGCAGCGCGCTGGACAGGTAGACGAACACCAGGTCCGGCACGTGCACCGCGAACGCCATCGGCCACAGGCAGCGCTTCAGGCCGAACCGCGAAATCACCACGCCGCCCGCCAGGCCGCCCAGCGTCAGCGCGATGATGCCGATGGTGCCGTACACCAGGCCCACTTCCTGGTTGCTCAGCCCCAGGCCGCCCTTGGCGGCCGGATCGAGCAGGAAGGGCACGGCCAGCTTCAGCAGCTGCGCTTCGCCGAGGCGGAACAGCAGCAGGAAACCCAGCGTGACCAGGATGCCTTCCTTGCGGAAGAAGGAGGCGAAGGTGGCGAAAAACTCGCGGAACAGGTCGCCGCCGGCCGCTGCGCGCACGTCGGCAGCGGGCTTGGGCAGCATGAAGAAATGGTAGACGAACAACACGCCGAACAGCGCCGCCAGGATGAACAGCACGATGGACCAGGCCACGTGCGGGTCGCCCAGCTGGTCGGTGAGCTGGCCGGCCAGGTACAGCAGGCCGCCCTGGCCGGCGATCATGGCCAGCCGGTAGAAGGTGGAGCGCACGCCGACAAACGCAGCCTGCTGCTGCTGGCGCAGGCCCAGCATGTAGAAGCCGTCGGCGGCAATGTCGTGCGTGGCGGAACTGAAGGCCATCAGCCACAGCACCGCCAGGCTGGCGCGGAAGAAATCCGGCAGGTGCATGGTAAACGCCACCATGGCCAGCGCGGCGCCGATCACCAGCTGCAGCGCCACGATCCACATGCGCTTGGTGCCCAGCAGTTCCACCACGGGCGACCACAGCGGCTTGATCACCCAGGGCAGGTACAGCCAGCCGGTGTAGAGCGCGATGTCGGTATTGGAAATGCCGGTGTTCTTGTACATCGCCACCGACAGCGTCATCACTACGACATACGGAATGCCCTGGCCGAAGTACAAACTGGGGATCCACCACCAGGGGCTACGTTGATGCGCGTCTTTCATTCCGTCCTTTATCGATGTCTTTATCCTGCCAGTGCCGCCCTCACACTGCCGTGCGCCGTTTCCAGCGCGGCGCGCGCCTGGGCCACGGTCTGCTGGTTGAGCAGCGCGACGATGGCGACCTTGACGTGGAAGTTGCACTGCTCCAGCGTGGCGCGGGCGGCGGCTTCCTCCACGCCGGTGGCGTGCATGGTCAGGCGCACGGAGCGCTGCACCAGCTTGGCGTTGGTGGGCTTCAAGTCTACCATCAGGTTGCCGTACACCTTGTGCAAACGCACCATCAGCGCGCTGGAAATGGTGTTCAGCGCGATCTTCTGCGACGTACCCGCTTTCAGGCGCGTACTGCCGGAGATGACTTCCTCGCCGGTGTCCAGCGTGATGCCGATTTCCGCTTCCAGCGCCACCGGGGCGTCGGCGTTGTTGGCCAGGCCCACGGTCAGTGCGCCGGCCTGGCGCGCCGCGTGCAGCGCGCCCAGCACATAGGGCGTGCCGCCCGAGGCCGCCAGCAGGAAGACCACGTCGTTGGGGCCGGGCGCCAGCGCCAGCAGGTCGGCGGCGCCCTGTGCGCGGTCGTCCTCGGCGCCTTCCACGGCCTGGAACATGGCGCCGTTGCCGCCGGCCAGCAGGGCCAGCGCGCGTTCGTTGGGCCAGGAGAAGGTGGGGTTGAGTTCCACGCTGTCGAGCACGCCGAGCCGGCCGGACGTGCCGGCGCCGGCGTAGATCAGGCGTCCGCCGGCCTGCATGCGCGGCACGGCGGCGGCAACGGCGGCGGCAATGCGCGGCGCGGCCGCCTGCACGGCGCGCACGGCGTTGTACTGGTCGTCGATGAAGGCGGACACCAGCTCGATGTCCAGGTATTGGTCCAGCTGCGCGTGCTGCTGGCTAGGTGTTTCGGTTTTTAACATCGTCATCTGTCAGTGGTGATACGATGAGACCAGTGTAATACCAAAACAACACCTACGCTGACGCCCCGCCCATGAAAGCTCGATGCGCGGGCATGCGTAAAAGTTATACGGCGGCTAAGCCGCTCATCCCGGCGCCCGCCGCATTTCGGCGACGAAGTCGTAATGGTCGCTGCGGCAATAGGAATGAGTCAGCTCCACCGCTTCGCCGGATTCCAGGTAGGCGATGCGGGTGATGAAGAGTACGGCCTGGCCTTCCGGCACGTCCAGCTGGCGCGCCAGTTCTCCGGAGGCATTCATGGCGCGGATGTGCTGCAGCGCGCGCGACGGCGCCTTGCCGGACGCGTCCAGGAATTCATACAGCGAATCGCCGATCGCTTCCGGACGCGGCACCACGCTTTGCGGCAGCACGCTGACCTCATAGGCCATTACCACGTCGTCCGCCAGGCGCAGGCGCTCCAGGCGCGCCACCTTGCTGTTGGGCGAGAGGGCCAGGCTCATCTGTTCGTCCGCGCTGGCGCTGACGATGGCGCGCTTCAGCCAGCGCGAGCCGGGCTTGTAGCCGCGCTGCTGCAGCTGCTCTGAAAAACTGGTGAGATTGGACAGCGGCTGTTCGATGCGCGGGGCGATATAGTTGCCGGAACCCCGGCGGCGCACTACGAGGCCTTGCTCCACCAGCTGGTCGATAGCCTTGCGGGCGGTAACGCGCGATACGTTCAACAATTCGGACAAGGTGCGCTCGGACGGCAGCGCCTGGTCGACCTGGTAGCGTCCATTGCGCACATCGTCACTCAACTTGCGTGCAATTTGCATGTACAGCGGCGAATTGTCTTTTGCATCGGCTTGAAATTCAACGCTGGTCTGGCTCATACGGTATCTCCTAAGGCGTCTAGTGTAATAGCGATGGCCAATTTGCGCTCATTTTTGGTTGCATGAAAATATACTGGCATCGCATAGCGCCAAGTTATGCGCGGATGAAACGATTTCATTAGGCGCGGCCCAAAGCGCCCCGTATGCTCATTCCAACAACAACACGAAGGGGATCAGGCCATGAAAATGGGCATGCGCGCACTGCTGGGATGGGCCTTGATGGGCGGCGGGCTGATGCAGGCCGTGGCGGCGGGCCCGGCAGCGGCTGGCGCGGTCCCGGCGCCGCCCACGGCCGCCGCCGCCCTGCTGGACCGCGAACTGGCCGCCGTCGTCAACGACGCGCAGCATCCGCTGAGCGGCTTGTCCGTGCTGGCCATCCGCGACGGTAAGGTGGCTTACCAGCAACAGTTTGGCTTGCGCCGCATCGACACCGCCGGCAGCGGCAAGGTCAACGCCACCGCGCCCGTCACGCCGGCCACCATGTTCCGCATCGCCTCCATTTCGAAGATGATGACCACCTTCGGCCTGATGAAGCTGGTGGAGGAAGGACGTCTGCAACTGGACGCCGACGTCAGCGCCTACCTGGGCTTCCCGCTGCGCAACCCGCACTATCCGGACCGCGCCATCACGCTGCGCCACTTGCTGACCCACACCTCCTCGCTGCGCGACGACGCCGGCTACTCCTGGGGCACGGACACCAGGCTGAGCGACGTGCTGCTGCCCGGCGGCGGCAAATACGGCAGCGGCGCCATGTGGGCACAACAGGCGGCCGCGCCAGGCGACGCCGCCCCCGGCGCCTATTTCACTTACTGCAACCTGAACTGGGGTGTGATCGGCACCATCATGGAGCGCGTGAGCGGCGAACGCTTCGACCGCCTGATGAAGCGATTGCTGCTGGCGCCGATGGGCTTGCGCGGCGGCTACAACACCGCCGAATTCTCGCCGGCCGAAGTGGCGGACACGGCCACGCTGTACCGCAAGCGCAGCACGGACACCGAGATCTGGGACCCGGCCGGCCCGTGGATCGCGCAGGTCGACAACTACGGCGTAGCGCCGCCGGCTCCCCCGGCCGGCATCGACGGCTACGCCGTCGGCAGCAACGGCACCTTGTTCAGCCCGACCGGCGGCATGCGCATCTCGGCGCCGGACATGGGCAAAGTCATGCTGATGCTGATCAACCACGGCAAGCACGAGGGCAAGCAGATCCTGAAACCGGACACGATCAAGTTGATGTTCAGCGAACAATGGACAAACAATGGCAGCAACGGCGATACGCTGCGCGGCCTGTACCACAGCTGGGGCCTGGGCACGCAGCGCTTCGCCGACGCGCCCGGCAGCGGCAACCGCCTGGTGCAGGGCGGCGGCTTCAGCGCCGTGGGCCACCTGGGCGAGGCCTACGGCCTGGTGTCCACCTTCGCGCTCGACCTGGCCGGGCGCAACGGCCTGGTCTCGCTGATCGGCGGCTTCGGCGCCGATCCGGACCAGTATCCGGGCCAGTACTCGGCGCTGGTGCGGTCCGAGGAGCTGATCCTGACGGCGCTGTACCGGCGCGCCGTGCTGCGCCGGGCTGAGTAGCGCCTGGCTTTACACATCACCCAAGGTTATGGCCTGCGCATGACGATTCATTGGAAAGAAGCGGGGCCTGCCGCCACACTCTGAACCATCTTCAATAAACGGCTCTCCAGATGCATCAGGTTACACAGCAAGACGCACAGCAGGTAGTGGTCATCGGCGGCGGCGTGGTGGGTCTGGCATCCGCCTGGTGGCTGCTGGAGGCCGGCTATCGCGTCACGCTGCTGGAGCGCGCGCCCATCGTCGGCAGCGCCTCGAGCTACCGCAACGGCGGCCAGCTCAGCTATCGCTACGTGGCGCCGCTGGCGGACGCCGGCGTGCCGCTGAAAGCCGTGCAATGGCTGTTGCAGCAGGACGGCCCGCTGCGTTTCCGTCCCGAGGCGGACCTGCGCCAGTGGCGCTGGCTGGCCAGCTTCCTGGCCAACTGCAACGCCGCCAGCAACCACCGCACCACCGCCAAGCTGCTGGAACTGGGCGAACTGAGCCGCAACGCCATGGCGCAGCTGGAACTGGTGCTGCCGCTGTCCGAATTCGAATGGCGCGACGCCGGCAAGCTGGTGGTGTACCGCTCCCGGAAGATCTTCGACGCCGCCGTGGCGCGTCCCGACGCCGAAGGCAACCGCCAGGTGCTGTCGGCGGCCGACACCGCGCGCATGGAGCCGGCGCTGGCCGAACTGAGCCCGCAGCTGGCGGGCGGCATCTACAACAAGGGCGAGGCGGTGGCCGACTGCCACGCGTTCTGCCTGGCGCTGGAGCAGCGCCTGCGCGCCCATCCGCGCTTCCAGGGCGTGATCCACGCCGAGGCGCGCGGCATCTTCGCCGAACACGGCCGCATCGCCGCGATCGACACCAGCGAGGGCTGGATCCAGGCCGACCAGTTCGTGCTGGCCGCCGGCATCCAGAGCCGCGACCTGGCCGCCAGCGCCGGCATCTACCTGCCGATCTACCCGCTGAAGGGCTACAGCCTGACCGCGCCGATCCGGGCCGAGGACTGCGCACCGGAAATCAGCGTGACCGACTTCGAGCGCAAGGTGCTGTATGCGCGCATCGGCGACAGCCTGCGCATCGCCGCCAT
The DNA here is from genome assembly GCF_059704565.1 of Massilia sp. NBRC 108631. Lineage (NCBI taxonomy): Bacteria > Pseudomonadati > Pseudomonadota > Betaproteobacteria > Burkholderiales > Oxalobacteraceae > Massilia > Massilia sp. NBRC 108631. The sequence continues at coordinate 120,685 of NZ_BAAKJE010000066.1, forward strand.
GGTGGACATGGTGGGCGAGGACACCAGCCTGGACGCGGACCGCGTGGCCGGCCTGAAGCGCCTGGCGCGCGCGGCCATGCCGACGGCGGCCGACTACAGCCGCGCCGAAGCCTGGGCCGGCCTGCGTCCCGCCACGCCGAACAGCTCGCCCATCATCGGCGCCACGCGCTATCCGAACTTATGGCTCAACGTGGGCCACGGCCCGCTCGGCTTCACCTTCGCCTGCGGCACGGCCGCCCTGCTGGCCGACCTGATGCGCGGTAAATCCACCCCCTTCGCCCTCGACGGCCTGACGCTGGCCGCCTGACCAGCCCGCAACGCCAGCGGATGAGTTCGGCATCGTGCGCGAACTGTCTGGCCAAAAACGCAACCATAGCTACGCCGATACGGCCTGTATCGCCATACTGAACCGCGACGAAAGCGCACCGCCTTAAGGCGGGCCACCCCGTTATGGCGGATAATTGCGGGATGTCCAAGTCCAAATCCCCAGCGGCCTGCCCATGCGGCGGGCCGTCGTTCGCCGCCTGCTGCGGCCCTTATATAGAGGGCGCGGCCCTGCCGCCCACGGCGGAGGCACTGATGCGCTCGCGCTACAGTGCCTACAGCCTGGGCATCGAACCCTACCTGCAAGCCACCTGGCACGCCAGTACCCGCCCGCAGGACCCCATCATCAGCAGCGATGAAAAATTGCAATGGCTGGGACTTGAGGTAAAATCTGCTTTACGTTTACGTCAACGTAAAGCAAATCAGGCAGAAAACGAGGATTTTGTTGAATTTGTGGCACGCTTTCGCGTCAACGGACGCGGCCAGCGCCTGCACGAAGTCAGCCGCTTTCTGCGCGAACCCTCCCCCGAGGGCCTGCGCTGGTTTTACGTAGACGGTACTTTCCCCGAATAGACAGCACGCGCCGGAGACAGCGCGACCAGAACAAGAGGAACCCGAATGCCGCACATCGAAAGCAAACTCAATCCGCGCAGCGAAGACTTCAAGTCCAACGCGTCCGCCATGCAAGCCCTGGTCGATGATTTGCGCGACAAGGTGGCCAAGATCGCCCAGGGCGGGGGCGAGGCTGCCAGCGCCAAGCACGTTGCGCGCGGCAAGCTGCTGCCGCGCGACCGGGTGCAGATGCTGCTCGATCCGGGCACGCCCTTCCTCGAATTCTCGCAAATGGCCGCCTACGGCATGTACCAGGACGCCAAGGGCGTGGACGCGGCGCCGGCCGCCGGCATCATCACCGGCATCGGCCGCGTGTCCGGCCAGGAGTGCGTCATCGTCTGCAACGACGCCACCGTCAAGGGCGGCACCTACTACCCGGTGACGGTGAAGAAGCACCTGCGTGCGCAGGAAATCGCCGACCAGAACAACCTGCCATGCATCTACCTGGTGGACTCGGGCGGCGCCAACCTGCCCAACCAGGACGAGGTGTTTCCGGACCGCGACCATTTCGGCCGCATCTTCTACAATCAGGCCAATATGTCGGCCAAGGGCATCCCGCAGATCGCGGTGGTGATGGGTTCCTGCACCGCCGGCGGCGCCTACGTGCCTGCCATGAGCGACGAGTCCATCATCGTCAAGGAACAGGGCACCATCTTCCTGGGCGGCCCGCCGCTGGTGAAGGCGGCCACCGGCGAGGTCGTGACGGCGGAAGACCTGGGCGGCGGCGACGTGCACACGCGCCTGTCCGGCGTGGCCGACCACCTGGCGCAAAACGACCTGCATGCGCTGTCGCTGGCGCGCACCATCGTCTCCAACCTGAACCGCACCAAGCCGCAGCAGATGGCCTTGCGCGAATCGGTGGAACCGAAATACCCGACCCAGGAACTGTACGGCGTGATCCCGGTCGATACCCGCAAGCCGTTCGACATCCGCGAAGTGATCGCGCGCATCGTCGACGGCAGCGATTTCGACGAGTTCAAGGCGCGCTACGGCGCCACGCTGGTGTGCGGCTTCGCCCACATCTACGGCATGAAGGTCGGCATCATCGCCAATAACGGCATCCTGTTCTCCGAGTCCGCGCTGAAGGGCGCGCACTTCATCGAGCTGTGCGCACAGCGCAAGATCCCGCTGGTGTTCCTGCAGAATATCACCGGCTTCATGGTGGGCCGCAAGTACGAGAACGAAGGCATCGCCCGCAACGGCGCCAAGATGGTGACGGCTGTCGCCACCGCCGCCGTGCCGAAGTTTACCGTCATCATCGGCGGCAGCTTCGGGGCAGGCAATTACGGCATGTGCGGCCGCGCCTACTCGCCGCGCTTCATGTGGATGTGGCCGAACGCGCGCATCTCGGTGATGGGCGGCGACCAGGCCGCCTCGGTGCTGGCCACCGTCAAGCGCGACGGCATCGAAGCCAAGGGCGGCCAGTGGAGCGCCGACGAGGAAGCGGCGTTCAAGCAGCCGATCAAGGACCAGTACGAGCACCAGGGCCACCCTTACTACGCCACCGCGCGCCTGTGGGACGACGGCGTGATCGACCCGGCCGACACGCGCATGGTGCTGGGCCTGGGCCTGTCGGCGGCACTGAACGCGGAAATCCCGGACACCAAGTTCGGCGTATTCCGCATGTAAGGGGGACATATATGACTTACGAAACCCTGGAAGTGACAATCGCGGGTAAACTGGCGACGGTGACGCTGAACCGCCCGGACGTGCGCAACGCGTTCAACGAGAAGACCATCAACGAACTGGCGCTGGCTTTCGATGAGCTGGGCCGCAACGAGCTGGTACACGCGGTTGTGCTGGCCGCCAATGGCGCCGCCTTCTGCGCCGGCGGCGATTTGAACTGGATGAAAGCAATGGCGGGCTACACGCACGCCGAGAACAATGCAGACGCCATGCAGCTGGCGCAAATGCTGCGCACCATCTACCTGTGCCCGAAGCCCGTGGTGGCCAAGGTGCACGGCGACTGCTACGCGGGCGGCATGGGCCTGGTGGCCGCATGCGACGTGGTGGTGGCGGCCGATGTGGCCAATTTCTGCCTGAGCGAAGTGAAGCTGGGACTGATCCCGGCCACCATTTCACCTTATGTGATCAAAGCCATGGGCGAGCAGGCTGCGCGCCGTTATTTCCTGAGCGCCGAGCGCTTTGGCGCGGCGGAAGCCTACCGTATCGGTTTCGCCCACGAGGTGGTGCCGGCGGAGGCGATCGACGCGAAAGTCGCGGAGATCGTCAAGGCGCTGCTGGGCAACAGCCCGAACGCGGTGAAGGAAGCCAAGACGCTGGTGCGCGAGGTGACCGGGCAGCCGGTGACCGACGCGCTGCTGGCCGACACGGCGCTGCGCATCGCGCATATCCGCGCCTCGGAGCAGGGCCGCGAAGGCGTCGCTTCCTTCCTGGAGAAGCGCAAGCCGGCATGGCTAAACTAATGGAGTATGTTTGGAATCGAATTTACAAAGTGATTGGGTAGCACGCAGCCTGCGCAGTGTATGGCATCCGTGCACCCAGATGCAGCACCATGAGACTGTGCCGCTGATCCCGGTCAAGCACGGCCGTGGCGCATGGCTGTACGACCATGAAGGCCGCCGCTACCTGGACGCGATCAGCTCCTGGTGGGTGAACCTGTTCGGCCACGCCAACCCGCGCATCAACGCCGCGCTGAAGGAGCAGCTGGACACGCTGGAGCACGCCATGCTGGCCGGCTTCACGCACGAGCCGGTGATCGAGCTGTCCGAGCGGCTGGCCGCTTTGACGGGCCACAAGCTCGGCCACGCGTTCTACGCATCGGACGGCGCCTCCGCCGTCGAAATCGCTTTGAAGATGAGCTTCCACTCCTGGCGCAACAAGGGCCGGTCCGGGAAACAGGAATTCGTCTGCCTCAAGGGCAGCTACCACGGCGAGACCATCGGCGCGCTGGCCGTGACCGACGTGGCGCTGTTCAAGGACGCCTACGGCCCGCTGCTGCGCGCCACCCAGACGGTGATGTCGCCGGACGCGCGCCAGGCTGCCGAAGGCGAGACGGCACAGGATGTCGCCCGCCGCGCCGCCGCCGACGTCGAGCGCCTGTTCAATGAACGCGGCGACAAAATCGCCGCCATCATCATCGAGCCGCTGGTGCAATGCGCCACCGGCATGGCGATGCACGACCCGATCTACCTGCAGCTGGTGCGCGCGCTGTGCGACCAGCATTCCGTGCACCTGATCCTGGACGAAATCGCCGTCGGCTGCGGCCGCACCGGCACCTTCTTCGCCTGCGAACAGGCCGGCATCTGGCCGGACTTCCTGTGCCTGTCGAAAGGCATCAGCGGCGGCTACCTGCCCCTGTCGCTGGTGCTGTCGCGCGACGAGATCTACCAGGCCTTCTACAGCGCCGACGTGACGCGCGGCTTCCTGCACTCGCACTCCTACACCGGCAACCCGCTGGCCTGCCGCGCCGCGCTGGCCACGCTGGACATCTTCGAGCAGGACAACGTGCTGGAAGCGAACAAGCTGCGCGCCGCGCGCCTGACGAAAGCGCTGGAACCGCTGGCGAACCACGCCCGCATCAAGAACGCCCGCAAGCAGGGCATGATCTGGGCCTTCGACGCCATCGACGCCGGCCCCACCTTCTCGCGCCGCTACTTCGCCGAAGCCACGCGCCAGGAACTGCTGCTGCGCCCCATCGGTCCCACCATTTACCTGATGCCGCCCTACATCCTCGACGACGGGGAAATCGACGGCCTGGCCGCGCGCACGCTGTCCGTGTTCGAAGCAACGCTGGCCGGAGCGGAGGCATGATGGAACTGCTGAACAATCTCCAATCCCAGCTCAACGTGCTGGAAGAGCGCAGCCTGATACGCAAGCGCCGCACCGTCGATTCGGCCACCGGCCCGCGCCTGACGGTGGACGGCCGCGAACTGCTGTGCTTCAGCAGCAACGACTACCTGAGCCTGGCCAGCCACCCGCGCGTGATGGCCGCACTGCAGGAAGGCGTGTCGCTGTACGGCGCCGGCAGCGGCGCCTCGCACCTGATCAGCGGCCATAGCCGCGCCCACGCGCAGCTGGAAGAACGCCTGGCCGAATTCGTCGGCCCGTATATCGAATCGCCGCGCGCCTTGTACTTCTGCACCGGCTACATGGCCAACCTGGGCGTGCTGACCGGCCTGGCCGCAGGCGACAAGGACACCGAGTTCTTTTCCGAATCGCTGAACCACGCCTCGCTGATCGACGGCGCGCGCCTGTCGCGCACCGCCATCAAGGTGTACGGCCACGCGGACGTGGCGGCGCTGGCCGGCCTGCTGGCCGCCAGCACGGCCGCCAACAAGATCGTGGTCACCGATTCCGTGTTCAGCATGGACGGCGACCTGGCGCCGCTGCCGGAACTGCTGGCGCTGTGCGAACAGCACGGCGCCTGGCTGGTGGTGGATGACGCGCATGGCTTCGGCACCCTGGGCGAGAACGGACGCGGCGCGCTGGAGCACTTCAAGCTGCGCTCGCCGTACCTGGTCTACATGGGCACGCTGGGCAAGGCTGCCGGCGTGGGCGGCGCATTCGTCGCCGCGCATGAAGTGGTGATCGAAACACTGATCCAGAAAGCCCGTCCCTACATCTTCACCACCGCCGCGCCGCCCGCGCTGGCGCACGCGCTGCTCACCAGCATCGACATCATCGCCGGCGACGAAGGCCGCGCGCGCCGCGCCAACGTGCAAAGCCTGGTGAAACAGCTGCGCGCCGGCCTGAAGCTGCAACGCTGGCAGCACATGCCGTCCGATACGGCGGTGCAGCCCATCATCATCGGCGAGAACCCGGAAACCATGCGCGCGGCGGCAGCCCTGTACGCGCAAGGCCTGTGGGTAGGCGGCATCCGCCCGCCCACGGTCCCGCAAGGCACTTCGCGGCTGCGCGTGACGCTGGCCGCCGGCCACACCGCAGCCGAAGTGGAACAGCTCATCGCAGCACTGAACGCATTGGAAAGGACCAGCCATGCGCCCTGAAAATTCGACCATCGCGCCCACCGCCGACGCACCGGATGTGATCGTGGCCGCGCCAGACACGGATCTTGCCGTTGGCCTGGCCACGCCTGCTGCGGCGGCTGCGCCGCAGGCCAGCCCATCGCCAGCGCCGGCGATGGCCGGCCTGCCGCCGCGTTTCGCCTGCTTCGTCACCGGCACCGACACCGAGATCGGCAAGACCCTCACTTCCTCGGCGCTGCTGCACGCGCTGGTGAAGCAGGGCGTGCGCGCTTGCGGCATGAAGCCGGTGGCGGCGGGCGCCGAGCTGCGCGACGGCGAGCTGCACAACGACGACGCCGACCAGCTGGCCGCCGCCGGCAACGTCACCATGCTGCAGTCGCTGACCACGCCCTACATGCTGAAAGAACCGGCGGCGCCGCACATCGCCGCCGCTATGGAAGGCGTGGCCATCGACGCGGTGCCCATCCTGGCCGCCTACCTGGAGATCGCCGCCGCCACCGACGCGGTGGTGGTCGAAGGCGTGGGCGGCTTCCGCGTGCCCCTGAACGACAGCTTCGACACCGCCGACCTGGCGCAGCAGCTGGACCTGCCGGTGATCCTGGTGGTGGGCCTGCGGCTGGGCTGCATCAGCCACGCGCTGCTGACGGTCGAGGCCATCGTCGCGCGCGGCTTGACCCTGGTTGGCTGGGTGGCCAACGAGCTGCAAGCCGAGATGAATTTCGCCGACGAGAACGTGGCCGCACTGGCGCAGCGCATCCCGGCGCCGCTGCTGGGACGCGTGCCGCGCCTGGAACAGCCGACTGCCGCAGCGGCAGCCGCGCACCTGAATTTTACGGGCCTGCCGAACTGGCCGGCCCGCCGCAACAATACCTGAACGTGAAGGAAACATGATGTCCCTGCAAGAACCAAAGACCGTAGAACTGCATCGCCCAAGCCCTGCCATCAAACTGCCGGAAGCGGCCACCTGGCCGCTGGACGACGTGATGGCGCTGTTCGAGCTGCCGTTCAATGAGCTGATGTTCCGCGCCCAGGAAACCCACCGCGCCAACTTCCCGGCCGGCGACGTGGAACTGGCCACGCTGCTGTCGATCAAGACCGGCGGCTGCGAAGAAGACTGCAGCTACTGCCCGCAGGCCGCGCGCTACGACACCGGCGTGGAAGCCAAGAAGATCCTCGGCATCGACACCGTGCTGGAAGCGGCGCGCCAGGCCAAGGAAAACGGCGCCACCCGCTTCTGCATGGGCGCAGCATGGCGCAGCCCGAAGGACCGCGACATGGACAAGGTCGAGGAAATGGTACGCGAAGTGAAGGCGCTGGGCCTGGAAACCTGCGCCACGCTGGGCATGCTGGAAGAGCAGCAGGCCGAACGCCTGAAGGCCGCCGGCCTGGACTACTACAACCACAACCTGGACACCGCGCCCGAGTTCTACAACAACGTGATCTCCACCCGCGAATACCAGGACCGCCTGGACACGCTGGGCCACGTGCGCAACGCCGGCCTGAAGGTCTGCTGCGGCGGCATCGTCGGCATGGGCGAAACGCGCCTGCAGCGCGCCGGCCTGATCGCGCAGCTGGCCAACCTGAACCCCTACCCTGAATCGGTGCCGGTGAACCACCTGGTACAGGTGGAAGGCACGCCGCTGCACGGCATGGACCCGCTGGACCCGTTCGAGTTCGTGCGCACCATCGCCGTGGCCCGCATCACCATGCCTAAGGCGCGCGTGCGCCTGTCCGCGGGCCGCCGCCAGATGGGCGAAGCGGTGCAAGCCATGTGCTTCCTGGCCGGCGCCAATTCCATCTTCTACGGCGACAAGCTGCTCACCACCGACAACCCGGAAGCGAACGACGACCGCGCGCTGCTGGCCAAGCTGGGCCTGCCCACCCGCGCCAACACGCTGGAATCGGTGCAGAAGGAAAGCTGCGCCTGCTGAACGAACTTCTTTGCCAGCGGATCACGAACACCGTAGGGCGGGTTAGCGAAGCGTAACCGGCCAAGCGCACCAAAAAATCTAAAGCCACGAGCTGAATAGAGAGAGACCACATGTTCAAGAAAATCCTGATTGCCAACCGTGGCGAAATCGCCTGCCGCGTCGCCGCCACCGCACGCCGCCTGGGCATCAAGACCGTTGCCGTGTACTCGGAAGCGGACGCCAATGCCAAGCACGTCGCGGTGTGCGACGAAGCGGTGCTGATCGGCCCCGCCGCCGCCAAGGAAAGCTATCTGCGCGGCGACAAGATCATTGCTGTGGCCAAGGCCACCGGCGCGCAGGCGATCCACCCCGGCTACGGCTTCCTGTCGGAGAACGCCGAGTTCGCTGACGCGTGCGCCGAAGCGGGCCTGGTGTTCATTGGCCCGCCGGCTTCGGCGATGCGCGCGATGGGCTCCAAGTCCGCCGCCAAGTCGCTGATGGAAAAGGCCGCCGTGCCGCTGGTGCCCGGCTACCACGGCGACAACCAGGACGCCGATTTCCTGAACCGGGAAGCCGACCGCATCGGCTACCCCGTGCTGCTCAAAGCCTCCGCCGGCGGCGGCGGCAAAGGCATGCGCGTGGTTGACAATTCGGACGCCTTCAAGGAGGCGCTGGCCTCCTGCAAGCGCGAAGCGATCAGCTCCTTCGGCGACGACAAGGTACTGGCCGAGAAATACCTGCAGCGCCCGCGCCACATCGAGATCCAGGTGTTCGCCGACACGCTGGGCAACTGCATCTACCTGTTCGAGCGCGACTGCTCGGTGCAGCGCCGCCACCAGAAAGTGCTGGAGGAAGCGCCGGCGCCGAACATGACGGACGAACGCCGCGCCGCCATGGGTGAAGCGGCGGTGGCCGCCGCCAAGGCGGTGGGCTACGTCGGGGCCGGCACGGTGGAGTTCATCGCCAACCAGGACGGCTCGTTCTACTTCATGGAGATGAACACCCGCCTGCAGGTGGAGCACCCGGTGACCGAAATGATCACCGGCACCGACCTGGTGGAATGGCAGCTGCGCGTGGCCGCAGGCGAGCCGCTGCCGAAGAAGCAGGACGAGCTGCGCATCCATGGCCACGCCATCGAAGCGCGCATCTACGCGGAGAACCCGGAGAAGGGCTTCCTGCCCTCGATCGGCACGTTGCGCCACCTGGACACGCCCGATGCGGTGAACTTCGAACTGGGCGGCATTCCGGGCCATCCGTCCGGCGTGCGCATCGATTCCGGCGTGCGCGAGGGCGACGCCATCTCGCCGTTCTACGACCCGATGATCGCCAAGCTGATCGTCTGGGGCGCGGACCGCAAGCAGGCGCTGGCCCGCATGTCGCAGGCGCTGGCGCAGTACCAGATTGTGGGGCTGGCGGCCAACATCGCCTTCCTGAAACGCCTGGTGGAAGGCGAAGCCTTCGCCACCGCCGACCTGGACACCGGCCTGATTGAACGCAACCACGACGCGCTGTTCCCGGCCGCCCAGCCGGCAGCCGAAGGCGCGCTGGCGCTGGCCGCCGTGGCGCTGATCGAAGCAGAGAAGGACGCATCGGCCGCGCAGTCCGGCGCCAATGCCGCCGACCCGTGGGGACAGGCGCTGGGCTGGCGCATGAACAACGCCTACACGCGCGGCCTGTCCTTCACGGACGACTACGCGGCGGCGCTGCCGGCCAAAGCCTACAACGTGCAGATCACCTACCGCGACGCGGACTGGCTGTTCAACCTGCCGGCTTGCGCCGAGGCGCAGCCCGAGCGCCTGAGCCTGATGTCGCAGCAGGGCACGGACTTCAGCATCAAGCTGGGCGACACCGCCTGGCACGGCAGCGTGCGCCGCGACGGGGATGTGTTCCACGTATTCACCGGCGGCGCGCACTACGCGCTGGCCTACAACGATCCGATGGCGCATGCCGGCGAGGCCGAAGCCGATGGCGGCCGCCTGACCGCGCCGATGCCGGGCAAGGTGGTGGCGGTGCTGGCCGAGAAGGGCAGGCAAGTGAAGAAGGGCGACGCGCTGGTCATCATGGAAGCGATGAAGATGGAGCACACCATCTCCGCCCCGCACGACGGCCTGGTCGAAGACGTGCTGTACGCGGTGGGCGACCAGGTTGCCGACGGCGCTCCGCTGCTGGCGTTCAAGGCCGCCGCCTGAGAAGGAGAGCGGCATGCGAATTTTGCTGCACAGGGCGGATGGCCAGACCGAGCCCTGGATCAAGGACTTCGCGCGGCACCTGCCGGAGGCCGAAGTGGTGGTATGGCAAGCAGACGAGCCGCTGCAGCCCTGCGACTACGCGGTGACGTGGGCGCCGCCGGAAGCCATGCTGCAGGCGCTGGCCGATGTGAAGGCGGTATTCCTGACCGGCGCCGGCGCGGACGGCATCCTGAAGTTCGACGCCCAGCTGCCGCACAACGTGCCCATCGTGCGCCTGGGCGACGCGGGCATGGGCGTGCAGATGGCCGAATACGTCACGCACGCGGTGCTGCGCTACTACCGCCGTTTCGACGAGTACGAGGCGCAGGCGCGCGCCGGGCAATGGACGCCGCTGCAGCAACACAACCGCGAAGATTTTTCAGTGGGCGTGCTGGGCATGGGCATGCTGGGCACGCGCGTACTGCAGGCGCTGAAGGAGTTCGGCTTCCCGCTGCGCGCCTGGAGCCGCAGCGCCAAAAGCATGGACGGCGTGCAGTGCTTCCATGACGCCGACGGGCTGGACACCTTCCTGCGTGGCTCGCGCGTGGCCGTATGCCTGCTGCCGCTGACGCCGGACACCGCCAACATCCTCAACCGCACCAATATGTGCAAGCTGCCGCAAGGCGCCTACCTGATCAACGTCGGCCGCGGCGCACACCTGGCCGAGCCGGACCTGCTGACGCTGGTCAAATCCCGCCATATCGCGGCGGCCACGCTGGACGTGTTCCGCAACGAGCCGTTGCCCGTGCAGCACCCGTTCTGGCAGGAGCCGCGCATCACCATCACGCCGCATATTTCGGCCCTGACGCTGCGGCGCGAAAGCGTGCAGCAAATCGCCGGCAAGATCCGCCAGATGGAACGCGGCGAGGCGGTGGCCGACGTCATCAACCGCCAGCATGGATACTGAACAAGGGACTCAAATGAACGCACTGCCCAAGCAAGTCAAAATCGTTGAAGTCGGCCCGCGCGACGGCCTGCAGAACGAGAAGGAGACCATCTCCGCCGAGGTGAAGACCGAGCTGGTGGACCGCCTTACCAGCGCCGGTTTCGCCAACATCGAAGCGGCGTCCTTCGTGTCGCCCAAATGGGTGCCGCAAATGGCCACCAGCAAAGAGGTCATGGCCGCCATCGCGCGCAAGCCGGGCACGATCTACTCCGCGCTGACGCCAAATATGCAAGGCTTCGAGGCGGCGCTGGCGGCCAGGGCGGACGAGGTGGTGATTTTCGGCTCGGCCTCGGAAGCGTTCTCGCAGAAGAACATCAACTGCTCCATCGCCGAATCGATCGCCCGCTTCGTGGACGTGGCCAAGGCCGCCAAGGACAACGGCCTGCGCCTGCGCGGCTCCATCAGCTGCTCGTTCGGCTGCCCGTACCAGGGCGACGTGCCGCTGGACGCGGTGGCCGACGTGGTGGGCCGCATGCGCGACCTGGGCTGCGACGAGATCGACATCGCCGACACCATCGGCGTGGCCACGCCGCGCAAGACACAGGCGGTGATGCAAACTGCCATTGGCGCGTTCCGCCTGGACGGCCTGTCAGGGCACTTCCATGACACCTACGGCCAGGCGCTGGCCAACATCTACGCCAGCCTGGAGCTGGGGATTGCGATCTTCCACTCCTCGGTATCCGGCCTGGGCGGCTGCCCGTACGCCAAGGGCGCCACCGGCAACGTGGCCACCGAAGACGTGCTGTACATGATGAACGGACTGGGCATTGAAACCGGCATCGACCTCGACATCGTCGTGGACGCGGGGCAATACATTTCGCAAGTGCTGGGCCGCAAAGGCGCCAGCCGCGCCGGCAACGCCATAGCGGCGAAGCGCGCCGGCTAGCAAGCTGAGCCGCATTCCCCCCCACTTCGGGGTCTGACCCCGAGGTGGGGGAAATGCGGCTTAGCTTGCCTTAAATTTCATCAGCCTGAAATAGAAAAAACCCGCTTGATGTTGCCATCAAGCGGGTTTTTAAATTTTGGTCGGAGTACAAGGATTCGAACCTTGGACCCCCTGGTCCCAAACCAGGTGCGCTACCGGGCTGCGCTACACTCCGAAGAAGCAAGATAATACAAGCTGGGTTTTCTTCGGTCAAGGGCAGCGGCGAAAAAACTTCAGAAATGCAGGTTTTTCTTCGTTATGGGACACTGTCTGCATATTAATTAAGCAAAACATCATGCGCCTGCACTCTTCCTACGCAGTGGAGCGGTATGGCTCGCCGGCCAGCAGGCCGGGCGGCATTGCCATCGGCGTGGCGATTTCCATCGTGCTGCATGTGGTCTTGCTGTATCAGTCCCATTTCGGCTGGACGCCGCCGGCGCCCGTACTGCCGCAGCAGGAAACCATCACGGTCTGGCTGCGCCCGGCGCCCGTCGCGCCGCCCATCCCGCAGCCGCTGCCGCCGCAGCGCGTGCCGCTGACGGTGCAAGCCGAACCGCCGCCGCCGCCGAAAAAAAACATCCGCAAGGAACGCACTGCGCGCACACCAGCGCCAGCAACAAACCCTGAGGCCACGCCGACAAGCGAAGCGCCGGGCATGACCTGGGTGGCCCCTGCGCCCGCATCGGAAGCGCCGGCGACGCCGGCCGATCCGTTCGCGGAGCCGGCACAGGCCGAGACGGCCCCAAAGTTCGATATGGATGCGGCGCGGCGCTCGGCGCGCAAGGTGGCGAACGAGCGCGATCCGGCCAAGGCGGGAACGGCGGTGGGGCAATTTCCCGAGAAGCCGCTGGCCAGCGAAACGCCGCTGGCGCGCAAGATGTCGCGGGCGGCGCGCGCCGACTGCAAGGACGGCATCCCGGGCGGCCTGCTGGCGCCGCTATTGCTGGCCATGGACAAAAAGGATCACGGCTGCAAATGGTAGCGCCTGCCGGCGGCAATCACCCCTTGCGCAAGAAGAATTGTGCGGACTTGGCGGATAAAGCCTTATGAACCTGGACGTGGCAAATTCCTCCCGGCAGGCCGCTGGCAGTCTTGTAAAAGTCGGTGGTCAGCAGAAAGCGGAAATCCAGTCCGTCTTCGGATCTCATATTTTGCCGCGCCGTATCCGACAGATCGCATAGATAGGTCAACAAAGCGGTAGCCGCGTTGAGCAGGGTAACGCTGGCTTTGATCTGGGACTTGAACAGCTCTTTTCGGTTCTTGCCGCCCGCCTCTTCGGAGCTGGGCTGCAGCTTGATGAGTATGGTCGGCTGGAAGTCGACATTACCGGGCAGGGCAATATTCAGCCCATCGACCAAACTGCAAAGACGCACTTTACGGTGCTCACTCAATCCGATTTTGCAAGTTTGAAAATTTCCCAGATTAAGGTTCAGAAACCGCTGACACACCGCGTTGTAGTCCGCCAGTATCTGGGTATTCGCGATCGCATCGTAGTACAGCGCCTGCAACTTGGCCGCATGCGGCTGCCCCCACTTGTCCTTCATCCACTTTTCAAAATCGTCCCAGGACTTGTTGGCTTTTCCCATTTGAAAAGCCTCTTTTTTTGCAGCCTTGGCAGTCAGTTGGCTCAATTCTTCCGACGAGATCATAAGAGCTCCTTGTAAGAACAGCGATGGGTTACTTGCATGGCTTAATGAACAACATTAAGTATCAAACAGCCCAGTATGCGGCCAAAGCAGCTGCAAATCAATTGCTAAATTTATATCATCCGGGCGTTTATGCGCCAGCGCCGGCCTTCATCTGCAGGGCGCGCTCGTACAGCGCGTTTTTCTTGCGGCCGGTGATTTGCGCGGTGAGCGCGGCGGCCTGTTTGACGGGCAGCTCGGCCACCAGCAGGGCCAGGATACGCTCGGCTTCGGCGTCCTGCGCGTCCTCCGCTTCGGCCGCGCCTTCCAGCAGCACCACGTATTCGCCCTTCTCGCGGTGCGCGTCCGCGCCCAGCCAGGCCACGGCCTCGGACAGCGGGCAGCGGTGGATTTCTTCGAACAGCTTGGTCAGCTCGCGCGCGAACACCACCTGGCGCGTGGGCTCGAACGCTGCCGCCAGCGCAGCCGCGCATTCGACGATGCGGTGCGGCGCTTCGTAGAACACCATGGTGGCGGTGACGTTGCGCAGTTGCTGCAGCATGGTTTCGCGCTGCTTGGCTCTGGACGGCAGGAAACCGATGAAGTGGAACTGGTCGTTCAGCAGGCCGCTGGCGGAGATGGCCGTCACGGCCGCCGAGGCGCCGGGCAGCGGCACCACGCGCAGGCCGGCCGCGCGCACCGCGTCCACGATGCGCGCGCCGGGGTCGGACACGGCGGGCGTGCCGGCGTCCGACACCAGGGCGATGCGTTCACCCGCCTGCAGGCGCGCGACCAGCGTTTCGGCCGCTTCGCGCTCGTTGTGCTGGTGGGCGGCGATGAGCGGCTTGTGCAGGCCGAAGCGGGTCAGCAGCTGGGCGGTGTTGCGGGTGTCCTCGCAGGCCACCGCATCCACCAGGCTCAAAACATGCAACCCCCTCAGACTTATATCGGTGACATTACCGATCGGGGTCGCCACTACGTACAATGTTGCGATAGGATAGGTCTGGTTGGCTGTCTCGCCCAGTACGGGCAGGGTGGCGATGCTGGTTGCTTGGTCTGTCATGGAGGTTGGATGCTGCCTATAAGAGTGAAAATGCTGCTGTTGTGCCTGGCAGCCGGTCTGACCAGCGCTTGCAGCACGCCTTGCGACGCGCCGGGCAAATTGTGCGCGCCTGTGACGTCAATTACAAGCCCGATGCCGCAACCGGCGCCCGCCGCGCCCCGGCCCGCGCCGGAACGCCCGCCGGAAGCGCCGCAGCCGGTCGTGGAAACTTTTGCCGTGGCCATGCCCGGCACGCAGACCGAATCGCCTGCCGCGCTGCCGGCCAGCGCCGGCGCGGACGCATCCGCCGCTGCTCCCAGCGCCACCGCAGGCGCGGCAGCCGATGCCGCTCCCGGCTACCGCATCGGCCTGATGCTGCCGCTGCGCTCCGAACCGCTGCGCGTGGCCGCCGAGGCCGTGCGCGACGGCTTCCTGGCCGCCTGGGAACGCGACCGCGCGGGCATCGCCGTCACCGTGATCGAAACCGGCGACGCGGCGCAGGACGTGCTGGCCACCTACGGCACGGCGCTGGAGCAGCAGGACATGATAGTCGGCCCGCTGGCCCGTTCGGCGGTCACCGCCGTGGCGGCCAGCCCGCTGGTGCAGAAACCCACCATCGCCCTCAACCACCCGGACGGACGCGGCGAAACCACGCTGCCTGCGCAAATGCTGGTGATCGGCTTGTCGATCGAGGACGAGGCGCGCCAGGCCGCCAACTGGGCCGCGCGCGAGCAGCCTGGCGCCATCGCCTACATCCTGTCCAATCAGGCCCAGTACCAGCGCCGCAGCGCGAGCGCCTTCGCCGCGCAATGGCAGCGCCTGGGCCGCTCGGCCAAGACGGCGGAAATGATGGTGCTGAACGGTTACCTGAGCGACGGCGAAATGGTGGCGCTGCGCGCGCGGCTGCAAAGCGAGCCGTCGGCGCTGGTGTTCGCCGCGCTGGACCCGGACCAGGCGCGCCAGCTGCGCGTGGCGCTGCAGGCGCCGCCGCTGGGCGAGATCCCGGTCTACGGCACCTCGTCGCTCAACCCTGGCAAGGCCAGGCAGCTGCCCGGCCCCGAGCTGGACGGCGTGCGCCTGCTGGACCTGCCATGGCAAATACAGCGCGACCACCCGGCGGTGATGGTCTATCCGCAAACGGTGGGCCGGGACGCGGACATGGAGCGCCTGTACGCGCTGGGCATCGACGCCTTCCGCATCGCGCACGAAATCGCCCGCAACGCGCAGCACAAGCAAAGCGCCGATTTCAAGCTGGATGGGGTGACCGGGCAGTTGAAGGTGCGCTTTGGCGACGGCCCGGCCGTGTTCGAGCGGCGCGTGCAGCCGGCGGTGTACAAGAACGGCGTGCCGCAACCGGTGCAGCCTTAGGCCGGCGCCATGCCCCTCACCACGCGGCAGCTGCAGGGCAACGCAGGCGAGGACGAGGCGCTGGCCCACTTGCAGCAGCACGGCCTGGTACTGGTGGAGCGCAATTTCCGCTGCCAGGGCGGCGAGATCGACCTGATCATGCGCGACGGCAAGGGCCTGGTGTTCGTCGAAGTGCGCCAGCGGACCAGCCGCGGCTTCGGCGGCGCCGCCGCCAGCGTCACGCCGGCCAAGCAGCGCCGCCTGGTCCACGCCGCGCAGTTCTACCTGCTGCGCATGAAACGGCTGCCGCCGTGCCGCTTCGACCTGGTGGCCATCGATGCCGGGAAGTTAAGCTGGCTCAAAAACGTGCTGGAGGCGGGTTCCTGAGCGCCCTGCTTGATATGTAAGCATTTTTAACAGCGCTTGTCCGGTCTGTCTCGCGACTGCACTATAATCCCACACCATGAATACTCAACGCATCCTCTCCCACTTCCACGAAAGTGCCGAAATCAAGATCCAGTCCGCGACCGTGCTGGCGCAGCCGATCTGGCAGGCTATTGAACTGATGTTTTCGGCTTTGTCCAACGGTAACAAGATCTTGGCCTGCGGCAATGGCGGCTCGGCTGCCGACGCGCAGCATTTCGCCGCCGAGCTGGTGGGACGCTTCGAACGCGAGCGCTTCCCGCTGCCGGCCATTTCGCTGGCCACCGACACCTCCATCCTGACGGCGGTGGCGAACGACTACAGCTACCGCGAGATCTTCTCGAAGCAGGTGCAGGCGTTCGGCCAGGCCGGCGACATCCTGCTGGCCATTTCCACGTCCGGCAACTCGGCCAACGTGATGGCGGCCATCGAAGCGGCGCTGGAACGCGAGATGCGCGTGATCGCCATGACCGGCAAGGGCGGCGGCGCCATCGGCAAAATGCTGACCGACGCCGACGTGCACATCTGCGTACCGGCCGACCGTACCGCCCGCATCCAGGAAGTCCACCTGGTGACCATACATGCTTTGTGCGACGGCATCGACGTCGCGCTATTTGGAGGAGATGTGAATGAGTAAAGCCGGCACCGTAGTTCGCCGCGTGGTATTTGGCGCTGTCCTGCTGTCGTCGCTGTCCGCCTGCGTTCCGCTGGTGGTGGGCGGCGCCGTGGGCGGCACCCTGGCCGCATCCGACCGCCGCACTTTCGGCGCACAAACCGAAGACAAGGCCATCGCCGTCAAGACCGAAGTCAAGCTGCCCAACCTGGTGGGCGACGCCGGCCATGTGAACGTGGCCAGCTTCAACCGCCGCGTGCTGCTGACCGGCGAAGTGCGCGACCAGGCCATGAAGGACAACGTGGAACGCGAAGTACGCGCCATCGAAGGCGTGCTGTCGGTCACCAACGAGCTGGAAATCGCCGGTCCGGCCAGCTACACCTCGCGCTCGAACGACGCCCTCATCACGACCAAGGTGAAAGCCAGCCTGGTGGACATGAAAGACATCTCGGCCAACTCCTTCAAGGTGGTCACCGAGCGCGGCAACGTCTACCTGATGGGCCGCGTGACGCAGCGCGAAGGCACCATCGCGGCCGACGTGGCGCGCGGCGTGAGCGGCGTCTACAAGGTGGTCAAGGTTTTCGAGTATATTACTGAAGAAGAATGGAAACAGTACCAGCCTAAACCTGCCGCCAACTGATCATGTCCTCCTCCACCGCCTGGATCAAACCCGCCCTGGCCGCCGCTGTCATCGCCGGCCTGGGAGTGACCGCTTACTTTTCGCTGAACCAGCACAGCAGTGCGCCGGATGTGACTTTCCTCGGCATCAAAGGCGAGCAGATCACGCCGGCCAGCTTGCGCGGCAAGGTGGTGATGGTGAACTTCTGGGCCACCTCCTGCGCCACCTGCGTCAAGGAAATGCCGCAGATGGTGGACACGTACAACAAGTACAAGGACAAGGGCCTGGAGTTCGTGGCGGTGGCGATGAAGGAAGATCCGCCCAGTTACGTGCTGAACTTCGCGGAAACGCGGCAGTTGCCGTTCAAGGTGGCGCTGGACGTGAAGGGCGACGCGGCCAAGGCCTACGGCAACGTGGCCATGACGCCCACCACCTTCGTCATCGACAAGGAAGGCCGCATCATCAAGCGCTACGTGGGCGAGCCGGAATTCCCGGCGCTGCACAAGCTGCTTGAAAAAGCGCTGCAGGGTTAAAAAGAGGACGCCGCCGGCGTCCTTTTCGTTTTAGAAGCCGGTTTGCACCGACAGGTACCAGCCCTTCTGCTTTTTCTTGTTGAACACCGTGATCTCGCCCAGGTTGGCGTAGGCCGCCGTGACGGACATGTTGCGGGTCGGGAACCAGGCCACAAAAGCGTCCCAGTAGGCTTTTTCCGGGTCCACGCCCAGGTTGTGCGGCTTGCGGCGGTACTCGGCGCCGAGCGCCAGCTTGCGGTTGATCAGGTAGGCCACCGACGCTTCCGGCATGATCCTGGCATGGTCGCCCTGGTCGCCGCCGAAGCCGAGTATGCCCATCTGGTTGGCCTTGGTGGCGCGCAAGGTGGCATTGACCAGCAGGCTCTGCTCGAACAGCACCTTGGTGGCGGCCACGTAGTAGTCGTAGCCGCTGTCATCCCTGGCGCCCAGCTGGGTCACATTGGTGACGCCCAGCGCGCCCAGGCCGCCGACGCCCTTGTTTTTCTTGTACATGATGCCCGCCGCCACCTGCGGCAGCCAGGAGTCCTGCTCGTAGACCGCGTCGCCCATCAGGCGCACCTTCAGCCCGACGATGTCCTGCTTGATGCGCAAGTCGTGCAGCGGCGCCAGGTCGCCCTTGAAGTCCTGGCGCGCCAGCGACAGCTCCAGCCGGTCGCCGATGCCGATCGCCACGCCGTAGGCGCCCAGCGAATAGTCCTGCGTTTTCACCTGCGTGTAGTGGGCATTGGCGCCCCAGCTGTCGCGCGAGCCGTAGCCGGTGATCAGCGCCCACGGCGTGATGCCGCCGCCACCGGCGCCTTCGAGCTGGCTCACGCCGCCGGTAGCCAGGAATTTGCCCATGTCCGGCCGGGCGCCCAGCTGCACACCCGGCGAGGACGTCACGATATCGCGCTGCATCGGCGCCAGCTTGGCGATCAGCTTGTTCGACACGCTGGTGGCCACGCCGTGCTGTTCCATGGCGATCTGCAGATCCTCGGCCAGCGCGTTGAACTGCGCGTTGCTGATCTTCAGGTCGATATGGACCGACTTCATGTCGCGCACCGTGCCCACGCCGTCCATGGTCTTGTCGCGGTATTTGCCGGTGTACTTGCACGGGCCGCCCGCGAACTCGCAGAACTGCTCCTGCAGGCGCAGGTTCAGCTGCGGAATGTCGAAATCGTCGAACGACTCCTTGATGCGGGGGTCGGCCAGCACCAGCGCGACAAAGGTATCGGTGATCTTCTTGATCCCTTCCTGGCCGCCCAGCCCCCGGTAGGTGGCATCGTCGTTGTACGGAGTCTGCGCGCAGGCAAGCGAGGACGCCAGCAGCAGGCCGAGCGTTGCGGTACGGGCGGCTTCGATCATGAGCAATCCTTAGCGCCTTACTTCGGATACAGGATCATCTGCGTGCAGCGGAACATGGCGATGGTCTTGCCCGTATCCTTGTGCACCACGGTGGCGTCCCAGACCTGGGTGGTGCGGCCCATGTGCGCCACCTTGGCGGTGACGGCAACGACGCCCTCGCGCGCGGTGCCGAGATGGTTGGACTTCAGCTCCAGCGTGGTGAAATTGACCGCACCTTCCGGCAGGCTGGCGATGCAGCCGTAGCCGCAGGCGGTATCGGCCAGGGTGACCACGGTGCCGGCGTGCAGGTAGCCGTTCGGCGCCAGGTGGTGGGGCGCCACCGTCAGTTCAGCGCTGGCCTCGCCCGGGGCGATGGCCGTGAAGTGGATGCCCATGTGCCCTGGCAGTTTGCCTTCGCTGCGTTCGTTGAACTGTTCGATGCTGAATTTCGGTGCGTTCATGCGTTGTTCCATTCACTTTGTCTTAGACGAATCATAGAGAAGCGCCGCCGGATTGTCTCTATTTTTACTGTTCACGACGGCGTTTGCGTTCATATTGGAGCCTGGCCCACAACAGTATTCTATTGCTATTCATGGACAGTCCGCTTGCTCCCTCTCCCGGCGCGATCGCCGTCTTCGGCGCCGGCTCGATCGGCGCCTACGTCGGCGGCGCGCTGCTGGGCGCGGGCGCCAATGTGACTTTGCTGGGGCGGGCGCGCATGCGCCAGCGCATCGCCGCGCACGGCCTGCAGCTGACCGACCTGCATGGCCGCGCTTTAAGACTGGACGGCGCGCGCATACCCTACACGGACGATGCCGCCGCGCTGGCTGGCGCCGCGCTGATCCTGGTGACGGTGAAAAGCGCGGACACAGCAGCGGCAGCCGAGGCCATCCGTGTGCATGCGGGGCCCGGCGCACTGGTACTCAGCCTGCAGAACGGCGTCGGCAATGCGGACACGCTGCGCCGCATCCTGCCCGGCTGGACGGTACTCGGCGGCATGGCGCCCTTCAACGTGGTGCAAATGCCCGATGGCCGCCTGCACCGGGGCACGGCGGGCGAACTGATGGCGGAGGCATCGCCCGCGCTGCAGCCGTGGCTGGCCGCGTTCGCAGCGGCGCAGCTGCCGGTCACCGAATGTGCGGATTTCGCGTCCATCCAGTGGGGCAAGCTGCTCATCAACCTGAACAATTCCGTGAACGCGCTGTCCGGCGTGCCGCTGGTGCAGCAGCTGCGCCAGCGCGGCTACCGGCGCTCGCTGGCACTGATGGTGGACGAGGGCCGCGCGGTGCTGGCCAGGGCGGGCATCAAGCCGGCCAAGGTGGTCAGCGTCGGCCCGCGCGCGTTCTCGCTGATCCTGCGGCTGCCGGACGCGCTGTTCACGCGGGTGGCGGCGTCCATGCTGAAGATAGACCCGGAAGCGCGTTCATCGATGTGGGAAGACTTGCAGGCCGGCCGCAAGACCGAAGTGCACTACCTGAACGGCGCCATCACGGCGCTGGCGGCCTCGCTGGGCATGGATGCGCCCGTCAACCGCCGCATGACGGAACTGGTGACGGCGGCGGAAGAGGGCAAACAGGGCACGCTCGGCGCCGCAGACATGTTCAAGATATTGTCCTCGACGGCAGACACGCACTAGCTCTGCCAGGACTGCGCGATAGGTGCGGAAAGTGATTTGCACTCGCCAGTAACGGAGCCATCCTTTAAAAACGCCGGTCCATCGGCGAGGTAGGGCGGCATTTTGCGGCCAACCGTGCCGGGTCCACTCAGGCTGCGTAGAAGCCCGGCATGTGTAGGGGGCCTGGCCCAGGATGAGCAGTTTGACGTCGTCGAATGGCGTCAGGCCGACGGCGCGCAAGATGTCGCGGCCGGGCGGGCAGCAGTGGCCCGCCGCGTACTCTTCCTTCACGAAGGCGGTCAGCGAGGACCAGTACGGCTGCCCGAACCGGTCCTGCAGCTGCAGCTTCCAGGACGGTTCGATGCGCACCTGCGCCAGGCTTACACGGCTTCCAGCACGTTATGCGCCTGTTCGTCGGCGTGGTACGAGGAACGCACCATGGCGCCCACGGCGGCGTGCTTGAAGCCCATCTTGTAGGCCTCTTCCTCGAACATCTTGAACACGTCCGGGTGCACGTAGCGGCGCACCGGCAGGTGGCTGTTGGACGGCGCCAGGTACTGGCCGATGGTCAGCATGTCGATGTCGTGCTCGCGCATGTCGCGCATCACCTGCAGGATTTCCTCGTCGGTCTCGCCCAGGCCCACCATGATGCCGGACTTGGTCTTCACGCCGGGGTACATGGCCTTGAAGTCTTTCAGCAGCTTCAGCGAATGCATATAGTCCGAACCCGGACGCGCTTCCTTGTACAGGCGCGGCACGGTTTCCAGGTTGTGGTTCATCACGTCCGGCAGGCCGTTGGCGAAGATGTCGAGCGCCTTTTGCAGGCGGCCGCGGAAGTCCGGCACCAGTACTTCGATCTGCGTCTTCGGCGACAGTTCCTTGGTCTTGGTGATGCACTCGACAAAGTGCTGGGCGCCGCCGTCGCGCAGGTCGTCGCGGTCCACCGAGGTGATCACCACGTAGCTCAGGCGCAGCTTGGCGATGGTGTTGGCCAGGTTTTGCGGCTCGTCGACGTCCAGCGGGTCCGGGCGGCCGTGGCCGACGTCGCAGAACGGGCAGCGGCGCGTGCACTTGTCGCCCATGATCATGAAAGTGGCCGTGCCCTTGCCGAAGCATTCGCCGATGTTGGGGCAGCTCGCCTCTTCGCACACGGTGACCAGCTTGTTCTCGCGCAGGATCTCTTTGATCTCGTAGAAGCGGGTGTTCGCCGAGGCGGCCTTGACGCGGATCCAGTCCGGCTTTTTCAGGCGCTCGATCTGCTCGATCGGCGTGATCTTGATCGGAATGCGCGAGGTCTTGCTGGCGCCTTTTTGCTTTTCGCTAGCGTTGTAAGCTGGGGCGGCGGGGGCGGTGCTGGAAGGGGTCTCGGTGGTCATAGGCTTAAATTGATACAGTAGTTTCTTCGGCGGGAACAGCTGCCTCAAGCAGCCGCACCAGTTCGTTGGCCAGCGCCAGCTGCACGTCGGCAAGCGGCGCTTCAACCCCCATGGATCGCATATCGATGGTTTCCAGTCCGGAGTAGCCGCATGGGTTAATCCAGGTAAACGGAGCAAGGTCCATGCCAACATTCAGCGACACCCCATGGTAGGTGCAGCCGTTGCCGCGCACTTTCAGGCCGAGCGCGGCGATCTTGGCGCCTTTTTTCGGGCCGCCGGCGATATAGATGCCGGGCGCGCCCTCGACGCGTTCACCGCCGAGATTATACGCCTGCAGCACATTGATGATGGCTTGCTCGATTTTATGGACGAACTGGCGGGCGTACAGCTTGCCGCCCGGCTTGTTGCGGCGCAGGTCCATCATCAGGTAGATCACCACCTGGCCGGGGCCATGGTAGGTGACTTCGCCGCCCCGGTCGGTCTGTACAACCGGGATGGCCGCCGCGCCCGCCAGCAGGTGGCCGCGGTCGGCGCCCAGGCCCAGCGTGAAGACAGGCGGATGCTCGACGATCCACAGTTCGTCGGGCGTATCGGGCGTGCGCGCGTCGGTGAACGCGCGCATGGCGGCGAAGGTGGGTTCGTACTCGGCTTGGCCGAGGTGGCGGATGATTGCCGGGGCGATAGACATCCCGACATTATAAGTCAGTGATGAAATACTTTCTTGCCGCGCCTATTTTTTGGGCAGGAGCGTCAGCCACGCCTGCACCGGCGGACGCTGCCACTGGCCCTCGGCGTAGTCGACCAGCTTTTGCGGCACCTCGTGGCCGCTCCTGATCAGGCGCAGCAGCATGATGGCCAGGTCGGTGTCGGCCACGCACCAGCGGGTGAACAGGTTGGGGCCGTCCACCAGCTTGCCGGCGGTGCGGATCAGCTTGTCGGCCGCGGCCAGCGCCTCGGCCGACAGCGGCTGCGTGGCCGGCTCGTAGAACACCGTGATGGTGCTGCGTTCTTGCCGGATCGGCATCAAATCGCTGCGCAGCCAGGCCTGGATCTGGCGCGCCTGGGCGCGGCGCTGCGAATTGCGCGGCAGCACGGCGTGGTATTCGGGCGCCGGAAACACTTCGTCCAGGTACTCGCTGATGGCGCTCGACTCGGTCAGCACGAAGCCGTCGTGCACCAGCGCCGGCACGCGCGCGGTCAGCGCCAGGTCGCGAAACGGGGGCTGCAGCTGGGCTCCGGCGTCCAGGTCCACGGTCTTCAGTTCGAACGGCAAGCCCTTTTCCTTCAGGGTGGCGAACACGGACAAGGCGTAGGGACTGGTGAACTGGCTGTCGACGTACAGGGTAAGGCTCATGATGCGCTCCGGCGTAGTGAGGGTTTCCACACATGGTAAAGCTTGCCCATGCGTCCACATAACGATATATTTTGACTGTTCTTGCTAATCTCATTCACATAAAAACCGTCCATCGAGTTCACACAGCCATGCGCCTGCCCACCTTCCAGCAACTGCGCGCTTTCGAGGCGGCGGCCCGGCATGAGAATTTCTCGCGCGCGGCCGACGAGCTGCACCTGACCCATGGCGCCATCAGCCACCAGGTGCGCGCGCTGGAACAGGAACTGGGCACGCCGCTGTTCGTGCGCAACGGCCGCCACGTGAAGGTGACGCCGGACGCGCTGAAGTTCGCGCAGCTGCTGGCCAGGGCGTTCGGCGACATCGCCGCCGGGGCCGACGCGCTGCGGCCCGGCCAGGGCACGCAGCGCCTCACGGTGTCGGCCATTCCATCCTTCGCGGCGCGCTGGCTGGCGCCACGGCTGGGCCATTTCATCGAGCGCCATCCCAATGTGGAGGTATTGCTGCAGGCCAGCGGCCACATGCAGGACCTGGAGCGGGAAGCCATCGACGTGGGCATCCGCTTTGGACGCGGGCAGTACCCGGGCATGGTGGTGGACCGGCTGATGGGCGACATCTACTATCCGGCTGTGAGTCCTCACTACCGGGGCGGGACGCTGCCGGCCACGCCGGCCGACCTGGCGCAAGCCACCTTGCTGCGCTCCAACGAGCCGTGGCTGCCCTGGTTCCGCGCGGCCGGGCTGGAGCTGCCGGAGCCTGCCGGCGGCGTGATGTTCGAGGATTTGTCGATGCTGATACGCTCGGCCGTCGATGGCGACGGCGTGGCGCTGGTGCGGCACGTGGTGGCGATGCAGGAGATTGCGTCGGGCCAGCTGGTGCGGCTGTTCGATATTGCCGCGCCCAGTCCGCACGATTACTACTTTGTCAGTCCGCCGGGGGCGGCGGCCAAGCCGCAGGTGCGGGCCTTCCGCGCGTGGATGCTGGCGGAGATGGCGGCGTTCACCGCGCAGCTCCAGCACAGCTAAGGCGCTTACATCACGATTTTGACCATCGGATGCGCCGACAGCTCGGTGTACAGCGCGTCCAGCTGCGGACGGCTGGTGGCGCGCACGGTCACCGTCAGGCCGGTGTAGTTGCCCTTGGCCGACGGACGCTCTTCCATCTTGCCCTTGTGAAAGGTCGGATCGTGCTTGATCACAAGCTCCAGGATGGTGGGAGCGAAGTCGATATGCGTCGGACCCATCACCTTGATGGGGAAATCGCTCGGGTATTCGATGAGGGACTCGCCCGGGGGGATCGCTGTTGCCATGATAATTCCAGAAAATGAATGCCAGCCGATATTGTAACGCGGTCACAATATCGGCGGCATGCATGGCCGGATTACGCCGCGGCGGTTTTGCCGGACAGGCGCTGCAGGCGGGCCAGGGCGGACTCGCCGCCGGCCGCGCCCGGATTGCTGACGGACTTGCGGATGGCGTCCAGCTCGGCGGCCTGGTCGATCGGTCGCTGGCCGATGTCGGCCACGATCTTCATGCCGGCCGCTTCATTGCTGACCGACTGGGCGCGGCGGGTCAGCGCATTCAGCGCGCTGGAGTTGCCTTGCAGGCCTTTCAGGCCGTTGAGCTGCTCCTGGCGCTCGGCGCGCACTTGCTGCAGGTCGCGCTGGGCGTTGGCTTGCGCCAGCGCTTGCAGCGCCTTCTTGGCGGCGGCGTCGAAGTCGGCCAGCTGCTGCGACAGCGCGTCGACGATCTTCTGCAGCTCGTTCATGTATTCCTCGGCGTCGGCCTGCTCCTGGATTTCCAGCGGCAGGCGGGCCTTGTTCGACTCCAGCTCGTCGCAGAACAGGTTGATGGTCGCTTCCGAGATGCGGCCCGAGGCCAGGCGCTCGCCCAGCGTTTCGGCGGCCTTTTCGTCGTTGGCGATCAGCTCTTGCAGCTTGACCACGTCCGCGTGCTCCTTTTCGAAGGAGGAACGGGCCGACGCCAGCTTCTGGGCCGTGGCGCGCAAGGTGTCGGCCAGGCGGTCGCGGTCAGCCTCGGTCGCCGTTTCGGGATCGAAATTGGCAATCGCTTCGGAGACGCGGTCGCCCAGGGCGCCGAAGTGTTTGGTGATCAGACGCGCGGTTAAACCCCAGCCATTCGAAGTGCTCATGTTGTGCTTCCTTTCAGTAAGTTGAAACTGCCTGTGCGTGCCGCCGTCCTCACTGGATGACGAGACGTTCCTGCTCAACCGGTATGCCGATGACAAAATCGACATGGATACCGCGTTTCCCTGCGTCGCCGTTCACGCTGCGGAGGATCTCCGTGCTGATCAGCAAAAACTCCTTGCCTGCGCCGTTCAGCTGGCGCACATAGGGCATCAAATACATTTCCTGCTGCAAGCCGCCCATGCCGCCGGCGTCGTCGATGCGGGTTTCAGTGCCCTTGAACGGCGCCACGAATTCCGCGTCCGGATCGCCCGCGTCGCGCAGGTATTCCAGGCCCTCCTCGCCACCGAAGGCCAGGTCCAGGTCTTGCGGGTCCAGGCCGTAGCCGTCCAGCTGGGCGCGCCACAGGGTGTAGCTGGCGTCGCCCAGGCCGTAGCCGGCTTCGCCGGTATAGGCTTCCTGGTCCTCGGCGGTTTGCGGGATCACCCGCGCCAGCTGGGTGCAGTACAGGATCTCGGCCACCTGGCCCTGCTCGTTCACATACACTTGCAGAAACTTCTCATCGTCGGCGTCGTCGCCCTTGTCCAGGTAGTAGCGGTACAGCTTGCCGGACAGGTTGAGCTTGATGCGCGAGACGGCCAGGATGCGTGTGTCGCTGCCGTTCGGCATGCGGATCAGCGAACCGGCGGTGCTGGCGCGCAGCAGTGGCGACTGCTGCAGGCTGAGCACGCTGCCGATGCGCGCACCCAGCGGCAGTTGCTGGTCCGCCGGCGCCTCGGCCAGGCCGCGCTTGGTGGCCGCGCCACGCACATAATCCATTGCATCTTTCCAACCCATCTCAATCTCCCAAAGAATAGTTACGGCCGGCTTTCGGCTTCGTCAGGCGGCCGCGCAGCAAGCGCCAGCCGACGTAGCCCAGGCCGATGATCATGGCCCAGCCTAACCAGCCCAGGCCGCCCGATTCCTTGCGCTGCGGCTTGGCTTGCTCGGCCTGCACCGCATCCATCCCGGTGGCGCTGCCGGTTGCAGCGGCGCCGGCCGTTTCCGCTGCGGGGCCAGCCGGGGCGGCCGGGTCCACCGGGCCCAGCGCGCCGATGTCGGCCGGCACATTGCCCGGTACCGGCGCCGGCGCCTGGGCCGGCGTGCGGTTGGCATGGGCCGGACCGCTCAGGATGGAACCGAGCACCACGCCCGCCGCTGCGGCGCCGGCGGTCGCCAGGCGGCCGTTGCGGTCATAGCCCCGGCTGTCGTAACCGCGGTTGTCGTAGCCGCTCCGGTCATAGCCACGGTTGTCGTAGCCCCGGTTGTCGTAGCCGCGATTGTCGTAGCCGCGATTGTCATAGCGCGGCGCCTGCTGGCCGTACTGCGGCGACTGCTGCTGCTGCGGCTGGCGCGGCATGACCGGGTCCAGCGGCGGCAGGGTGCGCTGCTGCGCTTCGCGGGCGGCGCGCCGGCTGTCCATGGTGCGCAGCGCGTTTTCTTCGGCCTGGCGACGCGTCATGTCCTGCGACATGGCCGACTGGTTGCGCGAACCCGCGGCGCTGTCCGGCGCCCGGCGCGCCGAGCCGAACGAGCCGAACGAGGTATTGCCGCTGCGGGCGCTGTCGGCCTTGTTAGAATTGCTACTTCTTGCAGGGCTGCTCTTTTGCGACGAGAATCCGCTCTTGAACGAGCCGGAGCTCTTGGCCGGGCGCGTATCGGCATAGGCGCCGTTCATGGCCAGCGTCATCGACAAAACCAGCGCTATCGTAGTGCGGAGAGACTTCTTCATTGCCCCAACCTCAAAGTTGAATGATTAACAGCATAATGTTGATGCTTCATAAAAGCATCGGTAAAAAAGGACGCGCTTCACCATGACCCGCAAATACTCTGATATGAATCAACACGACGCGCTTTACACCGTGGCCCGGGGCTATCCCGGCGGCATAGAGGCATTGTCGCAATGCATGGGTATTTCCGTGAACGTATTACGTAACAAATTGTCACCCACGATTGCCTCGCACTACCCCTCGTTCGAAGAGGTCTCGGCCATCATAGAACTGTGCCAGAAAGCGGGGGTGAAAGACGCCCTGCTGCCCCTGCATGCCCTGCTGACGCGGCACGGCATGGCTGCGTTCGTCGTGCCGCTGCCCGAGAAAGTGGCGCAGGACGACCTGTCGCAAACCGTGTGCCGGGTGATGAGCCAGGTGGGTGACGTCGCCGAGGCCGTTTCACAATCTTTATTAGATGGCAAGATTACACCATCCGAGGCGGATCTGATAGAGCGCGAGTTTCACGACGCGCTGTCGGCGCTGGGGGAATGGCGGGCGCGGATACGCAATTTGGCAGGCGGAAAGTAAGACGGTAAAAAAAGAGCCGGCTGGGAGGGCCGGCTCGAACACTATTTTTAATTGGGAAAAGAAAAATAGTCGGGAACTTTTGACTGGCTCCACTGTATGAAAACGGGAGCCAGGCTGCCATCGGAATGTGATGAACTGCATAAATCGCGCCCTGGACGCGCGAAATCCCGGACTGAAATGCAGTGCGTTCCCGCCCTGTCCCTATTCACGCATCTTGCCGCGCTCGTCCTTGTCGTTGCGGTAGCGGCGGCCGCTGTTGTCGTCGCGCTGCTGTGGCGGCTGCGGCGCCTGCATCTGCGGCCGGGGCGCGGGCTGCGCTTGCGGCTGAGGCTGAGGTTGCGGCTGGGCTTGCTGTGGCGGCGCCCGGAACACCGGCGCTTCACGCTGCTCGCGCTGCTCACGTTGCTCGCGCTGCACCCGTTCCCGCTGCTCGCGCATGCGCTGCTCGGCGCCGTCGTCGCGCTGGCGGAACTGGGCGGCCGGCTGCGGCGCGGCTTGCGCCGGCTGCGCAAACGGGTGCTGCGGCTGCGGCTGCGGCTGCTGAGCCTGGATGGACTGGCGATTCCAGCGCTGGCCCCCTTCGCGGCGCTCGCGGTCGTCATTCTGCTCCCGCTCGCGCACCATGCGCGCGCGGCGCTCGTCGTCCCCGTTACGGTCGGCCGTCTGCGGACGCGGCGTGACGATCGGCGCGGCAGGCGCGGGAAACTGCTGCTGCGGTTGCTGAGCCTGCTGCTGCGGAGCAGCGGCGGGGGGCTGCGCAAACGGCTGGCTGATGCTGTTCCTCGGCTGGCGCACGAAGCCGTCGCCCCGCTCGCGCCGGGTTTCAATCACGCGGCCCGGCGTCACCGCGCCCGGCGTCATGCGGGTCAGCGGCAGCGGCGCGGTCGAGATCGGCACATTGCGGGCGTCGTTGGGCGCCAGAGAAATGCGCGGCGCCTTGTTGACGTTGACGGTGCGGCGCGCATCGAACTGGTCGCGCGGCAGCACGGTCACGCCTTCGCGGCGCACTTCGCGCTGCGGCTTCCAGCGCACACTGTTCTGGTGGTGCCAGCCCAGGCGCCGCTCGTGCTCGGCCGATACCCGGTAGTAGGGCACGAAGCGGTCGCGCGGGGTCAGCGGATACCAGCCCACGCCGGGGCCGTTATGCCGGTTGGCGAACGCCACGCTCCAGTTGCTGCCGCCCACCCAGCCCACCAGCGCCGGCGCCCACACCGGGCGCGACGTGAAGCGGCCCGGCGCCCAGTACCAGCGCGTGTCCAGCATCACCCAGCGGCCATAGTGCGAGGGCGCGTAGCCCCAAGGGGCGTCGTCGACCCAGGTCCAGCCCCACGGGTCCAGCCAGGTCCAGCGGCCGTCGCGGTAGGGCGCCCAGCCCAGCGGCACCGAGCGCGGCGACCACAGCGGGCCGTACTCGTCGCTGTCGCGCCAGCTGCCGTGCTGGTCCAGCTCCTCGTAGCCGGTGACGTCGGCCGTCAGGTAGCGCAGCGACTGGGAATTCTCGTCGCGCTGGTCGCGCGCCATCACCCATTCGTCGAAACGGTCGCGCTGCGCCTGCCCGGTGCTGACCTGGTCGCCCTGCACCACCGCGCGCTTGCCGGCGCGCAGCGTCAATGCCGTGCCGCCGCCATCGACGCTGGCCACGCCCAGCAGCACGGACACCGTGCTGGTGTCCGGCTGGCGTTCGGCATCGACCCGCACCAGGCCGGGTTCCAGCAGGGTGACGCGGGCTTGCGGGGTGGTCAGCTCAAAGTCGCCCAGCATTTCGCCGCTGCGCAGGCGCACGCTGGCGGTGCCGTAATTCAGGCGCAGGCGCAGGCTGTCGTCGTCCAGCGCTTCCACTTCCAGGCTGGAATCGCCGTCCATGCGGATGGCTGCCGAACCGATGCGAAATTCCAGGCGGGAACCACGGGCGGCGGTGATGCGGGTGCCGCTGGCCACCGGCCAGTTCACCAGGCTGCCGCTGGCTTCTTCGCCGTCGGCCTCGACCGTCACCTGGCCCTCGGCGCTGGAAATGCGGCCCACGCGGCCGGGCGGATCGTCGTCCGCCAGCGCCAGCGAGCTGACGGCAACCAGCGCAGTCAGCAGGATGATGTGTACAAGTTTGCGGCCCATGGCGGCACTCCAATAGGTGATTGGTACTGATGGACTCATTTAACGCCGCATTTGCGTTTCCGGCGACGCCGGTTACAAATGTTTTCACATTGTAGAACGCGGCTACATCCTCAGGCGCGGTGCTCAGGCGTGGGAACCGCCGCGTTTGACGAAGAACAGCGCGGCGCCCACCGCCATCAGCAGGCCGCCGAACACGCGGTTCTGGCGCTTGACGGCGCGCGCGTCGCGGAAGAAGCGCTGCATGGAGGCGGCCAGGAAAGCGTAGCTGTGCATCACCACCAGGTCGATGGTGCACATGGTGGCGGCCAGGATCAGCAGCTGCGGCAGCAGCGGATGCTCTTGCGAAATGAACTGCGGCAGCACCGCCACCATGAAGATGATGCCCTTGGGATTGGTGGCATTGGTGAGGAAACCGGTCAGCACGCGCTTTTGCAGCGACGGCAGCTCGGCCCTGGCCGGCGCACCGCGATCGGCGCCGGCCGGCGCCGGCTGCACCTTGGCGCGCCACTGGCTGAAGCCAAGCCAGATCAGGTACAGCGCGCCCACCGTCTTGACCACGTTGAAGGCCAGCTCCGAAGCGAGCAGCAGCGAGCCGACGCCGGCGCCGGCTATGGCCAGCACCAGCAGCAGGCCCGCCTGCAGGCCCAGGATGGTGCCGCTGGCCTTGCGCACGCCATACGACAGGCCGTGCGACATCGACAGCACCGCGCCGGAGCCGGGCGAGACGGCAATGATGGAGGCGGCGATAACGAAAGTGATCCAGGTGCTGAAGGCCATGCTGAGGGTTCCGGTGCGGGTTTGTTGAGCGGCCATTGTAGCGCGGGCAGCACGCGCTTGCGTCAACTCATGCCTGGCGGCAGTTGCTTATGATGTAAGATTAGCGCTGCTTCCACTTATTTCCCACGCACCATGAAAAAACACGCTCCCGCCCGCCTGTCCACCGCTGTCCGGGGAGGCCGCTGAGATGGCCGGCACCAGTCTGCTGGCCCTGATCGACGACATCACCACCATCCTTGATGACGTCGCCGCCATGAGCAAGGTCGCCGCCAAGAAAACCGCCGGCGTGCTGGGCGACGACCTAGCCCTGAACGCCCAGCAGGTGGCCGGCGTGAACGCCGACCGCGAACTGCCGGTGGTGTGGGCGGTGGCCATCGGCTCCATGAAGAACAAGGCCATCCTGGTGCCTGCCGCGCTGGCCATCAGCGCGTTCGCGCCCTGGGCCATCACGCCGCTGCTGATGCTGGGCGGCGCCTACCTGTGCTTCGAAGGCTTTGAAAAGATCGCCCACAAATACCTGCACAGCGAGCACGAGGACGAGCAGCACCACGCCGAGCTGGTGGCCGCCGTGGCCAATCCCGACGTGGACATGGTGGCGCTGGAGAAAGACAAGATCAAGGGCGCCATCCGCACCGACTTCATCCTGTCGGCCGAGATCATCGTGATCGCGCTGGGCACGGTGGCCAATGCGCCGTTCTCGCAGCAGGTGGCGGTGCTGGCCAGCATCGCGGTGGCGATGACGGTGGGCGTGTACGGCATCGTGGCGGCCATCGTCAAGATGGATGACGCCGGCCTGTACCTGACGCAGCGCCCCGGCGCCAGCGGCTTCACGCGCGGCCTGGGCCGCTTCCTGCTGGCGGCGGCCCCCAAGCTGATGAAGTTCCTGTCGGTGGCCGGCACGCTGGCCATGTTCATGGTGGGCGGCGGCATCCTGACGCACGGCATTCCCGCCGCGCACGACGTGATCCACCACGCGGCCGAGTTCGTCGGTTCCGCGCCCGGCCTGGGCGGCGTGCTGCAGGCGGTCACGCCGTCGCTGCTGGACGCCGTCGCCGGCGTGATCGCCGGCGCGCTGGTGCTGGTGGGCGTGATGGCGGCCGGCCGATTCTTGCGCTTGTTCAAGCGCTCGCATTGACATTTCTGGTTTGATAGCAGTTCGGGCGCCAGCCGGCGCCCGGCCATAAGAATGGAGAGAGCATGAACAAGAACACGCCGCAACGCCCGACCGCCGCCTTCGTGGGCGCCTCCTGGGCGGCCCTGCTGGTGGGCGCCGCCACCTATCTGACCGGGCTGTGGAACGCCACCATGCAGCTCAACGAGAAGGGCTATTACTTCACCTTGCTGGCCTACGGCCTGTTCGCCGCCGTGTCGCTGCAAAAGTCGGTGCGCGACCGCATGGAAGGCATCCCGGTCACCAATATGTATTTCGGCCTGTGCTGGATTTCGCTGCTGCTGGCCTTGCTGCTGCTGTCGGTGGGCCTGTTCAACGCCACGCTGGCGCCCAGCGAAAAAGGCTTCTACGCCATGTCTTTCGTGCTGAGCCTGTTTGCCGCCGTGGCGGTGCAGAAAAACGTGCGCGACAGCGCCGGCAGCAAGGACGAACCGCAGTCCGGCGAAGTGTGATGCAACACGGCTGCGCCCATGCTACGCAGCCGGCTTCTTCTTTTTGGGCGCCGGCAACGGCAGCGCGGCCGCCGTGCGCCGCGCCAGCTCCGCCAGCCATTCGCGGTCGTCCCACTGATCGCCCGGTATCACGTACCACGGCTTGGCCTGCGGATAAGGCTGCGCCTGCCGCGGCTCGCCTATCCAGGCGCGGCTGGCCGCCACCGGCTTGATGAACAGCTGGTCGTCGCACACCAGTGCGAACATCTTGCCGTCGCAGTAGAGCGCGTATTCGCCAAACATCTTGCGCGCCGCCAAGGTGCCCGCGCCCGCCATCTGGTCCACCAGAAAATCCACCGTGCCCTGCTGAGATGCCATCGCCGCTCCCTGGTCCGCGTTGCTTGTCTTGCCTCATTTGCTTTCCTATTATGCCAGCAGGGGCCGGAACTTTCCGCCGGCGCCCAAGTCACACCGAGACCAAGCACCGTGGAGGACAGCGATGACAGACCTGCAAAAACGCTTGCACATGGCGATGTCGGCAGCGCACATGGCAATCTGGGACTCCGTGTTGAAGGACGGGAAGGTTGCCGAGGGCATGGTGCACTGGTCGCCCGACGGCGCGGCGCTGCTGGGCCTGCCCGCACGCCAGTGCGAGCAGCCGTTCCGGGACTTCCTGGCATTCGTGCACCCGGACGACCGCGACCAGCTGTTCGAACGCATGCAGGACGCCGCCGACCGCTGCCGCGACTACGAGGTGGAGTACCGCGTGGTGTGGCAGGACGGCAGCGTGCACTGGCTGGCCGCGAAAGCCCACGCCGACTGCAGTCAACAGGGCGTGGCCGAGCGCACGCTGGGCATCGTCTGGGACATCACCGCGCGCAAGCTGCAGGAACTGGAAACGGCGGAACAAAAAGAACTGGCGGAAGTGACGCTGGCGTCGATCGGCGACGGCGTGGTCACCACCGACGCGAAAGGCAACACGCGCTTCCTGAACCGCGTCGCCGAGCAGCTGACCGGCTGGAGCCAGGACCTGGCCAGCGGCCTGCCGATCGAACAGACCATGAAGCTGGTGTACGACAGCCCGCAGCCGGGGGACCAGCAATTGCCGCAGGCGCTGCGCGCCGACCCGGTCAGCGCCCCCGAGCACGTGGCCACGCGCTGCCTGCGCCTGCGCCAGTCTATCGGGGTGAGCAACGGCACCCAGCTCATCACGCGGGACGGGCGTTCGATCGCCATCGAAGATTCGGCCTCGCCGATCTGGTCCGGCAATGGCGACATGCTGGGCACGGTGGTGGTGTTCCGCGACGTGAGCCACGAGCGCAAGCTGACCCAGCAGCTGTCCTGGTACGCCAGCCACGACACGCTGACCGGCCTGATGAACCGGCGCGAATTCGAACACCAGATCGCCGCCGCGCTGCATTCGGCCAAGCACGAGGGCCACACGCACGCGCTGCTGTACATCGACCTGGACCAGTTCAAGGTGGTCAACGACACCTGCGGCCACAGCGCCGGCGACGTGCTGCTGCAGCTGCTGGCCAAGATGCTGCAAACCCAGATGCGCGACAGCGACGTGCTGGCCCGGCTGGGCGGCGACGAGCTGGGCGTGCTGCTGCCGCACTGTCCGCCCAACCAGGCCATGCTGATCGCCGACCAGCTGCGCCAGTCGATCAAGAATTTCCGCTTCGTGTGGGACAGCCGCAGTTTCGAGATCGGCGCCAGCATCGGCCTGGTGGAGATCAACCACGACAGCAAGTCGATGACCGACCTGCTGATGGCGGCCGACCAGGCCTGCTACCTGGCCAAGGAGCAGGGCCGCAACCGGGTGCACCACTACATGGAGTCGGACTTGAAGCTGGCCCAGCGGCAAGGCGAGATGCAGTGGGTGTCGCGCCTGAACGAGGCTTTCGAGCACAACTACTTCCGCCTGTTCGCGCTGCCCATCGTGCACCTGGGCACGCACGACGAGGAGCACGACGAGGTGCTGATCCGCATCCAGAACAACAAGGGCGACCTGATCCTGCCGGGCGCCTTCATCCCGGCCGCCGAGCGCTACGACCTGATGGTGGCGATCGACCGCTGGGTGATACGCGCGGTGTGCGACTATGTGCGCAGCGAGCGGGTGGCGCAGCGCTCGAACGGCACGCTGTACTCGGTCAACCTGTCCGGCACCTCGCTCAACGACGAGGGGCTGCACGACTACATCCTGGCGCAGTTCGCCGAGTTCGGCGTCGATCCGACGCGCATCTGCTTCGAAATCACGGAAACGGCCGCCATTGCCAACCTGCCCAAGGCGCAGGTGTTTATGTCGCGCCTGAAAGCCCTGGGCTGCCGCTTCTCGCTGGACGACTTCGGCAGCGGCCTGTCCTCGTTCGCCTACCTGAAGGCGCTGCCGGTGGACTACCTGAAGATCGACGGCATGTTCATCCGCGACATCAAGAGCAACGCCATCAACTGCGCGCTGGTCAAAGCCATCAATGAAGTGGGCCACGTGATGGGCATGCTGACCGTGGCCGAGTACGTGGAGGACGAGGAAACCCTCAGCCTGGTGCGCGGCCTCGGGGTCGATTATGCCCAGGGGCACGCGGTGGGAATGCCGCGGCCGATGTTAAGCAGCACCGATTAGATCGCATACGATGTATAATGGGAACTCTCAACCAGGAGTTCCCATGGACCCGTCCGCCCCCGCTGCACCCGACGCCGCCAAGCTGCCGCTGGCGGACTACCTGTGCTTTGCCATCTATTCGGCCAACCTGGCCTTCGGCAAGGCGTACAAGCCCATCCTCGACGAGCTGGGCCTGACGTACACGCAGTACATCACCATCATCGCGCTGTCCGAGCAGGATGGCCAGACCGTCAGCGGCCTGGGCGAGAAGCTGTTCCTGGAGTCGAACACGCTGACGCCCATCCTGAAGAAGCTGGAAGCCCAGGGCTACCTGACGCGGCGGCGCGACGCGGCCGACGAGCGCCAGGTGCTGGTCAGCCTGACCGACGCGGGCCAGCAACTGCGCCGCAAGGCCTCCGAGGGCAAAAACCTGTTCCAGGCCTGCGGCCTGTCGGCCCAGGAATTTCCGAAAATGCAAAAAAGCGTGGTGGCGCTGCGCGACAACCTGCTGAGATCGCTGCCCGAGAAATGAAGCGGGCGCAATCCGGGCATTTTTGATCTACATCAATAAAATTGCCCGCCGCACTCCTTACACTGGCTGCATGTCTTGCGATAGAGCAAGCAAACAGCCCGCAGGAGAGCACAGATGCGCACCAATTTACCCGTCACCAACCGTGAAGTCGAGATTGCAGAAGACCAGGCCATCGTCTCGAAGACTGATCTGAATGGCAATATTGTCTACGTCAATCCCTACTTCGTGCAGGTCAGCGGCTTTAGCGAACAGGAACTGATCGGCGCGCCGCAGAATATCGTGCGCCATCCCGACATGCCGCCGCAAGCCTTCGCCGACCTGTGGAGCTCGATCCGCAGCGGCACGCCGTGGACCGGGCTGGTGAAAAACCGCTGCAAGAACGGCGACTACTATTGGGTCAAGGCCAATATCACGCCGATCCGCGAAAACGGCCAGACCCTGGGCTATATGTCGGTGCGCACCAAGGCCTCGAACGAGCAGGTGCGGGCCGCCGAGCAGGCTTACCGCCAGATCCGCGAAGGCGGCAAGACGGCCGGCATCGTCATCAAGAACGGCCAGCTGATCCACCCCGGCGTGGGCAACCTGCTGTCGCGCCTGGGCCATTTCTCGCTGGCCGCGCGCATCTGGGCCGCCACCAGCGGCGTCAACACGCTGCTGCTGTTCGTCTGCCTGGCCAGCCTGTTCGGCGACGGCAGTTCCGGGCTGACCCGCTACACCATCTTCGGTGCCACCTTCATCGGCCTGCTGGTCAATGTGTTCCTGTGGTACACCCTGCGCACCAGCGTGCTGCAGCCGCTGGGCAAGGCGCTGGACGGCGCGCGCGCCATCGCCGCGGGCGACCTGTCCGGGTCCTTCGACACCAGCGCCACCGACGAGGTGGGCCAGCTGCTGCGCGCCCTGCAACAGATGAACAGCAACCTGATCGCCACCATCCGCGACGTGCGCGTCAACGTGGAAACCATGGCCGTGGCCACGCGCCAGATCGCCGCCGGCAACGCCGACCTGTCCGGCCGCACCGAAGCGCAGGCCGCCAGCCTGGAAGAAACCGCGTCCAGCATCGAGGAGTTCGCCTCGACCGTGAAGCAGAACGCCGAGAATTCGGTGCAGGCCAACGAACTGGCGCTGGCCGCCTCCAGCGTGGCGGTGGAAGGCGGCGAGATCGTCGCCGACGTGATCGCCACCATGGACGACATCAACGCGTCCTCGCGCAAGATCGTCGACATCATCGCCCTGATCGAAGGCATCGCCTTCCAGACCAATATCCTGGCGCTGAACGCGGCGGTCGAGGCGGCCCGCGCCGGCGAACAGGGACGCGGCTTCGCCGTGGTGGCGGGCGAGGTGCGCAACCTGGCGCAGCGCTCGTCGGTGGCGGCCAAGGACATCAAGCACCTGATCGACGTCTCGGTGGGCAAGGTCAGCGCCGGCATGACGCAGGTGCACCGCGCCGGCGCCACCATGGAACAGGTGGTCAGCTCGGTCAAGCAGGTCACGGCCATCATGCACGAGATCTCGGTGGCCTCGCGCGAACAGAGCATCGGCGTGGACCAGGTGAACCAGGCCATTGCCCATATGGACCAGGTGACGCAGCAGAACGCGGCGCTGGTGGAGGAAGCGGCGGCGGCGGCCAACAGCCTGGCGGTGGAAGCGGGCGGCCTGTCGCAGGCGGTCAGCCTGT
The DNA here is from genome assembly GCF_059704565.1 of Massilia sp. NBRC 108631. Lineage (NCBI taxonomy): Bacteria > Pseudomonadati > Pseudomonadota > Betaproteobacteria > Burkholderiales > Oxalobacteraceae > Massilia > Massilia sp. NBRC 108631. Next base: position 158,231 of record NZ_BAAKJE010000066.1, read on the forward strand.
TCAAGTTCGGCAAGCGCGCGCTGCCGGCGCAGCGCGGCAAAGTGAGCCCGATCCGCAGCAGCGGCAAGGGCAAAGACAGCGGCGCCAAGCGCCTGGCTGCGTGAAAGCGGTGACGGCCATGACCCAGGAAATCTTCGGCGCCGCCGGCGCCACCGCTGCGCCCAGCACTGGCGATGCAGCCCAGCCGCTGCGCTTCGACCCCGCCACCATCCGCCGCCTGAGCACCTCCGGCCCGCGCTACACGTCCTACCCGACCGCCGACCGCTTCAGCGCCGACTTCGGCTACGGCAGCTACCTGGAAGCGGTGGCCGGCCTGAAGATGCGCGGCGGCGGGCGCGGCCCGCTGTCGCTGTACGTGCACGTGCCGTTCTGCGACACGGTGTGCTACTACTGCGGCTGCAACAAGATCGTCACCAAGGACCGCAGCAAGGCGGCCACCTACCTGAGCTACCTGAAGCAGGAAATCGGCATGCAGGGCAAGCTGTTCTCCGGCATGAACCAGCTCGGCCAGCTGCATTTCGGCGGCGGCACGCCGACCTACCTGAGCGACCGCCAGATGGAAGAGCTGATGAGCCACCTGCGCAAGAACTTCGAGTTCGCGCCGGACGAAGAGGGCGAGTACTCGATCGAGATCGATCCGCGCACCGTGTCGCGCGAACGGGTGCATTCGCTGCGCCAGCAGGGCTTCAACCGCGTCAGCCTGGGCGTGCAGGATTTCGACCCGGACGTGCAAAAGGCGGTCAACCGCATCCAGCCCGAAGCGGAAACGCTGGCCGTGATGCAGGCCGCGCGCGACGCCGGCTTCCGCTCCATCAGCATCGACCTGATCTACGGCCTGCCCAAGCAGACGCTGGACAGCATGCGCCAGACCATGGCGAAAGTGATCGCCGCCAGCCCGGACCGGATTTCGCTGTACAACTACGCGCACCTGCCGCACCTGTTCAAGCCGCAGCGCCGCATCCTCGAAGCCGACCTGCCGCCGGCCGACGTGAAGCTGGACATGCTGGCGCTGTGCATCCGTGAACTGACGGCGGCCGGCTACGTGTACATCGGCATGGACCATTTCGCCAAGCCTGGCGACGACCTGGCGGTGGCCCAGCGCCAGGGTCGGCTGCACCGCAACTTCCAGGGCTATTCCACGCACGCGGAAGCGGACCTGGTGGCGGTGGGCGTGTCGGCCATCAGCTCGGTGGGCAATACCTACAGCCAGAACGAGAAAACGCTGGAGGCCTACTACGAGAAGCTGGACCAGGGCGTGCTGCCGGTGGCGCGCGGCATCAAGCTCAATACCGACGACCTGCTGCGCCGCATCATCATCCAAAAGCTGATGTGCAGCTTCGAGCTGTCGATCGCTTCCATCGAGATGGCCTACCCGCTGCGCTTCGCGGAGTACTTCGCCGGCGAGCTGGCGCAGCTGCGCGCGCTGGAGGAGGACGGGCTGATCGCCATCGACAGCGAGTGGCTGTCGGTAACGCTGAAGGGCCGCCTGCTGGTGCGCAATATCTGCATGGTGTTCGACCGCTATCTCGGCATGCCGCGTGCGCAGGACGACGCCGCTTGCGCATCCGCCGCCTCCACAACGCAGCCGCTGCGCTACTCGAAAACGATCTGAGAACGCCATGGACGGGGTCAATCTGCTGCCGGTGTTCCTGGTCGGCCTGGCCGGCAGCGTGCATTGCATAGGCATGTGCGGCGGCATCGTCGGCGCGCTGTCGGCCGCGCCCGGCGCCGCCAAGGCAGCCGGGCGGGTGATCCCCATCGCCGCCGCTCCAGCCCCGCTGCGGCTTGCCGCCCCCGCCATGCAGGCGATGCCCTGCACGCCCGCCGCGCAGCACGCGCCGGCAGCGGCAGTGGCCGGCGGCGCCGCGCTGCGCCTGCTGGCCTACAACACCGGCCGCATCGGCAGCTACATGCTGGCGGGCGCCATCGCCGGCGGCCTGGCGGGCGGCGCAGCCAGCCTGTCGAAGGCCGCATTCTGGCAGAACGCGGCCTTCCTGCTGGCCAACCTGATGCTGGTGGCGCTCGGGCTGTACCTGATGAACGCCTGGCGCGGCCTGTCCCGACTGGAGGCCGCCGGCGGCGCGTTGTGGAAGCGCCTGCAGCCATTGCTGCGCCCCCTGCTGCCGATGGATAGCCCCGCCAAGGCGCTGGCGCTGGGCGGGCTGTGGGGCTGGGTGCCGTGCGCCATGGTCTACAGCGTGCTGCTGACCGCAGCGCTGAGCGGTTCGGCCGCGCGCGGCGCGGCAGTGATGCTCGCTTTCGGACTCGGCACCCTGCCCATGCTGGCAGCCCTTGGCGCGCTGGGCCTGCAGGTGCGCCAGCTGCTGCAGCGGCGCGCCGCGCGCACCGCCTGCGGCCTGCTGGTCCTGGCGTTCGGCCTGCTGGGCCTGCTGCGCGCCAGCGGCGCCGCCGCGCCGCTGCTGCACGCGCTCGGCATGCCCGACGCCACGGCAGCCCACGGCTGGCTCGACGCGCTGTGCATAGGAACCCGGCCATGAACGACGGCCAGTACGCCTCCCGCGCAGCCCGCAGCGCCGCGCCAGCACCGTCGACGGCTGCGGCGCCGCACGGCACGCCTGCGCAATCCGACTGCTACCACTGCGGCCTGCCGCTGCCGCGCGGCGAGCGCTGGTCCGCCAGCATCGACGGTGTCGAACACGCCATGTGCTGCCCCGGTTGTGCCGCCGTCGCGCAAGCCATTGCCGACGCCGGGCAAGCCTCCTACTACAAGGACCGCACCGGCTACGCCGCCACCGCCGCGCAGGGGCAGCTGGTGCCGCCCGAACTGGCCCTGTACGACAACGCCGATCCGCGCTTCCGCGCGCGCGACGGCAGCACCGCCAACGCCGAAGCCACCCTGCTGGTAGAAGGCATCCGCTGCGCCGCCTGCGTGTGGCTGATAGAACGGCGCCTGATGCAGCTGCCCGGCGTGCAGCGCGCCAGCATGAACGTGGCCACCGAGCGCCTGCAAGTGCGCTGGGACAAAGACCGGTGCCGGCCTGCCGACATCCTGGGCGCGCTGCACGGCATCGGCTACCAGGCCTGGCCCTACGATGCCGCCCGCCACAGCAGGCAGCTGCAGCAGGCCGGCCGCACGCTGGGCCGCCAGCTGTTCGTCGCCGGCCTGTCCATGATGCAGGTGATGATGTACGTCGCCCCCGCCTACCTGGCCGACGACGGCACGCTGGACGCCGGCATGGCCGCGCTGATGCAATGGGCCAGCCTGCTGCTGACGCTGCCAGCCGTATGCTATTCGGCGCTGCCCTTCTTCCGCGGCGCCTGGAACAGCCTGCGCGCCCGCGCGCTGGGCATGGACGTGCCGGTGGCGCTGGGCATCGCCGCAGCCTTCGCGGCCAGCTGCATTGCCACCTGGCGCGGGCACGGCGACGTGTACTACGACTCGGTGACCATGTTCATCTTCCTGCTGCTGTGCAGCCGTTACCTGGAACTGGCGGCGCGGCGCAAGGCCAGCGCCGCGCTGGAACGCATGCAGCACGGGCTGCCGGCGTCGGCCTCGCATATGCCGGACTGGCCACTGGACCGCCGCGTCAGCACCGTGCCGGCAGCCGCGCTGCGCATCGGGCACCTGATCCACGTCAAGCCGGGCGAGACCTTCGCTGCAGACTGCGACATCGTGGAGGGCCATACCTCGGTCGACCTGTCGCTGCTGACCGGCGAGAGCGCGCCTCAGCACAGGGCGGTGGGCGCCGCGGTGCCCGGCGGAGCTATCAACGCCGGCAGCGCCGTGGTGGCCCGCGTGGTCAAGCCGGCCAGCGACAGCACGCTTTCCGGCCTGCTCAAGCTGATCGAGAACGCCGGCTCGGACAAGCCGCAGATCTCGCAGTGGGCCGACCGCGCCGCGTCGCGGTTCGTGGCCGCCCTGCTGCTGTTCGCGCTGGCCGCATTTGCCTGGTGGAGCTGGCACGACGCCGCACGCGCCTGGCCGATAGCGATCGCGGTGCTGGTGGTGTCCTGCCCGTGCGCGCTGTCGCTGGCCACCCCGTCGGCGCTGGCCGCCGCCACCGACCGCCTGCTCGGCAAAGGCATCCTGATCGTGCGGCCGCACGTGCTGGAAACGCTGCACCGCGCCACCCACGTGGTATTCGACAAGACCGGCACGCTCACGCTGGGCAAACCCACGGTGCAGCGCGTGGACCCGCTGGGCCACACCGCCGCCAGCGCCGCGCTGCAGGTGGCGGCCGCGCTGGAGGCCAACAGTGCGCACCCGATCGGCCGCGCCATCCTGGCGGCAGCGGGCGAAGCGGCCGTGATGGCGCGCTGGAACGCCGCCGACGTGCAGGAACTGCCGGGCCAGGGCCTGGAAGGCGTGGTGCAGGGTACCCGCTACCGCCTCGGCAACGCGGCCTTCGTGGCCGGCATCGCCGGCTCCGCCAAGCTGGCCGTCGCGGCCCTGCCGGACACCGCCGCCGATGGTGCCGAGGCCACGCCGGTGTACCTGGGCTGCGGCGGCGAGTGGATCGCGCGCTTCCTGCTGTGCGACGCGCTGCGGCCGGACGCGCAAGACACCGTCGACTACTTCCGCGCCCAGGGCAAGCAGCTGGTGCTGCTCAGCGGCGACAATGAGGCGATCACGCAGCAGGTTGCGCGCGGCCTGGGCATCGCGGCGGCGGGCGGCGAGTTCCTGCCGCAGCAAAAATTGGCGTTCGTGCAGGACTTGCAGCGCGATGGCGCGGTGGTGGCGATGGTGGGCGACGGCATCAACGACGCCGCAGTGCTCAGCGCCGCCGATGTCTCGTTTGCCATGGGCAGCGGCGCCGCGCTGGCGCAAGCCCACGCCGACACGGTGCTGATGAACGGCCAGCTCGGCGCAGTGGCCGACACCGCGCGCGCCGCCGCACACACCATGGCCGTGATACGCCAGAACCTGGCCTGGGCCACGCTGTACAACGTCACCGCCATTCCGGCCGCCGCGCTGGGCTACCTGAACCCCTGGCTGTCCGGCGCCGGCATGGCCATCAGTTCCGCCGTGGTGGTGCTCAATGCGCTGCGCCTGCGCGCGGAAAAATAGAGGAAATATCATGGAAGCCCTGTATCTGCTGGTCCCCTTGAGCGTGGCGCTGGTCTTCGGCGCGCTGTGGATCTTTTTCAAGGCGTCCGACAACGGCCAGTTCGACGACCTTGTCGGCCCCGCGCTACGCGTGCTGCAGGACGACGACAGCTAGCTCTTCCTCGTTCGGCCAATTTTGATCCACATCAAAGTTTTTTAGGCCCCACCCACGTAACCTTTGACTTACATCATCAAAGCGTTCTTGGGAGAACACAAAGTGGATCAAGCACAGTACAACTACAAGATCGTGAAGCAGTTCGCGATCGCCACGGTGGTCTGGGGCATCGTGGGCATGCTGGTCGGCGTCATCATCGCCGCGCAGCTGGCCTGGCCCAGCCTCAACCTCGACATCGCCTGGCTTACCTACGGACGCCTGCGTCCGCTGCACACCAACGCGGTGATTTTCGCGTTCGGCATCTCGGGCCTGTTCGCCACCTCCTACTACGTGGTGCAGCGCACCTGCCAGGTGCGGCTGTTCTCCGACAAGCTGGCCGCCTTCACCTTCTGGGGCTGGCAGGCGGTGATCCTGAGCGCGGTCGTCACGCTGCCGATGGGCCTCACGCGCGGCAAGGAATACGCCGAGCTGGAATGGCCCATCACCATCCTGATCGCGCTGGTGTGGATCGCCTACGCCATCGTGTTCTTCGGCACCGTCATCAAGCGCAAGGTGGAACACATCTACGTGGCCAACTGGTTCTTCGGCGGCTACATCCTGGCCGTGACGCTGCTGCACGTGGTGAACGGCATGAGCATGCCGGCAACGTTGACCAAATCCTACTCGATGTACACCGGCGTGCAGGACGCCATGATCCAGTGGTGGTACGGCCACAACGCGGTGGGCTTCATCCTGACCGCCGGCTACCTGGGCATGGTGTACTACTTCATTCCAAAGCAGGCCGAGCGTCCCGTGTATTCGTACCGCCTGTCCATCGTCCACTTCTGGGCGCTGATCTTCACCTACATGTGGGCCGGCCCGCACCACCTGCACTACACCGCGCTGCCCGACTGGACCCAGTCGCTGGGCATGGTGTTCTCGCTGATCCTGCTGGCGCCGTCGTGGGGCGGCATGATCAACGGCATGATGACGCTGTCCGGCGCATGGCACAAGCTGCGCACCGACCCTATCCTGAAATTCATGATCGTCTCGCTGTCGTTCTACGGCATGGCCACCTTCGAAGGCCCGATGATGTCGATCAAGACCGTCAACGCACTGTCGCACTACACCGACTGGGGCATCGCCCACGTCCACGGCGGCGCCCTGGGCTGGGTCGGCTTCATCACCATGGGCTCGATCTACTACCTGCTGCCGCGCCTGGCCGGCCAGAAGCAGATGTGGAGCGTCAAGCTGATCGACCTGCACTTCTGGGTCGCCACCATCGGCATCGTGCTGTACATCGCCGCGATGTGGATCGCCGGCGTGATGCAGGGCCTGATGTGGCGCGCGGTGAACCCGGACGGCACGCTGACCTACACCTTCGTCGAGAGCGTGAAAGCCACCTACCCCTACTACGTGGTGCGCTTCACCGGCGGCCTGCTGTACCTGGGCGGCATGTGCCTGATGGGCTACAACACCTGGATGACGCTGCGCGGCCGCGCCCCGGTTACGGCCCGCATCCCCGAACTGAAAGCCGCCTGATTTCAGCGCAATGACAACGGAGTTAAGAACATGAAATTTTCGCATGAATGGATAGAGAAGAACCCCTGGCTGCTGATCGTGCTGGTGACGCTGGTGGTGTCGGTCGGCGGCGCGGTGGAGATCGTACCGCTGTTCTTCCAGAAATCGACCACCGAACCGGTGGCGGGCCTGAAGCCGTATAGCCCGCTGCGCCTGGCGGGCCGCGACGTGTACGTGCGCGAAGGCTGCTACAACTGCCACTCGCAGATGGTGCGCCCGTTCCGCGCCGAGACCGAACGCTATGGCCACTATTCCGTGGCCGGCGAATTCGTCTACGACCGTCCCTTCCAGTGGGGCTCCAAGCGCACCGGCCCGGACCTGGCGCGCGTAGGCGGCCGCTATAGCGACGAATGGCACAAGACCCACCTGGCCAACCCGCGCGACGTGGTGCCGGAATCGAATATGCCGAACTACCCGTGGCTGGCCAAGGCCGCGCTGAAACCGGCCGACATCGTGCCGCGCCTGCGCGCGCTGCAGCGCCTGGGCGACCCGTACTCGGACGCCGAGATCGCCGCCGCTCCGGCCGAACTGGAAGGCAAGACCGAGGAAGACGCCCTGATCGCCTACCTGCAAGGCCTGGGCACCCAGATCAAGACGAGGAACTGACATGGAAAACCTGTTTGACAACGCCAGCCGCGTGATGACCGTCATCTCATTCATCACTTTCATGGGCATCGTTGCGTGGGCCTACGCGCGCCGCAACCAGGCCGGCTTTGCGCAAGCCGCGCAACTGCCATTCGCCGACGAGGAGAAAGACCATGTCTGACTTCACCAGCGGTTTCTGGAACTACTACATTGTGACGCTCACGCTGCTCGGCGTGTTCGGCTGCGCGGTGCTGCTCTGGTCGCAGTCCAAGCACAAGGTCAAGGCGCTCAAGGATGTGAACGCGCCGGTGGGCACCACCGGCCATATCTGGGACGAGGACCTGACGGAACTGAATACGCCGATGCCGCGCTGGTGGATGTGGCTGTTCTACATCACCATCGTGTTCGGCCTGGCCTACCTGTTCCTGTATCCCGGCCTGGGCGACTACGCCGGCAAGCTGGGCTGGCAGTCCAGCGGCCAGTACACCAAGGAGCTGAAGCTGGCCGAGGCGGAGTACGGCCCGCTGTTCAACCAGTACCTGAAGCAGGAGGTGCAGGCGGTGGCGGCCGATCCGAAGGCGCAGGCCATTGGCGAACGCCTGTTCCTGACCTATTGCGCCCAGTGCCACGGCTCCGACGCGCGCGGCAACAAGGGCTTCCCCAACCTGACCGACAAGGACTGGCTGTACGGCGGCGCGCCGGACGTCATCAAGACCACCATCATGAACGGCCGCCACGGCGTGATGCCGCCGATGGGCGCGGCGCTCGGGTCGGACAAGGACGTGGAGAACGTGGCGCACTATGTGCTGAGCCTGTCCGGCGGCGCGGCCGACCCGATCAAGGTGGTGTTCGGCAAGAACAAGTTCAACGCCTGCATGGGCTGCCATACCGGCGCCGGCACCGGCAACCAGGCGCTGGGCGCGCCCAACCTGGCGGACAAGGTGTGGCTGTACGGCGGCAGCGCCGAGACCATCATGGAAACCATCCGCAAGGGCCGCAACAACACCATGCCGGCCTTCGCGGACTTCCTCGGCGAAGGCAAGGTGCACGTGCTGGCCGCCTACGTGTGGGGCTTGTCGAACCAACCGGCCGTAGCCAAGGCTGAAAGCAGCGAGCATGAACGCGCCGGAACAAGTCATTAAGATGTACGCGGCCCGCGAGGAGATCTATCCTCGCGAGACCAAGGGCCGCTACGCCAGCCTGCGCTGGGCGTTTGTCTGGCTCACGCAGCTGGCCTTCTACGGCACCCCGTGGCTGACGTGGAACGGCCGCCAGGCCCTGCTGTTCGACCTGGCCTCGCGCAAGTTCTACATCTTCGGCCTGGTGCTGTGGCCGCAGGACTTCATCTACCTGGCGGCGTTGCTGATCATCTGCGCCTACCTGCTGTTCCTGGCCACCGCCATCGCGGGGCGGGTGTGGTGCGGCTTCGCCTGCCCGCAGACCGTATACACCGAGATCTTCCTGTGGATAGAGCGCAAGTTCGAAGGCACGCGCAGCGCGCGCATGCGGCTGGCCAAGGAGGGCGCCACCTTCAACAAGGCCTGGCGCAAGGGCGGCAAGCACCTGGCCTGGGGCGCGGTGGCGCTGTGGACCGGCTACACCTTCGTGGGCTATTTCACGCCCATCAAGTCGCTGGCGCAGGAAGCGCTGACCTTGAGCTTCGGACCATGGGAATGGTTCTGGGTGCTGTTCTACAGCCTGGCCACCTACGGCAACGCCGGCTGGCTGCGCGAGCAGGTGTGCAAGTACATGTGCCCCTATGCGCGCTTCCAGAGTTCGATGTTCGACCGCGACACGCTGATCATCACCTATGACGCCAAGCGCGGCGAGCCGCGCGGCCCGCTCGGCAAAGGCGGCGTGAAGGACGGCAACGGCTCCTGCATCGACTGCTCCATGTGCGTGCAGGTGTGCCCGGTGGGCATCGACATCCGCAAGGGCCTGCAGTACGAATGCATAGGCTGCGCGGCCTGCGTGGACGCCTGCAACAGCGTGATGGACAAGATCGGCCAGCCGCGCGGCCTGGTGCTCTACAGCACCGACCATGCGCTGGCCGAGCGCTACACGCCGAAGCAGATCCGCCAGCATGCGCTGCGCCCGCGCGTGCTGATCTACAGCGCCATCCTGCTGTTCATCATCGGCGCGGTCGGCGCCGCCCTGTGGCTGCGCACGCCGCTCAAGATGGACGTGATCCGCGACCGCGGCGCCATGGGCCGCGAAGTGGAGGACGGCATGATAGAGAACGTGTACCGGCTGCAGATCATGAACACCTCCGAGCAGGGACACCGCTACCGCATCAGCGTGTCCGGCCTGCCGTCGCTGGCGGTGGTGACGGACAACGAGGTGGAGCTGGCCGGCACGGAAACGCGCGCGGTGCCGATCCGCCTGCGCGCGGCCCACGGCGACGGCGCCAAGGGTTCGAACAAGATCGCCGTCGAGCTGACGGCGGTGGACGATCCGGCGCTGCGGGTGAAGGAAGAAGCGGTATTCATCGTGCCGCGATAACTGGATAACTTGAGGGACGCATCATGCAATCGACTACTTTTTCCGCCCCGCCCCAGCCGTGGTGGTCGCAGCGCTGGCCCTGGCTGCTGATGCTGGGACCGTTCATCGTGCTGCTGGCTGGCCTGTACACCGGCTGGCTGGCCTTCTCGCAGCCCGATTCGCTGGTGGTGGGCGACTACTACAAGCGCGGCAAGGCCATCAACCAGGACTTGCGGCGCGACCGCGCGGCCAGCGCGCTGGGGCTGTCGGCCGAGCTGCGCTACGACGTGGCGCGCGGCGTGCTGAGGGGCTCCGTCGCCGGCGTCTCCAGCGGCGCGGCAACGCAACGCGTGCTGCTGCACCTGGCGCACGCCACGCAGCCGGAGCGGGACATCAAACTGGTACTGGCGCCCGCCGCCGACGGCAGCTTCGAAGCGGCGCTGCCGATGCTGGAGCGCAGCCGCTGGCAGGTGCTGCTGGAAAACGAACAGCGCGACTGGCGCCTGGAAGGCAGCTGGCAGTGGCCAGCGCAGCGCGAAGTGACGGTGCGGGCCGACTAGGAAAGGTCAGCCGCAGCGGTCGGTGCCGGCCGTGATGGCCTTCAGGCGCGGCAGGTCGAGCAGTTCGATTTCGCGGTTGCTGACCTTGAGCAGCGCCTCCTTCTTGAACTTCGACAGCAGGCGGCTGATGCTTTCGATGGTCAGCCCCAGGTAGTTGCCGATCTCCTCGCGCGACATGCGCAGCTGGAACTGCGTCGCCGAGTAGCCGCGCGCCTCGTAGCGCGAGGACAGGTTGACGATGAACGCGGCGAAGCGCTGCGTGGCCTGCATATTCCCCAGCAACAGCATCACGCTCTGTTCGCGCGTGATCTCCTGGCTCATCATCCGGTGGAAGTGGCGCAGCAGGGCCGGCATGTCGGCCAGCAGCTGCTGCAGGCTGGCAAACGGAATGTCGCACACTTCGCTGTCTTCCAGCGCGATGGCGTTGCAGTGGTGGCGGTCGGTGCTGATGGCGTCCATGCCGAGCAATTCGCCCGCCATCTGGAAGCCGGTGATCTGCTCGGCGCCGTCCGGGTTCACCTGGTAGGTCTTGAAGTGGCCGAGGCGGATCGCGTACAGGCTGGCGAAGGGGTCGCCGATGCGGAACAGCGTTCCGCCACGCGGCACCTTGCGGCGGCGGCCGATGATCTCGTCCAGGCGATCCATGTCGGCCGCGCCCAGTCCCATCGGCAGGCAAAGCTGGTGCATGCTGCAATTGGCGCACTTGGCGCGCAGCACGTCGACCGTCATGCCGGGAATGGTCAGGGATGGAAGCTCGATAGTCATCCGCGCAGTGTAAACGATGCACCGCCGCAAATCGCCTAATCCGCACTCAGGCGATCAGGTATTCGCGCGCCATCTGGCGCGCGCGGTGCAGACGGCTCTTGGCCGCCGGCACGCTCAAGCCCAGCTCCGCAGCGATTTCGGCGATACTCATTTCGGCGAAGTCGCGCAGCAGTATCACCTCGCGGTAGTCGGCCGGCAGCGACTCCAGGGTGTTGACCAGGTCGCGCCGCAGACCGGCCGTGTCCTGCGCGGCCAGCCATTGCTCGGCGTGTTCCTCGCCGTAGGGGTCGTAGTTCAGCGCGGCGCGGCCAAGGCGGCGGCATGCGCGCTGCACCACCTTGAACAGCCAGCCGGAAAACGCCGCCAGCATGCGCACTGCCTCCAGACGGCGCGACAGCACCAGCAGCGCCTCCTGCACGGCGTCGTCGACGTCGCTGATCAGGCAGGAACGCTGGGCGTAGCGCCGGATGTCGGGCTGGCACAGGCGCAGCAACTGGGCCAGCGCGGCCGGATCGCCGCGGTGGGCGGCGTCCAGCACCGGCAAATGATGATCAGACAGTGCCATTCTTCTTCGCTTTATCGAGACGGCGGCCCACCAAGGCGCACATGGGGCAGAAGCCGAACAGGCCGGAGGCGGCGATGCCGCCCGCCGACGCCGCCAGCAGCGCGCCCAGCGCGCCGTCCACCGCTATCAGGCTGATAGCCGCTGCCGCCAGGCCGGCCACCACGCGCAACACGCGCTCGCCATTCGGTACATTTTTCACATAGAACATTTTGCTCTCCTTTGGTAGATTGCATCAAGAGGACGTCCCTCGGCTACTAAGAGGCGGGCAAAGCGGGTTTGGATTCGCGGATTCAAAAATATTTTGGTAGGCTACACGCCATGAGCGAAAAAAATAACCATCCCAAGCCCCCGACGCTGGACCAGCACCTGTGCTTCAAGCTGTATTCGACGTCGCTGAAGATGACGCAGCACTACAAGCCACTGCTGGCCGAACTCAATCTCACTTATCCACAGTACCTGGTGATGGTGGTGCTGTGGGAGCAGGAAGGCCTGGGCATCAAGGACATCGCCCAGCGCCTGCAGCAGGACTCGGGCTCGATCACGCCCCTGGTCAAGCGGCTGGAGGCGGAAGGCTACCTGCTGCGCGGGCGCGATCCGCAGGACGAGCGCAACCGCGTGCTGACCCTGACCGACAAGGGCAAGGAGCTGCGCGCCGCCGGCCTGCGGGTGAGCCAGCAGTTCGCCCACGCCTGCGCCATCACCCACCGGGATGTGGAGCAGCTGGCCAGCGGGCTGGATAAACTGAACAGCAACCTTTCCTGAAAGGCCACGCTGGCGCGAAAGGCGACACCCCGCAGCCGCCGGACCATGCGTGTCTTGCTAAAAAACCACTTTGATAGGAGAATTCCCCAGCGTCCCTCCTCAAGGAAGACATGAAACCTCTCGGTATCAAAGTCAAGGTTGCCCTGGCTACCAGCATCACCTCGGTGGTGATGGTGGTGCTGGTAACGGTGATGCAAATGCAGCGCATGGAGGCCGATTTCACGCGCGTGCTGTTTTCGCAGCAAACCGCCCTGATCAACCGCACCGCCGAAGAGCTGGACGACAAGCTCAATATGCTGCTGGGGATTATCGCCCTGTCGGCCAAAAACCAGCCGCTGGAGATCGCCGGCGATGCGGCCGCCCTGCGCGCCTACTACGCCAACCGCGCCGTGCTGTCCCTGTTCGACGACGTGCTGGTGCTGGACCCGCAGGGACGGGTGATCTCCGACCTGCCGGTGGTCCAAGGCCGCATGGGCGTGGACGCCAGCGACCGGGCCTACTTCAAGCGCGTGATGGCCACGCGCCAGCCGCTGATCGCCGAGCCGGTGATCGGGCGCACCGGCAAGCAGCCCATCGTGCAGATGGCCGCGCCCATCCTGGACCACAAGGGCGAAGTGCGGGCCGTGCTGATCGGCGTGCTGCGCCTGTACAAGGACAATGTGCTGGGCCACCTGCGTACCGCCAAGGTCGGCCGCACCGGCTACTATTTCGCCGTCACGCGCGCCGAGGTGCCGCTGTACGTGCTGTACCCGGACCTGAACCGGCTGATGAAGCCGCGCCCGGCCAATGCCAATCCGGCCACCACGCGCGCCCTCAACGAAGGCTTCGAGGGCACGGTCATCAGCACCAACAGCGTCGGCTTGCGCGCGCTGAACAGCTTCAAGACCCTCAAGTCGGTGGACTGGGTGCTGGCCGCCTCGCTGCCGGTGGAGGAGGCGTTCGAGCCTTTCGAGGGCATGCTGGCGCGGCTGGCGGTGTGGAGCTGCCTGGCTTCGCTGGCGGCCGCCGCGCTGATCGGCTGGCTCACCATGCGGCTGATGTCGCCGCTGGCGCAGCTGCGCGGGGCCATCGAGCGCATGCGCGGCAACGCAGCCGACTACACGCCGATAACGGTCAGGCAGGAGGACGAAATCGGCGCGCTGGCGACCGCCTTCAATTCACTGATGCAGGAGCGCCTGGCCGCCGACAGGCGCCTGAACGACCTGATCGAACTGGCGCCGAACGCCTTCGTAGTGGTGGACGCGGACGGCCGCATCGAAACCTTCAACCGCCAGGCCGAGCGCTACTTCGGCTACCAGCGGGAGGAAGTGCTGGGACAGCCGGTCGAGACGCTGCTGCCGTCGGTCCAGCGTGCGGCCCATGTCCGGCTGCGGCAGGGCTTCTCCGCCACGCGGCTGACGCCGGAGCCGGTGCGCATGGGCGAGGGCCGGCAGCTGTTCGGCCAGCGCAAGGACGGCAGCGGCTTCCCGGTGGAGGTCAACCTGAGCGCGATCCAGACCGGCGAGGGCGCCAAGGTGCTGGCCATGATCGCCGACATCACCGAGCGCCACCGCCTGCAGCTCGAAGTGGAGGCGCGCGCGGCGGAACTGGAGCAGGCGCGCGACCGCGCCGAGGCGGCCAACCGCGCCAAGAGCGACTTCGTGGCCAATATGAGCCATGAAATCCGCACGCCGATGAACGCGGTGCTGGGCATGGCCTACCTGCTTGGCAATACGCCGCTGACGGCGCAGCAGCGCAAATTCCTTTCCATGGTGCAGTCCTCCGGCCAGACCCTGCTGGCCATCCTGAACGACGTACTGGATTTCTCCAAGATCGAAGCGCGCCGCATGGAAGTGGCGCCGACCGATTTCGACCTGGACGAGGTGATGAGCACGCTGGCCACCACCATGACCATGAACGCCGGCGACAAGGAACTGGAGCTGGCCATCGCCGTGGAGCCGGACGTGCCGCGCCTGCTGCACGGCGACGCGCTGCGGCTGCAGCAGGTGCTGGTCAACCTGGCCGGCAACGCCGTCAAGTTCACGCAGCAGGGCGAGGTGGTGGTGCGGGTCAGCGTGGAGCAGGCCGCGGGCAACCATGGCGGGCACGCGGCGGACCATCGCACAGTGCTGCGCTTCGACGTCAGCGACACCGGCATCGGCATCAGCGAAGCGCAGCTGGGGCAACTGTTCGGCGCCTTCTCGCAAGGGGACGAAAGCATCACGCGGCGCTTCGGCGGCACCGGCCTGGGGCTGGCCATCACCCGGCGCCTGATAGAACTCATGGGCGGCAAGATCTCCGTGCACAGCCAGGAGGGCCAGGGCAGCCGCTTCTGGTTCAGCCTGCCGTTTACCGTGCTGCCGCCTGCGGCCAAGCGCCAGCCCGCACTGGGCGCGCTGCGCCTGCTGGTGGCGGACGACAGCAGCACCACGCGCGACCTGGTGGGCAAGCTGATACGCGCCTGGGGCTGGGCGGCGGACGAGGTGGCGTCCGGCGCTGAAGCGATTGCGCGCTTCCGCGCACAGCAACAGGCCGGCAAGCCTTACGACGTGGTGCTGGCCGACTGGCACATGCCCGGCATGGACGGCGTGGCCGTCGCCAAGGCCATACGGCAGGCTGCCGGGCCGCACGCGCAGCCCATCGTGGTCATGGTCAACGCCTTCGCGCGCGGCCAGCTGGAGGAGATCTCGGGCGCGCCGGAGGCCGACGTGGTGCTGGTAAAACCCATCACCAGTTCCAGCCTGTTCGACGCACTGCACCAGGCGCTGGTGGCCAAGAGCGGCGAGGAGAACAATGCGCAGGCGGAAGGCATCGCCGGCCGCCTGCAGGGCCGGCATTTCCTGCTGGTGGAGGACAATCTGCTGAACCAGGCGGTGGCGCGCGGCATACTGGAACTGGCCGGCGCCACGCTGGACGTGGTGGGCGACGGCCAGCAGGCGGTGGACATCATGCGCGAGCACGCCGGCCGCTACGACATCGTGCTGATGGACATGCAGATGCCGGTGCTGGATGGCTTCAGCGCCACCGCCATGCTGCGCCGCGAGTTCAAACTGACCTTGCCGGTCATTGCGATGACGGCCGGCGTGCTGGCCTCGGAACGCGACCGTTGCGTGGAGGCGGGCATCACGGACTTCATTCCAAAGCCGGTGGTGGTGGAGGAAATGATGGCGGTGATACAGCGCCACCTGCCGGGCCAGCGCGCCGGCGACGCGCCGCCTGCGCCCGCGCCGGCGCTGACAGCCCCCGCCGCCGCGCCGGCCTCGGCGATGGCGTCCAGCGCTGCCCCGGCGGCGGCCGAACCCCTGTTCAGCATGGACAGCCTGGTGCGGGTGATGGGCAAGGACCCGAAAGGCCGCCAGGTCATGTTCAAGATGGTGCGCGGCGCGCTGGAAGGAGGCATGCAGCCGATGGACGACGCCGACCGCGCCTGGCGCGAGGGCCGCGCCGCCGAGGCCGCCCAAGTCCTGCACGGACTGCGCGGCGCCATCGGCGTGCTGGGCGCCAAGCGCCTGATCCGCGTCACGCTGGAGGCGGAAAGCGCCATTTCCCAGCAGCGCAGCGGCGAACTGCCCGCGCGCCTGGCCGAAGTGCGCGGCGTGCTGGAAGCCACCCTGCAGGAAGCCGCCGACTGGCTGGAGCGCACCGACCGCTAGGCGCAGCAGGACGGCCCGGCCGGCTCCCTCATGCCTGCCCGCGCGCCGCGCGCTTGATGGCCTGCGGCGGCTGGCCATATGCGCGCAGGAAAGCGCGCCGCATGCGCTCCGGGTCCGCGAATCCCGTCTCACGCGCCACCACGTCGATGGACAGCGTGCCCGCTTCGATCAGCGCACGCGCCGCCTCCACCCGCAGCACCTCCACCGCGCGCGCCGGCGACTGGCCGGTCTCGATGCGGAAGGTGCGGCTGAACTGGCGCCTGCTCAGGTTTGCCGCATCGGCCAGTTCATCCACCGACAGCGGCTTGCGCAGATTGCTCTTGGCATAGGTGAGCGCCACCTGGATGCGGTCCGACTTCGGTTCCAGCTCCAGCAGCGCCGAGAACTGCGACTGCCCGCCACTGCGGCGGTGGTACACCACCATCTTGCGCGCCACCGCCTTCGCCAGCTCCACGCCATGGTCCGCTTCCACCATCGCCAGGCACAGGTCGATGCAGGCCGTCATGCCGGCCGAGGTCCACACGCGGCCGTCGTGCGTGAAGATGCGGTCCTCCTCCACCTTCACCTTGGGATACATATGCTGCAGCACGCGCGCCTGGCACCAGTGCGTGGTGGCGCGGCGCCCGTCCAGCAGGCCCGCTTCGGCGAGCAGGAAGGCGCCGGTGCAGATGCTCGCCGTGCGGCGCGACAGCGCGCTGGCAGAGCGCAGGAAATCGATGAAGCCGGGCGTCGACACCACCAGTTCCATCGCGCCGCCCACCAGCACCGTATCGTAGCTATGGCTGCCGAACGGCTCCGTCATCACCGGCACGCCGGACGAGCTGGGCACCACGCCGCCGTGCTCGGACAACAGCTCCATCCTGTAGCAGCTTTCCCCCTTCAGTTCATTGGCCACCTCGAACACGGTGGTAACGACCAGGTCCAGCACCTGGAAGCGGGGGAAGAGCAGCAGTCCTATCTTGCGTGTCATGTTCATGTCCCAAAACGAGGTATATATGGCATACGGGACTCAATCTAGGCGCCTACACTGCACTTGTCAACTTAAACCCAAGGACAGCAACCATGAACACCAACGCACATCCCGGCATTGCCCTCATCACCGGCGCCTCCACCGGCATCGGCGCGCGCTACGCCCAGCGCCTGGCCGAACGCGGCTACGACCTGGTATTGGTGGCGCGCAATCGCGAACGCCTGCAAGCCGTCGCCGCCAGCGTGGCCGCCGCCACCGGCCGCAACGTGGAGATCCTGCCCGCCGACCTGACGCAGGAGGACGGCCTGGCACAGGTGCAGCAGCGGCTGGCGAACGACGCCGGCATCACCATGCTGGTAAACAACGCCGGCCTGGGCGCCACCGCGCCGCTGGTCGAGTCGAAGCAGGAAGATCTGGACCGCATGATCTTCCTGAACGTGCACGCGCTGACCCGCCTCACGCGCGCCGTGGCGCCGGGCTTCGCCGCGCGCGGACATGGCAGCATCATCAACATTGCCTCCATCGTGGCGGTGGCGCCGGAAGTCCTGAACGGCACCTACGGCGGCACCAAGGCCTATGTGCTGGCCTTCACGCAATCGCTGCAGCACGAACTGGGCGCCAAGGGCGTGCGCGTGCAGGCCGTGCTGCCGGGCGCCACCGGCACCGAGTTCTGGGACCACGCGGGCGTGCCGGTGGCGCACCTGCCGGGCGAAATCGTGATGAACGTGAACGATCTGGTGGACGCGGCGCTGGCCGGCCTGGACCTGGGCGAAGTGGTGACGATACCGTCGCTGCCGGACCGTGCCGACTGGGACAAGTTCGAGGCCGCGCGTCTGGCCATGGGCCCCAACCTCTCGCGCAGCAGGCCTGCCGCGCGCTACACGGCCTGACCGCAGGCCCTACGCGCCCAGCCGCGCCTTGACCGATGCCAGGTGGCGCTCGCTGACGGGGACAGTATCCCCGCAGCGCAGCACCGCCTGGCAGATGCCGTCGCCGTTCGATTCCAGCCTGGCGATCTGCGCCACCGGCACGATGGCGCTGCGGTGCACGCGCGCATAGCGCGCCGGGTCCAGGTGCTGCTCCAGGCGGCCCAGGGTCACCCGGTGCAGCACGCGGCGCCCGGCCATGTGCAGTTCGACATAATTTCCCGCCGCCTCCATCCACAGCACGTCCTCCAGCTGCACGAACTCGATGCGGCCGACCGAACGCACACTGAGCTGCCGCCAGTATTGCGGCGAATCCTGCGGCGAATCTTGCACCGAATCCTGCGCGTACACCCTCAGGGCGGCGCCATAGTTGGCGCGCTGGCGCTGCGCCAGCATGGCCTGCGCGCGCTCCACCGCCTGCGCGAAGCGCTGGTCGTCGAAGGGCTTGAGCAGGTAATCCAGCGCATGCACGTCGAAGGCCTCCACTGCGTAGCTGTTGTAGGCGGTGACAAACACGATCAACGGCGGTTCCTGCCGCTGTGCCAACTCGCGCGCCAGTACCA
The DNA here is from genome assembly GCF_059704565.1 of Massilia sp. NBRC 108631. NCBI lineage: Bacteria > Pseudomonadati > Pseudomonadota > Betaproteobacteria > Burkholderiales > Oxalobacteraceae > Massilia > Massilia sp. NBRC 108631. The sequence continues at coordinate 176,783 of NZ_BAAKJE010000066.1, forward strand.
GCCCGGATTCGTTCGGCATCTGGACGTCGAGGAACAGCACGTCGATACCGTTTCCCTCGAGCGCGGCGCGCGCGGCTGCGGCGTTGCTGCATTCGCCGGCCACCAGCCAATGCGGATGCTCGGCCAGCGCATAGCGCAGGTTGACCCGGCCGGGCTCCTCGTCGTCCACGATCAGCGCCCGAATCTGGTCCCGGCTTTGCCCATGCCCGCCAATCATGCCGCCAGCTCCATCGGCATGCGCACCTCGGCCACGAAGCGGCCGCCGTCCCGCCGCGTATGCAGCGACGCGGCGGCGCCGGCCGCCATCTGCAAACGCGCCTGCGTGCTGCGCAATCCCAGGCCCAGGCCGGGATTGGGCGGCGCCGCCTGCGCCAGCGGATTGCTGATGCGGATCACCAGCAGGCCTGCCTCGCACACCAGCTCCAGGCGGATATCGCTGGCGCCGTCATGGCAATCGAGATCGTGGCGCAGCGCGTTCTCCACCAGCGGCTGCAGCAGCAACGGCGGACAGTCCGCCGCCAGCACCGGCCCATCGCCGCCTTCGATGCTGACGCGCAAGCGTTCGCCATAGCGCAGGCGCTGCAGGTCGAGATAGTCGCGCACGAACTGCAATTCCTCGGCCACGCTGACCCGGTCGCGCGAACTGGCGGCCAGCGCGTAGCGCAGCAGGTCGCTCAGGCGGCTGATGCCGGTCAGCGCCACGCGCTTGTCGTCCGAGCGCACCAGCGCGCTGATGGCGTTCAGGGCGTTGAAGATGAAGTGCGGCTCCAGCTGGCTGCGCAGCGCCAGCAAGCGCTGCTGCTCCAGTTCCAGCCGCAGCGACAGGTTGTCGGTCTGCGCCTGGCGCCAGGCCTGCTCGCGCTCGCGCGCCCGCTGCCAGGTGCACACCGCCACCACAGCGATGAAGGTGAAACTGGTCCATGCCAGTTCCATGAACAGGTCGAAATTGTGCAGGCGCTGCACGGCGGCCCACACGTGGTCCGGCGACAGGGCCGCGCCGCCGCGCACCGCATACACCGCACCCACGTAGGCCAGTTCCAGCGGCAGGAACAGCAGCACCACCAGCGCATACACGGCGGCGATGCGGCGCGCGTGCCCCAGCAGGGCGCCCCGGCGCGAGAACAGCAGATACATGGCGCTGCTGAACACCATCATCAGCAGGTGGGTACTGAACCAGTTCCACAGCGGCACCACGTAGGAACGCGTCATGCCTTCGCGCAGGCCGTCGCTGTAGCTGCCAAGGGCGCCGAGAGCGCACAGCATGGTCCACAATGCGGCGTTGATCGCCAGCACACGGGCGGCATAGAGGTAAGAATTCATGCCGGGAAGTATACCCGCGGCGATGGACCGGAACATCGGCGAAGCCCAGGAATTCGTCCCGCGCCCGGGCCGCTTCGTCACATGGCCGAGGCGCGCCGGCAGAGGCGTCATTACACTCGCAGCCTCGACCAACCTCGCAGACGCCTTGCATGAACTCATTCCGCCGCCTTCAACTCAGCGCCCTGGCCGGCGCGCTCCACGCCGGCGCCTGCTGCGCGGCCGATACCGCGCCTGCGGAGATGGCAAGGGTGGAAGTCAGCGGGCCGGGTGCGGAGAACCAGCGCCGCAACGACACGGCGGGCAAGCTCGTGGTGGGCAGGGACGAGCTGCTGCAGTACGGCGACAGCGCCCTGTCCGGCGTGCTGAAACGCCTGCCCGGGCTGTCCGTCGCCGGCAGCGAAGTGCGCATGCGCGGACTGGGCGCGGGCTACACGCAAATCCTCATCAACGGCGATCCGGCACCGCCGGGCTTCGCCGTCGATACGCTGGCGCCGGAGCTGATCGAGCGCGTCGAGATCATGCGCACCACGGCGGCGGAATTCAGCGCGCAGGCGGTGGCGGGCAGCATCAATATCGTGCTCAGGAAAGGCGCCAGCCGCGCCCGGCGCGAGCTGAAGCTGCAAGCCGAGCATGACCAGCGCTGGAACCCCGCCGCCACCATGCAGCTGTCCGGCAGCGATGGCGCCTACGCGTACTCGGTGGCCGGCACGCTGTCGCGCACCGGCTACGACAACGGCGCCAGCATCGGAGAAACGCTGGCAGGCGCACCGGCCCCGGACGGCGAACCAGGCTTGGCCACCACGCAGCGCCGGTTCGACGAACGCTACCTCGGCAGCGTCGCCAAGGCCAGCCTGGCGCCGCGCCTGAACTGGACGCTGGATGGCGGCGACACGGTGTCCTGGCAAAGCCTGTTGGACCTGGCGCGCATCGACAACCACGGCGGCGCGCGTGAAACCACGCTGCAAGGCGCCGCCACGCGCTCGCCCGTCAGCACCTACCGCTCCCGCATCCGCAACGACGCGCTGCGCAGCGACGCCAGCTGGACGCACAGCACGGGCGGGGATGGCAAGCTCACCGTCAAGGCTGGCGTCAACGTCAACCAGCGCGACATCGACTATGTCTTCCAGGGCGCGGACGCGAACAGTGTGCCCTGGCTGGTGCGCAAGGTGACCTCCAGCGCCAGCGACAACAGCGCCGGCAGCAGCGGCAAATACCTGATGCCCCTGTGGCCCGGCCATAGCTTCGGCGCCGGCTGGGACGGCAGCTTCACGCGCCGCCGCGAAACGCGCCTGCAACAGGACAGCACGCCGCAAGGCGCGCCGCTGTACACGCTGGACCAGGACTACACGGCGGACGTGAGGCGCATGGCGCTGTATGCGCAGGATGAATGGGACGTGACGCCGCGCCTGCAGGCCTACCTCGGGCTGCGCTGGGAAGGGCTGGACACCGGCACCGTGGGCCGCGCCATGGACAAGGTGCGCAGCCGCTCCAGCGTGTGGAGCCCGGTGCTGCAGATGCTGTGGCGGCTCCCCGAGCGCGAGCGCGACCAGCTGCGCTTCGCCCTGTCGCGCACCTACAAGGCGCCGCTGACGCGCAACCTGGTGCCGCGCCGCTACACCATCAACAACGGCAACGGCCCCACCAACCCGGACGTGGAAGGCAATCCGAAGCTGCAGCCGGAACTGGCATGGGGCGTGGACATGGGCTACGAAAGCTATTTCGGCAAGGGCGGCGTGGCCAGCCTGTCCGCCTACGCGCGCCGCATCAGCGACGTGACGGTGCAGCGCTTGTTCCAGGACGGCGCCACCTGGGTCGGCACCCTCGCCAACGACGGCCGCGCCGCATCGCACGGCATCGAATTCGACGCCAGGTTCCCGCTGGCCGCGCTATACGCCGGCGCGCCCGGCATCGATCTGCGCGTCAACGCCAGCCGCAACTGGTCGCGCCTGGACAGCGTGCCGGGGCCGCACAACCGCCTGGCCGAACAGACGCCGCTGACAGCCAATCTCGGCCTCGACTATAGGGTCACGCCAGCATGGAGCGGCGGCTTCAACTTCAACGTCCAAGGCGGCGGCCCGGCCCGTATCACGCAGACGCTCAGCAGCGACACCGCAACGGCGCGCACCCTGGACCTGTACGCGCTATGGAAGCCCGGCAAGACCAGCCAACTGCGCCTGTCCGTGGCCAACGCGCTGCACCGGGACCGCCGCAGCGCCCAGTACTACGCCGACGCCTTCGGCAGCACCGGACGCAGCACCACCGCCCCCACCACTGCCGGCATCCGCCTGCAGTACGAAACGCCGCTGTAGTCCGCACCCGGCTGCCCACACGCGGATGATCCATGCGCTAGAATCATGTATTCACCTTGCCGGAGCCGCCATGCAGAACCGCCTCGTTTCCCTGCCGCCGCTGGACGCGCTGCGCGGCTTTGTCGCGGCAGCGCGGCGCATGAGCATTACCGCTGCGGCGGACGATTTATGCCTGACGCAATCGGCCGTCAGCCGCCAGATCCAGGCGCTGGAAGAACGCCTCGGCACGCCGCTGTTCACGCGCAGCAACCGCAGCATCGCGCTGACGGCGGCGGGCGAGCAGCTGTTCCAGCTGGCATCGCCGTGGATGGACCGCCTGGTGGATCTGGCCGAGTCGCTGCGGCAGGACCAGCGCGTGCGGCCGGTGACGGTCTCGGCCAGCATGGGCGTGGCGTCGCTGTGGCTGCTGCCCCGGCTGGGCGGGTTCCAGAGCGCGCATCCGCACATCGACGTGCGCGTGGCCACCAGCAACCGCGTGCTGGACCTGGAACGCGACGGCATCGACCTCGCCATCCGTTACAGCCCCGCCTCGCACGCGACGCAGGGCGGCCAGCTGCTGTTCGACGAGGTGGTGGCGCCGGTGGCCAGTCCGGTGGTGGCTGCCAGAGCGTTCCGCAAGCCGGAAGCGCTGCTGCAGCATGTGCTGCTGGACCTGGACGACAAGGTCGGGCCGTGGCTGCACTGGGAATACTGGCTGCAGGAGCAAGGGCTGGAGCGGCGCAAGCCGAAAGGACGGCTGCACTTCAACCACTACGACCAGTTGATCCACGCGGCGCTGGGTGGACACGGGGTGGCGGTGGGGCGGCTGCCGCTGCTGCTGCCGATGCTCAAGGACGGCCGCCTGGCCGCGCGCATGGACCAGTGCCTGCAAGTGGACGACTACCGCTATTGGCTGATGGAGGCGCCCGGCGCCCAGCGCGCGGAAGTGGCCGCCTTCCGCGACTGGCTGGTGCAACAGGCCGCGCTGACGGCGCAGGAGCTGGCGCAGGCCTACGGCGCCATGGCCTGACCCACCAGACACGCAGTTGCCAACCGCATAGCGCTCAGCCGTTGCCTCTCGCGTCAGGCCACTCTCCAGCCACTGCTCCAGACGCCTTGAAGCCATGCCCGCACGCCGTCGCGCGCTGGGCTGGCTGCCGTCGCGCCGCTGCGGTTCACGCTGATGCGGGCCAGCGCGCCGCTCACGTCGAACGACACCAGTTCGTGACGCCCCACGCTGGACAGGTACTGGCGATGCGTGGCCGGCAACTCGATGCTCTGGCCCGGCGTCAGCACACGGTCATTGCTGTCGCGCTCGCTCGTAATCCAGAGCGTGCCGGCCAGACAGTGGATGCGCACTGGCAGGCCGGGCGCCATGGTGGCGCCTTCCTTCGGGTGCAAGGTGATTTGCATGGCTTTCTCCCTGGTTTGGCTATGCCTGCATTGTTGCCTTGCGACGACCTGGCGGCAACCGTTATCGCGGCATGCCATCCATGCGTGCGGCGCATGGGTCGCATGCCGATTTACCGTTGGCGCGCACGCCACCGTCCTGGCTATGCTGGCAGCACACTTGCAGAAAACCGGGGAGAAACGCGATGAAATTCCTGAAGACGCCGTTGGCGGCGGTGCTGTGCGGCGGCATCATCATGGGCCTGGCGCTGGGCGTGCGCCACGTGCAAGGCTTGTTCATGCTGCCCATGACCTCGGCGCGCGGCTGGGGCAGGGAAGAGTTCGCGCTCGCCATCGCCCTGCAGAACCTGGTCTGGGGCATCGCACAGCCCTTCACCGGCATGATCGCCGACCGCTACGGATCGCGCCGCGTGCTGGCCGGCGCCAGCCTGCTGTACGCGCTCGGCCTGTACCTGATGGCGCACGCGGCCAGCAGCATGCAGCTGGCGCTCACCGGCGGCCTGCTGATCGGCATGGCCTTGTCCGGCACCGCCTTCGGCACCGTGTACGGCGCGCTGAGCCGCATCGTGCCGCCGGCGCGGCGCAGCTGGGCGCTGGGCCTGGCGGGCGCGGTGGGCGGCGTGGGCCAGTTCGCCATGGTGCCCGCCGCGCAAGGGCTGATCGCCGGCGCCGGCTGGATGGCCGCCCTGGCCGTGCTGGCCTTCGTGCTGGCGCTGGCCGCGCCGCTGGCCTTCCCCATGGACGACAGCGCCGCCGCCAGCGCGCCGCAGCGGCCCGGCCAGTCCATGCGGCGCGCCATCGCCGAGGCCCTGGCGCACCGGGGGTTCTGGCTGCTGAACCTGGGCTTTTTCGCCTGCGGCTTCCAGCTCGCCTTCATCGCCGGGCACTTTCCCGCTTACCTGCTCGATAAGGGCTTTTCGGCCAGCACCGGTGTGATGGCGCTGGCCATCGTGGCGCTGGCCAACGTGGCGGGCACCTATTTGTGCGGCAAGCTGGGTAACGTCTACCGGCGCAAGCACCTGCTGGCCTGGCTGTACTGCGCGCGCTCGGCCGCCATGCTGCTGTTTGTCGCCGCGCCCATCAGCACGGCCAGCATCTACCTGTTCTCGTTCGCGATGGGACTGACGTGGCTGGGTACGGTGCCGCTGACCAACGGGCTGGTGTCGCAGCTGTTCGGCGTGAAATACATCTCGACGCTGTTCGGCCTGGTGTTCGTGGGCCACCAGCTGGGCGGTTTCCTCGGCGTGTGGCTGGGCGGCGCGGTGTTCGACGCCACCCGATCCTACGACCTGGTGTGGGCCGCGTCGGTCGGCATCGGCCTGGTGGCAGCGCTGCTGCACTGGCCCATCGACGACCGCGCCGTGGCCGGGCTGGAGCCGGCATGAAGCCGCTGCACAGCCTGCTGCTGTGGGGCGCGCTGGCCGCCGTGTGCGGCTGGGCCTGGCTGGCGATACTGCGGCCTGACAATCTGCTGTCCTTCGCCAGCCTGGCCGCGCTGTGCTGAACGGACCAGACTAGGCCAGTTTCAGCTCCCAGTAGCCGACGTCGATCCAGCGGCCGAACTTCATGCCGACCTCGGCGAAGTGCGCCACTTTCCTGAAGCCCATGGATTCGTGCAGCGCCACGCTGGCCTCATTCGGCTGGGCGATGCCTCCGATCACCATGTGCAGGCCGCGCGCGCGCAGCTGGTCGAGCAGTTCGCGGTACAGGCGCGTGCCCACGCCCTTGCGCGGATGCTCTGGCGACACGTAGACGCTGCTTTCCACCGAAAAGCGGTAGGCGCTGCGCACCCGCCACGGCGTGGCGTAGGCATAACCCACGACGGCGCCATCGTGCTCGCACACCAGCCACGGCAGCATGGCGCCCACGGTCTCGATGCGGCCGGCCATCTCCTCGGCCGGCACCGGCTGCTCTTCGAAGGAAATGGTGGTGGTGGCGATGTAGTGGTTGTAGATGGCGGCGATGGCGGCCGCGTCGGCGGCACGGGCGGGGCGGATGGTTGGCATGGGCATGGGTGTCGGAAAACTTTACAGTCGCAAAATATTTATATATGAAAATACACGAATTTCCGCTAAGTGGTTGATATTTCTATAGTGGAACAGTTATTGCTTAACATCATGCCACATCCATTTATTTACCGAGTCACGATGAACCTGATTTCCAAACTGGCCCTGGCCGCCGCCATTACCCTGTCCTGCGCCACCGCCCAGGCCACCCCGATCACCTACACCTTCAACGGCCCGGCCTTCACCAACGTCGGCGGCGCGTTCACCACCGCCGACCGCATCACCGGCTATGTAAGCTTCGATTCCAGCCTGCTCAGCGCCCAGGGCACCGGCAACATTTCCACGTCGCACGGCCAGATCCACCCCGGCATCAAATGGATGTTCCAGGATGGCCACAATACCTTCGACAACGTGCGCACCACCAGCCGCTTCACCATCGCCATGAGTTTTGCCAACTTCCTGCCGACCGCCTGGAATATCGATACCACCTACGGCGTCACCCCGGGTGCGGATATCTTCATCCTGAACAACAGCAGCTACATCAGCTACTACAACAACGCCAGCGCCTCCAGCGCCAGCAGGTTCACCGCCGCCAGCATCACCCGCAACGGCGCCGTGCCCGAACCTGGCAGCCTGGCGCTGGCCGGCATCGGCCTGCTGGGCCTGCTGGCCGCGCGCCGCCGCAAGGCCGGCCAGGCCTGATCAAATCTTCTGAATCTGGCGGTCGATGGCCTTGACCGCCCGTTCATTGCGCTCGCTGTAGCGGTCCGTCAGATAGCCGGTGCGGCCGCGCAGCAGCAGGGTTATCTTGAACAATTCCTCCATCACGTCCACCACCCGCTCGTAATAAGCCGATGGGCGCATGCGGCCTTCCTCGTCGAACTCCTTGTACGCCATCGGCACCGAGGACTGGTTGGGGATGGTGAACATGCGCATCCAGCGTCCCAGCAAGCGCAAGGTGTTGACCACATTGAAGGATTGCGAGCCGCCGCACACCTGCATCACCGCCAGCGTGCGTCCCTGGCTGGGGCGCAGCGCGCCCTGTTCCAGCGGTATCCAGTCGATCTGGTTCTTCATCACGGCCGTGACGGCGCCGTGGCGCTCCGGGCTGCACCACACCTGGCCCTCGGACCACAAGCTTAGCTCGCGCAGTTCCACCACCTTGGGATGGGTCTCGGGCACGCTGCCCGCCATCGGCAATTCCATCGGATCGAAAATCTTCACCTCGGCGCCGAACTGCTCCAGGATGCGGGCCGCCTCGTACACCAGGAAGCGGCTGAAGGAACGCTCGCGCAGCGAGCCGTACAGCATGAGGATGCGCGGCGGATGGTCCAGCTCGCCCACCGGCGCCAGCTTGGCGAGGGTGGGCATGTCCAGCAGCTCGGGTTTGATGTTGGGCAGCTTGGGGATGCTCATGACAACTCCTTTTTCTCCGCGTACAGCCAGCGGAACAAGATGGTGGCGGCGGCCGCGCCCAGCAGCTGCGCGGCGATGAAGCCGGGCGCGTCCACGGGACGGATGCCGGCGAAGGTGTCCGTCACGCTGCGCGCCAGCGTGACGGCGGGATTGGCGAACGAGGTGGACGCGGTGAACCAGTAGGCGGCGGTGATGTAGGCCGCCACCGCGAACGGCGTGGCGCCGGGCCGGCTGCGGGTGCAGCCGATGATCACGCCCAGCAGGCCGAAGGTGGCCACGCATTCACTCCACCACTGCGCCGCGCCGGTGCGCGCGTGGACCGACGCGGTGAACGCCTCCAGGCCGAACATGGCGTGCGCGGCGGCCACGCCGGCCAGGGCGCCGGCGGTCTGCGCCGCCAGGTAGGGCAGCACTTCGCGCGGCGCATGCAGGCCCTGCCAGGCGGCCGACAGCGTCACCACGGGATTGAAATGGGCGCCGGACACGGGGCCGAACATCAGGATCAGCGCCACCAGCCCGGCGCCGGTGGCCAGCGCATTGGCCAGCAGGGCGATGGCGACATTGCCGCCGGCCAGGCGCTCGGCCATGATGCCCGAGCCGACCACCAGCGCCAGCAGCAGCGCCGTGCCCAGGCCTTCGGCCACGATGCGCTTGGCAAGGGTCATGGCAGCAGGGCGCCGATCTTGTCCAGCTCCGCCTTCAGGCGGGCCGGATTGTTTTTCAGCTGCTCCAGCGGCAGCGCGAAGAAGGCTTCGATGCGCGCACGCAGCACGCGGTAGGCGTGCAGGAAGGCCGCGTCGATTTCCTCTTCGGTGCCGGTCGCATGGGCCGGATCTTCCACGCCCCAGTGCGCGCGCAGCACCGGGCCGAGGTAGGCCGGGCATTCCTCGCCCGCCGCGCTGCCGCACACGGTGATGACGATGTCCGGCGTGACCGGCAGCTGGTCCCACGATTTGCTGTGGCAGCCCTCGGTGGCGATGCCTTCGCGGGCCAGCAGCGCCAGCGAGCGCGGGTGGACATAGCCGGCCGGTTTGCTGCCGGCGCTCACGGCATGCCAGCCGGCCGGCGCCAGGTGGTTGAAAGTGGCTTCGCCGAGGATGGAACGGCAGGAGTTGCCGGTACACAGTACTAAAACGTTCATTTAGGCTTCCTTGGTGGTGGTGGCCGGATCGCAGCAGGCCGGGGTGCCGGCGGCGCCCGGCGCGCATGGCACGCCGCCGCAGCAGTTTTCGGTGAGGAAGGCCAGCAGGCCGTTCATGGTGTCGAAGCCGGCGCTGTAGATGATGAAGCGGCCGTCCTGGCGCGCCACGATCAGCCCGGCATGGGCCAGCTCCTTCAAGTGGAAGGACAGCGAAGACGGCGCCATATCCAGCTGCTCGGCGATCCTGCTGGCCGCCAGGCCGTCCGGACCGGCCTGCACCAGCAGCCGGAACGCCGCCAGGCGCGATTCCTGCGCCAGTGCCGACAGCGCCGCCAGAACTTGTTTGGTGTCCATGCTTGCTCCAATTCGATATTTCAACGATTATCGAAATATACTACAACACGGTGGAAATGTGTGAAACTAGCCGCATGAACAGACGACTTGTCATTGCCGCCGCCATCTTGGGCCTCGCGCCCCATGCCTGGGCCGCCGCCCCTACCAAAACCGCCGCCAGCCCTGCCGCCGCCCGCATGCGGCTCGTCACCACGCATTTGCCGCCGCTGGTGCTCGAGCACGGGGGCGCCCGGCCAGGTGCACTGACGGAGCTGGTGGCGGAATTGTGCAAGCGCATGCAGCTGGCGCCGCAGACCCAGTTCGTGCCATGGCGGCGCGCCACCTTCCTGGCCACCACCATGCCGGCCACGGCCATCTACCCGCTGACGCGGCTGCCCGAGCGCGAAGCCCAGTACCGCTGGCTGGCCCCGCTGTACGACGAACACTACGTGTTCCTGGCGCTGCGCAAGGGACCGTTCGACGTGCGCAGTGGGCAGCAAATGAAGACGCGCCGCATTGCCATGCTGCGCGGGGCGGGACAGGCGGCCATGCTGCGCGAGCTCGGCTACAGCAACCTGGTGGAAGCTGCCTCCATAGACGAAGTGCACCGCTTCCTGCTGACCGGCATCGCCGACGCCGCCTTTGGCGAGCGCAACATCATCCGCACATCGCTGCGCAACCGGGGCGAAGAGGCCGATTTCGAACTGAGTGCGCCGCTGCGCAGCACCACCGCCTGGCTGGCCGGCTCGCTCGATTTCAGCCCGGACGAAGTCCAGCAGTTCCAGCGCGCCATGGCCGCCATGGCCGCCGACGGCAGCAGCCGCCGCATCCTGGCCAGATACGGCCTGGATTGAAACCGCCCCCCCTATTCAAAGCCCCATGAAACCAGACATCCTCGTATTCGCCCCCAGCCCGTCGGCTTCCGTCATGCAGCAGCTCGATGCGCATTTCCAGTGCCACCACCTGTGGTCGATTCCCGCCGCCGAACAGGAGGCCTACGTGGACAGCGTGGCCGCCCGGGTGCGCGGCATCGTCACCACCGGGCCGCTGGGCGTGGACGCGGCGCTGGCCGCGCGCCTGCCGCGGCTGGAGATCGTCAGCCTGAACAGCGTGGGCTACGACAAGATCGACCTCGACGCGCTGCGCGCGCGCGGCGTCCCGGTGACCAACACGCCTGGCGTGCTGACCGACGACGTGGCCGACCTTGCCGTGCTGCTGCTGTTGTCCGCCGCGCGCCGCCTGCCCGCCATGGACCGCTACGTGCGGGACGGCGACTGGAGCGCGCGCAAGCCGCTGGCGCCGTCGCGCAGCGTGCGCGGCAAGGTGGCCGGCATCTTCGGCTTCGGCCGCATCGGCCAGGCCATCGCCGGCCGGCTCGCTGCGCTGGGCATGCAGATCCGCTACTACCAGCCGCGCCCGGTGGGCGGCGCGGCGGTGCAGGGCGTTGCCGTGCCGCGCGCCGACTCGCTGCTGGCGCTGGCGCATGAGAGCGACTACCTGGTGCTGAGCGCCCCGGCCAACGCGGCCACCCGCCACGCGGTGAACGCCGCCGTGCTGGCAGCGCTCGGCCCGGAGGGGACGCTGGTAAACATCGCCCGTGGCGCGCTGGTGGACGAAGCCGCGCTGATCGCCGCCTTGCAGGCGCGCACGCTGGGCGCGGCGGCGCTGGACGTGTTCGCGCACGAGCCGGAGGTGCCGCCGGCGCTGCGCGCGCTGGACAACGTGGTGCTCACGCCCCATATCGGCAGCCTGACGGTGGAGACGCGCCACGCCATGGGCCAGCTGGCGGTGGACAACCTGCTGGCTCACTTCGCCGGCCAGCCGCTGCTGACGCCGCTGCCCTAGCGCGGACACTGTCCGGAAGCGCACACCGCAGCGTCCGCTTCCGGACGCCGGGCCGCCAGGCGGCGCAACGGCGCGCCCAGCGGCGCGCCGCCCCGGCGTGGCACAGATGTTGCACCTACCAGCCCGGATCAACCACTACGCTCTCATCATGACACTGCGGGACTTCCGTATCGGCTGGCGCAGCTTGCTGCAAGACCCGGCATACTCATTCGTCGTTGTTGCCGGACTCGGCATCGGCCTGGCCGCCGCGCTGCTGCTGCTCGGGCTGGTGCGCCATTCCTGGCAATACAACCGCCACATACCGGAGGTGGAGCAGGTCTACGTGGTGAAACAGCGCTTCAATGCCGACCCCAAGGCGCCCTGGTTCGACCAGGCGCCGCTGATGCTGCGCGCCGCCGCCGCCGGCACCCCGGGCGTGGCCGCAGCCACCGGCTACCTGCCCTCGCGGGCGGAAAGCATGGGCCTGACGGTGCGCATCGGCGGCCAGCTGCGCAAGCTCGACAGCCTGACCGTGCTGCCCGACTTCGCCGCCATGCTGGGCCTGCAGGCGGTGCAGGGCGACCTGGCTGCCGCGCTGCAGCGGCCGGACAGTTTTGCCATCACCGAGGAAGCCGCGCAACGCCTGTTCGGCACGACCGGCGCGCTCGGCATGACCATGCTGGCCGAAGGCAAGCTGCTGCGCGTGGGCGCCGTGCTGCGCACGCCGCCGCCCAGCAGCACCATCCCGTTTGAAACCCTGCTCGGCGTGCACTCGGTACTGGTGGAGGCAGAGGTGCGCGACGAACTGGCGTCCGGCGCGCGCGGCTGGTGGGGCAAGATGCTGGTGCGCGTCCAGCCGGGAGCGTCCGTGCCCGCCATCACCGAGGCGCTGCAGCGCGCGGTGGACACCAATCCGGGCCTGAAGAAGCAGCCGCCCGAAGTGCGCCAGCGCCTGGGCCAGCGCAAGGTGATGGATGTGGCGCTGGCGCCGCTGAAGGACGCCTACTTCGACACCGACGTGGCGCAGAACTTCGTCGCCGCGCCCGGCCCGCGCGCCCATCCGGCCGCCATTGCCGGCCTGGGCGCCGTGGCGCTGCTGATCCTGGCGCTGGCGGCAGTCAACTACGTGAACCTGGCTGCGGTGCGCGTGCTGCGCCGCCAGCGCGAAGTGGCGATGCGCAAAGTGCTGGGCGCCGGTGCGCGCCAGATCGCGCTGCAGCTGCTGGCCGAATCGATGCTGGTGGCCATGCTGGCCACCGTCATCGGCCTGCTGCTGGCGTGGCTGGCGCTGCCGCTGTTCTCGGCACTGGTAAACCGCAGGCTGGACAGTGTGCTATCGCCGGGCTATGTGGGCGCCGCGCTGCTGCTGGGCTGCCTGCTCGGCGTGCTGACGGCGCTCTATCCGGCCTGGATCGCGCTGCGCGTGCGGCCCAGCCAGGTGCTGGCGGGCCGGGGCGACGCCGAATCCGCGCACGGCCTGCGCACGCGCCGCGTGCTGACCGTGCTGCAGGTGGCCGCCGCCATGGGACTGGCCAGCGTGGCCGTGGCCATCAGCTGGCAAACCGGGTACGCCATGCGTGCCTCGCCCGGCTTCGATCCGGCGCCGCTGCTGATCGTGGACCTGCCCGAGCCGGTGCGCATGAGCCCCACGGCGCACAGCTTCGTGGCGGCGCTGAAGGCCCAGCCGGGCGTGGCAGGCGTGGCGATTTCGGAGGATGCGGTAGGGCGCAGCAACGTGTCCTGGTTCCGCGACCTGAAGCGGCTGGACGGCAGAAGCGCCGCCATGGAGATGAAGTCGGTGAGCGCCAACTTCTTCGAACAATACCGTATCCGGCCGCAGGCGGGCCGCCTGTTCGATGCACGGCTGGACCAGGAAGACGACCCGGTGCCGCTGGTGCTGAACGCCATCGCCGCGCGCGAGCTGGGCTTTGCCGATCCGGCCGCCGCCATCGGCCAAACCCTGCTGTTCAGCGGCTTCGACAACAAGGTGATCCACAAGCGCGTGGTGGGCATCGCGCCCGAACTGCGCTTCCATTCGCTGCGCACCGCGCCGCGCGCGGTGGCCTATGAATTGTGGACCGCCGGCATTACCCTCAGCGTGCGCGCGGACAGCGGCAACGGCGCCGGGGCCGCCGGGCTGGAACCGGCGATCCGCGCGCTGTGGCCCAGGTACTTCCCGGATGCGATGCTGAAAACCCGGCCGGCCGCCGACATCCTGGCCGTCAACTACGCCGACGACGCGCGCATGGCGCGCCTGCTGGCGCTGGCCACCGGCATCGCGCTGGCCATCGCGGCGTTCGGCACCTATGTGCTGTCGGCGCACACCGTGCAGCGGCGCGCGCGCGAGATCGTGCTGCGCAAGCTGTACGGCGCGGGCAGCAGCGCCATCGGCGCGCTGGTGGTCAAGGAAGTGGGCCTGCTGGCGCTGCTGGCCGCGCTGATCGGCCTGCCGCCGGCAGCGCTCGCAATCCAGCGCTACCTGGCAGGCTATGTCGAGCACGCGCCGATAGGCGGCTGGACCTTGCTGCTGGCGCTGGCGGCCACGCTGGCGGTGGCCGCCGCCGCCGTAGCCCGCCACGCCTGGCTGGCCATGCGCATGCGGGCGGCGGACGCGCTGCGGGCTTAGGCTTGCGGCGGGACGGCCGCAGGGTCCATGAATACCAATTCCCACAGGTGGCCGTCCAGGTCGGAGAAGCCGTGGCTGTACATGAAGCCCATGTCCTGCGGCTCGCGCAGCGTGGCGCCGCCGGCGGCGACCGCCTTGGCCACGGTGGCGTCGACTTCCTCCCGGCTTTCGCAGGACAGGCAGTTGATCACCTGGGCCGACTCGTGCGCGGAGGACAGCGGGCGGTTGATGAAGGTCTTGAAGAACTCTTCCGTCAGCAGCATGGTGAAGATGTTCTCCGAGATCACCATGCAAGCCCCCTGGTCATTGGTGAACTGCGGGTTGAAGCTATAGCCCAGGGCGGCAAAAAAGTCTTTCGAGCGTGGCAAGTCCTTGACGGGCAGGTTGACGAAAATTTGCTTGTTCATGATGTCTCCAGGTTAGGTGGTTCAATGTATTTCGGTGGCTTTCACAGGCACGACGGCTGGCGCCGCCGGAATTCGACAAATTCGACAAATTATTTTTTCCGGATCAATTGCGTGAGTGTTTGCCCGGCCCGGCCGCTGCGCACGGCAGGGCGGTTTACCATGGGAAAAACACTCTGGAGACCGCTTTGACACGCCACTTACCCTCCCGCCGCCAGGCCCTGTTGGCCGGCCTGGCCCTCGCCGCCGCCGGCTGCGCGCCGCTACCGCGCGCGGGGACCGCATCGGCATCGTCCCGTCAACTGCCGCAGGAGCGGGTGCGCGCTGCCGCGCCATTCCCCATGCCCGACATCAGCGTACCGGATTTTTCCGCCAGCCGGCGCTTCCCGATCACCGATTTCGGCGCCGCGCAGGGCGACCAGCAGAAGACCAGCGCCGCCATCGCCCAGGCAATTGCAGCGGCGCATGCCGCCGGGTCCGGCGTGGTGGTGGTGCCGGAGGGCGTGTGGCCCACCGCCAAGATCCATCTGAAAAGCAATGTCAACCTGCATGTCGCCAAGGGCGCCACGCTGCTGTTCTCGGAACGCCCGGACGACTACCTGCCCGCCGTCATGACGACCTGGGAAGGCTTGGAGTGCTACAACTATTCGCCGCTGGTGTACGCCTACGGGTGCGACAACGTGGCCATCACCGGCGAGGGCACGCTGAAGGCCAAACTGGACGTGTGGAAGGTCTGGTACGCGCGCCCCAAGCCGCACATGGACGCGCTGGTGGCGCTGTACCACCTGGCCGCCAAGCGCGTGCCGGTGGAGCAGCGCCAGATGGCTGTCGGCCAGGCCAACCTGCGCCCGCAGTTCGTGCAGTTCAACCGCTGCCGCAATGTGCTGGTGGAGGACGTGAGCATCGTCGACAGCCCGTTCTGGGTGCTGCATCCCTACCTGAGCCGCGACGTGGTGATCCGCCGCGTGAAGGTGCGCGCACACGGCCACAACAACGACGGCGTGGACCCCGAAATGAGCCAGAACGTGCTGGTGGAGGACTGCGTGTTCGACCAGGGCGACGACGCAATTTCGGTCAAGTCCGGCCGCGACCAGGACGCCTGGCGCCTCAACGTGCCGTCCCGCAACATCATCATGCGCAATTGCCGCGTGAAGAACGGCCACCAGCTGATGGCGATCGGCAGCGAGCTGTCCGGCGGCGTGGAAAACGTGTTCGTGGACAACTGCCACTTCGACAATGCCGGCTCCGGCGCGCGCAGCACCATCAACAACATCCTGTTCGTCAAGACCAACGAGCGGCGCGGCGGCTACGTGAAGAATATCCACGTGTCGAACGTGAGCGCGACCAGGATCGCCGGCGGCGTGCTGAGCGTGGAGACGGACGTGCTATACCAGTGGCGCGACCTGGTACCGACCTACGAGCGGCGGCTGACGCCGATCGAGGGCCTGCACGTGAGCAATGTGAAGGTGGACGAGGCCGCCTTCGTGTGCCGCATCCAGGGCGAGGCGGAAATGCCGGTGAAGGACGTCTCGCTGCGCGGGGTGACGGTGGCCAAGGTGCTCGAAGCCCCGGTCAGCACCGTCAACGTGCAGGGTTTCGTGCACGCCGCGTAGGCGCAGCGCGGGTCTTGTTTGGTGCCGGTATGTTTCCCGACCGCCGGCGCCGGTAGAGCAGCCATCGAGTGGCGCTTGATAGTGGCCCGTGTTCTTGAGCCGGCTTGCATGGTATCGCCCGTTTATGACAGGCGTTTGACCGGCCCCGCTTAATTCAATCTTCACGCACCCATCAGTTTTTCTTCATGCCCGGCCCGCACACTGCGTCCGGCGGCAATGTGGCCGCCAGCAACCATGCGAGGTCGATCATGCTTTCTCACTCTCTCCAATTTGCGCTCGCCGCAGCGGCGGTTGCGCTGCTGGCTGGCTGCGTGGCTGAAGTCAAACCCATCACAACGCCGAACGGCCGCGCCGGCTTCGTGGTCTCCTGCGACGGCGGCGAGCAGGACTGGGACGCCTGCTACAACGCAGCGGCGGATGCCTGCGACGGCAAATACACCATCCTGGACCGCTACCACAATACCGAACGCACCCCGTCCGGCCCCAAGCTGCGGCGCTACCTCGTGGCCGAATGCGGCCGGGCGCGCCGGTAAGCTAGGATTTATATCGCAAACGCTTTAATCGGATGCGAAAATAATGCTTGACCTCCGCGTTTCGGAGGTCTATGATTCATTCATCGCATCCGATCTAAACGAGTGCGACACAAATCCACTCGGAGTGAACCGTACCTTTACAGAGGAAATATCATGAGCAAAATCACCAAAGTCCTGGCCACCGGCAAGACCCGCACCACCGGCACCGACGCCGCCATCTTCTCCGGCAACCATGAAGGCAAGCTGGAGATCCATCTAACCACGCCCGGCAACCCAGTTGCCCCCGAGCACCGCTTCGAGGCCGTCGAAGCGCACCCGACCGCCGAGCAGCTGTTTGCCGGCGCCTGGTCGGCCTGCTATAGCGCGGCTGTGGGTATCTCGGCCAAGCAATTGAACGTGGCGCTGCCGGCCGGCACTGCCGTGGAAATCGAAGTGGACCTGGGCCTGGGCGGCGCCGCGTACTTCATCCAGGCCCGCATCAATCTGATCGTGCCCGGCCTGGATGCCGAAGTGGCCGCCAAAATCGCCCATGCCGCCGACGCCATCTGTCCTTACTCGAAAGCCACCAAAGGCAACATCGACGTGGCCATCAACGTCGTGACCGCTTAAAACAACGATACACATATCGCATGCGATGTAAACGTATGCGAACAAAATAACGCTTTAAAGGAGTAATTATCATGAGCAAAATCACCAAAGTCCTGACCACCGGCAAGACCCGCACCACCGGCACCGATGCCGCCATCTTCTCCGGCAACCACGAAGGCAAGCTGGACATCCACCTGACTGCGCCGGGCAACCCTGGCGTGCGCGAATACCGCTTCGACGCCGTGGTAGCCCACCCGACCGCCGAGCAGCTGTTTGCCGGCGCCTGGTCGGCCTGCTATAGCGGTGCGGTCGGCATCGTCGCCAGGCAAATGAACGTGACGCTGCCTGCCGACACGGCGGTGGAGCTGGACGTGGATCTGGGCCTGGGCGGCAACGAGTACTTCATCCAGGCCCGCATCAACCTGATCGTGCCCGGCCTCGACCTCGAAGTGGCCACCGCCATCGCCCACGGCGCCGACGCCATCTGCCCCTACTCGAAAGCCACCAAAGGCAATATCGACGTCGCGCTGACCGTCGTTACCGCCTGAGCGCCGCTGCCCACCGCCCTAAGGAAAACACCATGCACATCCGCCGCAACCTCTTCAAGACCGCCGCCAGCCTCGCCGTGGCCGCCGCCTTCACCTTCGCGCCAGGTTTTGCCGGCGCGGCAACGGCAGCAGCGACGGCGCCAACCGCCGCGGCCACCGCCGACGCCAGCCAGATCCGCCCCTTCCGCATCGACGTGCCGGAAGCGCAACTGGCCGACCTGCGCGCACGCATCAAGGCGACGCGCTGGCCGGACCGCGAAACCGTCACCGACTCGACCCAAGGCGTGAAGCTGGCCACCGTCCAGGCGCTGGCCGACTACTGGGCCACCGGCTACGACTGGCGCAAGGTGGAGGCCAAACTGAACGCGCTGCCGCAGTTCGTCACCAAGATCGACGGCGTGGACATCCACTTCATCCACGTGCGCTCCAAGCACAAGAACGCGCTGCCGCTGATCGTCACGCACGGCTGGCCGGGCTCGGTGGTGGAGCAGCTGAAGATCATCGATCCGCTGGTCAATCCGACCGCGCACGGCGGCAAGGCGGAGGACGCGTTCGACCTGGTGATCCCGTCGCTGCCGGGCCATGGTTTCTCGGGCAAGCCGACCGAAACCGGCTGGGGTCCGGACCGCACCGCGCGCGCCTGGGCTGAACTGATGACGCGCCTGGGCTACAAGAAGTACGCGGCGCAGGGCGGCGACTGGGGCGCCATCGTGACCGACCTGATGGCGGTGCAGGCGCCGCCGGGACTGATCGGCATCCACACCAATATGGCCGGCGCGGTGCCGACCGATATCGACAAGGCGCTGTGGGCCGGCAATCCGCTGCCGGCGGGCCTGAGCGCCGAGGAGAAAAGCGCGACCGGCCAGCTGACCTATGTGTACGACCACGTGGCCTACGCCCGCCTGATGGGCTCGCGTCCCCAGACGCTGACCGGCCTGACGGACTCGCCGGTGGGCCTGGCGGCCTTCCTGCTGGATCACGACGGCCCCAGCCAGGAGCTGATCAGCCGCGTATTCAACGGCAAGACGGAAGGCCTGACGCGGGACGACGTGCTGGACAACATCACGCTGTACTGGCTGACCAACACGGCGGTCTCGTCGTCCCGCTTCTACTGGGAAAACAAGCATCCCTTCTTCGCCGTCAAGGGCGTGAAGATCCCGGCCGCCGTGAGCGTGTTCCCGGACGAGCTGTACCAGCCGCCGAAGAGCTGGGCCCAGAGCGCGTACCCGAACCTGGTGTACTACAACAAGCTCGACAGGGGCGGCCACTTCGCGGCATGGGAACAGCCGGCGCTGTTCACGCAGGAAGTGCGGGCCGGCTTCCGTCCGCTGCGCAAGTGAGCGCAGCGCCGCTGCCCGGCTACAGCGCGCAGTCCGGCGGGAAGTCGGCCAGCTGGTAGCCGTCCACTTCCACCAGGCGGTCCATCCGCACGGTCTCGCCGGAACTGAGCGCCACATAGTCGGCGCCTTCCCGGGCGAACACATCCTTGATGACGGCGTCGCGCTGCTGCAGCACGCCGCCGCCGTCGAGGTAGCTGACGCTGGCCTGCTTGCGCAGCGTGGCGAGATCCTCCAGCCGGTCGTGGAACTCGCAGCTGACAGGAATGTACTGCGGCAGTGGTTTTGACATGCGTATCTCCATCAAGGTAGCAGCCAGTGGCTGGTGCCGGGACGCGACCATCCCAGAAAACGGCGCGCGCCTGCGCCGGCCGCCTGCGCGCTGTCGAGCGGCACGCCGGCGGCAGCCAGCAGCAAGCCTTGCATCGCGGGGGCAAACCGGGCCTGGTACTGGTCCGGTTGCGCTTTGAGGTGTGCAGCCGCGAGCCGAAGAAACTGCTGCAGGCCTGGCGGCGGAAGCAGGGCCAGGAAGAACAGCATCTGGCGCCAGGCGTACGCGGTGTTCTTGACCACGATAAGCCGGGCGTGCCAGCCTTCCGCCTTGACTTGCTGGCGGCTGCACATCCAGGTGAAGCAGCGCATCGCCATGTCGTGCAGGCGGGCGGCCAGCGGCTGGGACAAGTGCAGGCCGGCGCAGAGGGCGGCCAGGTTCTGGGTGGTCAGTATCTGTTGCTGCTCGATGAGCATGCCGTTGACTGCAGGATTCCATCCGCCTGGCGGCACCCCGGCGCGCGCCGCGCAAATCCGGGCGAAGGCATCGGCGCCCCGCGCGGTTTTTTCCCCGGCAGGCAGGCGCTCGATTTCGTCATAGTCGATCCCGTAATAGGCTGCATACAGGCTGCCCTTCAGCAGCCCGGCGGCCACCTTTGCCGCCGCAGTGAATTTCGGGGAGAACTGCCCCATGAAGATGTCCGTGGCCAGCTGGTTCACCAGGGGAATCTGCAAGCCGGCGCCGGCCACCAGCGCGTCGAATTCCTGTATCAGCTTGTTGGGCACCACGGCCTGCGGGAACGCCGCCAGCGTGGCGACTGCAAGCTCTTCCAGCGTTTGCCTGGCAAGGCTGCGCGCATCCGGCTCTGTGGAACGGTAACGGTCGATTGCGGCCACCCACGGCAGGCTCTCCAGCTGCACCTGCTTCTCCATACTCAACAACAGCAAAGAGCGGCGGCGCCGGAACGCGCGGTAGATGGCGGCGTACAGTTGACGCAGTACCGGCTCGTCTATGCCGGCAGCCCGGATGTCCGACGTCATCTGCGGCAATACCTGCGCCAGGACTTCGCCCGAGCCGATCAGCCCGCGTTCGATCAGCGCATCGATGGTGTCGTTCAGGCAGCGCTCCGCCTTGGCCCGCATGGACGGAGGAATCGCGGTATCCTGCGGCACACCGGTGCGGGTGCTTTCCTCCGCAGTCACGGCGTGCGCGAGGATGCCTACCTCGTCCAGGCCCTCATCCTGCGGATAGCCGGCAAGGCGCGACAGCACCACGCGCGCAATCGAAGGGAAGGAGGGTGCGCCCACGTCGGCCGCCTGCTGGCTGCGCATGCGGCTGCAGGCCGGGGAGCCAGGTTCGCCGCGCTTGTCCCGGTAGCGCTGAAGGATCAGGCGGATTCGTCCCACATCGCGGCCCGACAGGGAAGCCGGATCGCGCGCGCAGCGGCCCAGGAACTCCCTGAGCTGTGCGCTGTGCGCGCCGCTGCGCTCGAACTTGCCGCACAAACGGTGCCGCTCCCTGAGCGTGGCGTAGTCGGCCAGCAGCGCGCGGGCGCGCGCATCCCAGCCTTGCGGATACTGCCTGCACGGCCAGTCTTCGGCCACGGTTTCCAAAAACATTGCAACCATGCGGTCGTACAGCGGCGCCCAGATTTCCACCGCCTCTTTCTGGCGCTGAATGCGCTGGTGCTCCCTGATGCCGCGGAGCTCTTCCACCGTTGCCCGCACATCCTGGCGATGCACCTGCGGCCCGCCGCGTTGCGGCTTGTCACGCGGCGCCGGATAGAAGCGCAGCGAGGAAAAGAAGGGAGCGATCTGGTCCAGCACTGTGCGCGCTTGCTCAGCGTGGCCGTGCACCGCCAGCCAGGCGACCACCAGCAGCGCGCCTTCCTCGGGCACGTCCACTTGGTAGCAGGCCGTGCGCAGCCGTTCCTGAAGCTGCGCCAGCCCCGCCTCGGTCAGAAAATGCGCGTTCAGGGCAAGCCGGCCGCCGCGCGCCGCGCCTGCCGGGAGCGTAGCCAGCAGCGCCTGCTCGTGCGGCAGCAGCGGCCCGCCCGCGAGCAGGCGCCCGCTGGCGAAACCGCCGGCCGCAACATCCAGCGTGGCCCACTCGGGTATCCCTTCGAGGGGCTGGCGCGAGCCGTAGGCCACTGCGCCGCTCAGCATATTGTCGAGAATCGCCTGCCAGGTGGAGGCCTTGCCCAGCGCCCGCGCGCGGGTGTCCGGGTGCTGGTGGTCCTCGCTGGTCCGAAGGGCTTTGGCAAGCTGAAAGGCCGCATAGGCCGGGGCCGGGCTACCGTGCTGTTTTCCGTCAGTCATATGTCGCCCGAAGTCGCAACCTCGCCAGGGTAAAGGGTCCCGGGGCAGGAATTGAACCTGCGCCCTCTCGGTCTGAAGCCAAGCGTTCTGCCACTGAACTACCCGGGAATTGTCGCCGTGCCTGCGAGGCCTGCTTGCAGGAAGTGGGAGCGATTGTAGCCCAGTATGCCAGTTCGCAGGCGCGCGTGCGGCGGCCGCTAGCGTGCCGCCTTCTTACTCGAGTTCGGCCAGCCTGGCGCGCACCAGGTCGCGCACCAGATCTTTATCGAGTTCCCAGTCAACCGGAATCTGAAAGCAATTCTTGAACACCACGAAACCCTGCAGCCGGTCCTTGAAGTCTTCCATGACCCAGATGCTCCACGGAGAAAAAGTCAGGTGGCGCTTGTAGGCGGCCAGGCCGGCGACGTACTGGCCCTTGCGGTGTATGGTCGGCACGTTCCAGGCGATCTTCGCTTCCAGGCCGGGAAATTCCGCCAATGTGAAATCGATGATGGATTTGACGGTCGAGGCTTTCACCGGCTCCAGTGTGGCCAGGTAGTCCTCGACGGAATGGAATTTCGGCGCGCTCATCCCCGTGTTTTACACACATGCGGGCGCGCCGTCCAGCTTACCAGCGGTAGTTCGCCGTGGCGATCACTTCGCGCCGGTCGCCGGGATAGCAACTGCCGTAGCTGCAGTTGCCCAGGTGCTGCTTATCGAACAGGTTGCGGGCGTTGACCGCCAGCTCCCAGTGCGTATCGAACTGGTAGCCGATGCGCGCGTCCACCAGGGTCACGCCCGGCACCCAGCGGGTATTGTCGAAGTCCGGCACCTTGCTGTTGTAGCGCGCTCCCAGGCCGACCTTCGCGCCGCGCAGCCAGTCGCCGGGCAGGCGCGCGTTGAGCCACAGCGCCGCCTTGTGCGCCGGCACCAGGCCGCTCTTGAGGCCTACCGCAGCGGGATTGGTGTCCCGCGTGATCCTGGCATCGGTGTAGCTGTAGCTGGCCGTGAAATCCAGTCCCTGCGCCAGGCTGGCGTTCGCCTCCAGTTCCAGGCCGCGCGAGCCCACTTCGCCGCGCTGGACGTTGAAGCCGGGATGCTGCGGATCGCCGGCGGGCACGTTCTGCTGAAGTATGTCGAATACCGCTGCCGAGAACATGGCGTTCGCGCCGGCCGGCTCGTAGCGCACGCCGGCTTCATACTG
Organism: Massilia sp. NBRC 108631; assembly: GCF_059704565.1. Taxonomy (NCBI): domain Bacteria; kingdom Pseudomonadati; phylum Pseudomonadota; class Betaproteobacteria; order Burkholderiales; family Oxalobacteraceae; genus Massilia; species Massilia sp. NBRC 108631. The sequence continues at coordinate 199,942 of NZ_BAAKJE010000066.1, forward strand.
GCGTCCCGAGGTCGGCTTGAAAGACGCGCCTTCGTAAGTGGCGCCGGACTGCGGCTCGAAGGAAGTGGCGTAGCTGACGTAGGGCGAAACGCCGGCCGGCAACAGCCAGACGCCGCCCAGGCGGCCGGTGGCCTTGTTGTGGCGCACGGGCCCCTCGACCCAGGCAGCCACCGCGCGCTCGCGGTATCTGTCATTGCGCACGCCCGCCACGATCACGAAGCGCTGGTCGAACTTGGCCTGGTTTTGCAGGTAGAGGCCGGTCTGCCGGGTTGCGGAGACATAGTTGGGCGCCAGCGCGGGCGAGACGAACGCGCCGGGGCCGCGCTGCTGTGCCAGGTCGTAGGGCATGGCGTCACCGTCGCCACGAGACAGCGCGCCGGTCAGCTTGCTGAAGTCGATTCCGGCGATGGTGCTGTTCTCCCACTTGCCGGCGTTCCAGCGCGCCTCAAGGTAGTTGTCGGTCTGCCAGGCGCGCGATGCGTCATCGATGTGCTGGGCGGCGCGCGTGACCACGGTGTCGCTCACCAAGCCACGGAGGAAATTGACGCGGTAGTCCAGCTTGACCCGGCTGTAGCGGCTGCGGCTGTGGAAGCTGAGGCGTTCGCTGACACGGTGGTCCAGCAGCAGGGCAGCCGACCATTGATCGCGGTAAAAGCGGTCCCAGCCTTTTTCCGCGACCGGGATGTAGCGGCCCACCGCTTCGTAGTAGTTGTACGGGTAGGCGTCGCCGTCGATGCGGTCCTGCTGGTAGTCGGCCAGCAGCGTCACCTCGGTGCCGCTGCCGGGCCGAAAGCTCAGCGAAGGCGCAAAGTAGCGTTCTTCCTTGCTGGCCCCTGGCGTCATCAGGTCGTACTGCTCGGCGAGCGCCACCAGGCGGTAGCGCACGGCGCCGTCGCTGCTCACGGGGCCGGAGAGATCGCCCGCCACGCCGCGCCGGTCAATCTCTCCAGCACGCAGGCGGATCTCGCCCTGCGCCGCCTCCGTGGGGCGCTTGGTGAGCGAATTGACCGCGCCGCCGGGGATGTTGCTGCCGAACATCAGGGAGGCCGGCCCGCGCATGAATTCCACCCGCTCCACGCCGTAGCTGTTCAGGCGCGGCACGGCGTAGTTGTGGCCTTTGTCCTTCAAGCCGTCGCGGAAGTTCGCGCCGTTGGTGTTGCCGATGCCGCGCGCGATCGACCAGTCATAGCGGTCGTCGCGGCCGTAAGTGCGGGGCGTGAATCCGGGCAGGTATTCCAACGCCTCGGCAAGAGTGGATACGCCGCGCGCGTCCAGCGCATCGCGTGTCACCACCGAGATCGACTGCGGTATTTCGCGCGTCGGGGTGGCAGTCTTGGTGGCCGTGGTGCTGCGCGCTGCCACGTAGCCGACCACCGGCCCGGTGGCGCTGTCCTCGGCGGCGCTGCCCTGCACCGTGATCTCGGACAGGGTCTGCGCCGCCACCGGCAAGCTGTCGGCAGCGGCAGCGGTGGCAGGAGCACGCTTCCGCACCACATAACTGCCGTTGGGCTGCGGCACCGCCGCCAGGCCCGTGTTGTGCAGCAGCAGGGCCAGGCCGTCCGGCACCATGTGGCTGCCGCTCAAGCCTTTGCTGTGCAAGCCGGCGGTCGTCTCGGTGGTGAAGGACAACAAGATGCCCGCTTCCCTGCCGAAGCGGTTCAGTGCCGCTTCCAGCGGCCCGCCGGGAATGGCGTAGGCCCTGGGCGCCGGGGCCACCTCGGCGGCGCCCTCAGCTGCCAGTGCTGCGCCCGGCCACGCTGATGCGGCGACCGTGCCGGCGGCCAGGGCATGGCTTAGGGCGGCCAGCAGGGCGGAGTGCTTGAAAGAGTAAGGCAATTGGGCGCGTGCTCCCATGATCGGTTCCTTGGACAAAGTTGAAGATGTGCGTTGCTCACCTTCCATGTCCCGCGAGAACCGAAAACAGACCACCCTGGCGCAAAATATTTTCAGCGGTGCGCAGGCCGCAGCGTGACCCAGTAGCGCGTGATGAACTGTGTCTCCACCGGCAGGGTGGCGCGCAGCGTGTCCAGGATGAGGCCGGTATCCGCCAGCGGGTAGCTGCCCGACACACGCAGGCCGGCGATAGCCGGGTCGCAGCCGAGGCGGCCATGGCGGTAGCGCCCCACTTCCGCCAGGAAGTCATCCAGGCGCATGCCGCTGGCAACCAGCATGCCGTCGCTCCAGGCGATGCTGTCGCCGTTGACGGCTTCGGCGGGCGAAACGGCACTACCGCTAAAGCGGGCCAGTTCGCCGGCTTGCAGGATGCGCCCAGGGCCCCCGCGCGGTTGCACCGATACGGCGCCTTCGAAGACGTCGACCCGGCCGTGAGCGGCATGCTGGCGCACGGCGAAATGCGTGCCCAGCGGCCGCAGTTCGCCTTGGACGGTTTCGACCACGAACGGCCGGCCTGCGCCGTCCTTGCCGGTGCGCACCAGGATCTCGCCACTGACCAGGTGCACGCGCCGTTCGGCGCCGGAATAGCGCACATTGATGGCAGTGCCGGTGTTCAGGTCGATGCTGCCGCCGTCGGCCAGCGCGATTGTGCGGCGCTGGCCCACGCCGGTGCGTTCGTCCGCGCTCCACGCGCGCCAGGGCGTGTGCTCCTGCGCCAGCCAGGCACCGCCGCCGGCGCCGAACAGCAGTGCCAGCGTCTTGATGGCGTCGCGCCGCCGGGCCTGGTGCGGACCGGCCTGCGGCGCATCGAGCAGCGCGCCACGGGCCACCTGTGACACGAACGGGGACGCCGCCCGTCCCGCAGCGGCAGAGCCGCCCAGCGCGCTGCGCCACTGCGCGTTGACGGCGGCTATGCGCTGCCAGGCGCGTTCATGATCCGGATGCTGCTGGCGCCACCGCCCCAGGCCATCGCGGGCGGCGTCCCCGGTCTCGGCGGACTGCAGCTCGACCAGCCACTCCACCGCGCGCCGCGCCACCGCTGGCGGTACAGGCGGCGCAGCTGCCGCTGCGGCGGCGACCTCGGCATCGGCGGCGGCGGCTTCGGCGGTGTCGGCGCCGCGCATCAGTCCTGCGCCAGGGCGAAGTAGCACTGCGTACCCGCGCGCACCAGGTGGCGCTTGACGGTGCTGACCGAAATGCCAAGCTCGGCGGCAATCTCCGCCTGGCTCAACCCGTCCAGCTGGGCGTACAGGAAAGCCCGCTTGACCTGCGGCGGCAAGCCGGCCAGCAGGCAGTCGATCTCGACCAGCGTTTCCAGCAGCATGGCGCGCTCTTCGGGCGACGGCGACAGCGCCGCCGGGGCCTGCGCCAGCGCGTCCAGGTAAGCCCGCTCGATCTGCTCGCGGCGCCAGTGGTTGGCCAGCACGCGCTGCGCCACAGTGGTGAGGAAGGCGCGAGGTTCGGCTATCGCGACCGGCTCGTCGCGCGCCAGCAGGCGCAGGAAGGTGTCGTGCGCCAGGTCCGCGGCGCGGTGCGAGCAGCCCAGCTTTTTGCGCAGCCAGCCCTGCAGCCAGCCGTGGTGGTGGCTGTAGAGGCTGTGGACCTGCAGCTCAAGGAGGGCCGGTTCGGCGACGGACATGACAGTTCCCGGTCAGGTGCCGGGCACCGACAAATGTGAATAAGAATTATTCTCATTTTAGCGCACGCTTATTGTTTAAGCAATTGCCATCTGGCAGTGTCCTAAGCGCGCTTCCGCACAGACCAACTGTTTGTTATCGGGTAGCTTGATGATACCGGGCTGTTCAAGGCCTAATGACTAGGAGACCATCATGAAATTCCCATTAAAAACAACACTTGCGGCTTGCACCATGCTGCTTGGCGGACAAGCAATGGCTCAGATCACGCTGTATCAAGGCGAAGGCTGGCGCGGACGCGCCGTCACCATTTCCAGCACCTCGGACGACTTGCGCCGGGCCGACTTCAACGACCGCGCCTCATCCGTGGTGGTGGAAAAGGGCCGCTGGGAGGTGTGCGAGGACGCCGGCTTCCGTGGCGCATGCCGCATCCTCAAGCGCGGCAGCTATGACTCGCTGGCCGGCATGGGCCTGAACAACAGCATTTCGTCCGTGCGCCAGGTGCGCGGCAACCGCCGGGTCGACAACGAGGCCCCGGCGCCGATGCCGCAACCCAGCTACGAATACCGCCAGCGCCCGAACGAACGCACCTATGAGGCGCGCGTGACCTCGGTGCGCGCCGTGGTGGGGCCGCCGGAACAGCGCTGCTGGGTTGAACGCCAGCAAGTGCAATCCCAGGACAACCGCCCCAGCACCGGCGGCATGCTGGCCGGCGCCATCCTCGGCGGCGTGCTGGGCCACCAGGTGGGCGGCGGGTCGGGACGCGACATCGCGACCGTGGGCGGCGCGCTGGCCGGCGGCGCGATCGGCGCCAACGCAGGCCGGGGCGGCAACAACACCTATGGCCAGGATGTGCGGCGCTGCGAAAACGTGGCCAACGCCACGCCGCAGTACTGGGACGTTACCTATGTGCACCGCGGCGTGGAACACCGTACCCAGCTGGCTTCGGCGCCGGGTGAGTACATTCCGGTGAACCGCGACGGCGTGCCGCGCATGTAGGAAGGCGCGTTGCCGCAGGCGCGCGAAATTCCGCTTGAACCTGACGTAACGTGAGGATTTAGGATGCACCGCATGACTACACCATGCGAGCGACCCTATGAGCTGGATTGAAAAATTGCTGCCGCCCCGCATCAAGGGCGGCAGCGCGCGCCAGGCGGTACCGGCGGGACTGTGGATCAAATGCCCGGCTTGCGAAGCGGTGCTGTACCGCCCCGACCTGGAAGCGGGCCTGCAGGTTTGTCCCAAGTGCAGCCACCACATGCGCATCGCCGCGCGCGCCAGGCTGGACGCGCTGCTCGATGCGGGCGGCCGTTACGAAATCGGCCAGGAAGTGCTGCCGGTCGATACGCTGAAATTCAAAGGCAGCAAAAGCTACCCCGAACGCCTGCAGTCCGCCATGGACAGCACCGGCGAAACCGACGCCATGATCGTCATCGGCGGCGCGGTGCTGTCGGTGCCGGTGGTGGTGGCCTGCTTCGAGTTCAATTTCATGGGCGGCTCGATGGGCTCCGTGGTGGGCGAACGCTTTGTGCGCGGCGTGCAGGCGGCAATCGACCAGCGCGTGCCCTTCGTCTGCATCACCGCCAGCGGCGGCGCACGCATGCAGGAAGGCTTGCTGTCGCTGATGCAAATGGCCAAGACCACCGCCATGCTGGCCAAGCTGGCGGAGCAGGGCCTGCCATTCGTGTCGGTGCTGACCGATCCCACTTCCGGCGGCATCTCCGCCTCGTTCTGCTTCCTGGGTGACCTGGTGATCGCTGAGCCGAAGGCCTTGATTGCCTTCACCGGCGCACGCGTGATCAAAAGCACGCTCGGCGTCACGCTGCCGGACGGCTATCAGCGGCCGGAGTTCCTGCTGGAGCGCGGCGCCATCGACATGATTGTCGACCGGCGCGAGATGCGCACCGAGCTGGCGGCGCTGCTAGCGCTGCTGCTCAAGCTGCCCAGCGACGCAGTGGTGTGAAGTACACTGGCGCGCATGAAAGCACTGACATGAAAGCACTGAGAATCGGCGAACTGGCGGCACGCTCCGGACTCACGGTGCGCGCGCTGCACCACTACGACAGCATCGGCCTGCTGCGGCCGTCGGCGCGCGCCGATTCCGGCCACCGCCTGTACAACCGGGACGACGCCGCGCGCCTGCACCAGATTCTGGCGCTGCGCAAATTCGGCATGGCGCTGGCCGACATCGGCACCTTGCTGGCCAGCCCGGACGCGCCGTTTGCCGGCGTCGTGGCGCAGCAGATCGAAGCGCTCGACCGCCAGATCGCGCAAGCGTCGGCGCTGCGGGCGCAGCTCACGCAACTGCAGCGGCATATGGACGGCGGCGGCAAGCCGGAGCTGGAAGACTGGCTGGCCACCCTGGAACATATGCACTTGTACGAGCAATACTTCTCGCAAGAGGAGCTGCGCCGGCTACCTTTCTGGCAGCAGGACGCGCGCCGCAACCAGGCCTGGGCCACGCTGGTTACCGAACTGCTGGAGGCGATTGCGCGCGGCCTGCCCGCCGCCGCCCCGGAAGCCGGCGCATTGGCGCAGCGCTGGATGCAGATGCTGGAAGACGACACCGGCGGGGATCCGGAATTCGCGTGGCGCATGACGCGCATGCTGGAGCAGGAAGCCTCGGCGCAGCGGCTCACCCGCATCACGCCGGAACTCAAGCAGTACGTGGCCGAGGCATGGGGCGCGCACCGCCTGGCGCTGTATGCGAAATACCTGCATGCCGCCGAAGTTCAGCACATGCGCGAGCATGGCGGCAAGCACTTCCGCGCGTGGATGGCGCTGATCGTGACGGTGCACCGCCACATGGCCAGCGGCATTGCGGCCCATGAACCGTCATCGCAGGGACTGGCCGCCGAGTGGATGAGACTATTCCATTTGCGCTGCGGCGGCGATCCGGCCACGCTGGAGCGAATCCGGCTTGCGCACGAGCGCGAACCAGCGCTGCTGAAGGGCACCTGGGTCAGCGCTGCCATGCTGGACTACATCCGCGCCGCGCAGGCCGATTTCAGCGGTTGAACGTCACGACTGTCGAACCGGAACCGGTCCTGCGGTTGTCGTCCCTGCCGATGGTGCGCGATGCCAGCGCGGCCGGCGCGGTCCATCTTCGGCAGCCAGCTTGAATGGGGCGAGCTGCCGGCAGTCTCAACCGGGCGGTGCGTCGGCTATCCGGGCGAGCTGGTTGGCGCGCTCCTGTTCGATGTGATAGCCCGCCGTCCCCATCGGCATGCCCGCCGCGTTCAGCGCGAAGCAGGCCAGCTGCAGGCCGGATTCAATAGCTTCGGACACCACTTCCGTGGCGCCGGCGGCTTTCAGGGCCTGGGCGTGCCGCGCGTCGCGCGCCCTGGCCAGCAGGCACAGGTGCGGGTAGTGGCGCCGCAGCGCGCTCACTGCCTGCAGGGCCGCGCGCGGGTCGTCCATGGTCAGCACCACGCAAGCCGCGTCAACGCTGCCCAGGCGCTGCAACAGCTCGGGCAAGGCGGCGTCGCCCGAATACACGCAATCCTCCTGCCGCTTCTTGCGCGCGTCTTCCACCAAATGGCGGTCGCGCTCCACCGCGATGTACTGGATACCCTGGCGCCCCAGCACATCCGCAACCAGCTGGCCGACCCGGCCGTAGCCGCCAATGATGACGTGGCCGGCACGGTGGCCCAGCGCCTGGCCATCGCCACGCGCTTCGCCCGCTGCGTCCTGGCCGGCGCGGCCGCGCCGCGCGATGAACGCGCCGGCCGCCGCCGCGCCGGGGGCGAGCAGCATGCTCAGGCTCACCACCAGCAGCAGAAACTGGCTGTCGGCGGGCGTCAGCAACTGCGTGCTGACCGCATAGGCCAGGATGATAAAGGCGAATTCACCGCCCTGTCCCAGCAACAGCCCGCCCTGCAAGGCGGTGGCCCAGCCCAGCGGCGCCAGCAGCAGCATGATGACCAGCGCCTTGATCGCCAGCAGCCCCAGCACGGAGGCCGGGAGCAGCAACGGGTAGTCCGCCACCACGCGCAAATCGACGCCCATGCCGACCGACATGAAGAACAGGCCCATCAGCAAGCCTTTGAACGGTTCGACGATGATTTCCACTTCGTACTGGAACTCGGTATCGGCCAGCAGCAAGCCAGCCAGCAAGGCGCCCAGCGCCAGCGACAGGCCGCCCGCTGCCGTGAGGGCGGCGATCCCCAGCGTCAGCAGCAGGATGAGGGCGACAAACACTTCCGGCTGGCGCTGCACGGCTGCCGACGAGAACAGGGGCCGGGCGACGCGCCGCCCGACGATGTAGATCAGCGCAATCGCCGCAACCGCTTTCGCGACCGCCAGCAGCAGCGACAGCCACAGCGCCTCGTCGCTATCGCCTGCGAGGCCCTCGACCAGGATCAAGGCCGGCACCACGGCCAGGTCCTGCAGCATCAGGATGGCGAAGCACTTCTGTCCCAGGGGGGTCTTGAGCGCATGCTGTTTGCTCAGCAGCGCCATGGCCACGGCGGTACTGGACATGGCGAGTGTCATGCCAATGGCCATGGCGGCAGGTGGCGGATTGCCGAACGCGAATGCGAACAGGCCGATGGCAACGGCGGTGAGCACCACCTGCGCAGCGCCGGTGCCGAATACGTCGCGCCGCAGCGCCCACAAGCGGCCTGGCGACAGCTCCAGCCCGATCATGAACATCATGAACACAATGCCCAGTTCGCCCAGCGGCTGGATGCGCTCAACGTCATGGAAAGTGACATGCGACAGCCAAGGCATGCCGCCAGCCCAGCTGGCAAGGCCATGCGGTCCGAAGCAAACGCCTATGATCAGGAAGCCCAGCATCTGGTTGATGCGCAGGCGCTGCATTACCGGCACGAGGATGCCGGCCAAGGCCAAAAACAAGAGTGCTTCACGTAGTTCGTAGGCGGACATGCGGGATCCAGGGCGGTGTAGGGTTGCTGCGAGTGTAGGGGCCCGATGGCGGCGGCACAAGTAAGGCGGGCAGTTCCCAGTGCGTTTTTCCGGAAGAGATGAGCTTTATCATGGAACATCTGCCGGCTCGCCAGCTGCGCCGCTGACTGCGGGGCGCCTGTCAGCGTCCAGGCCGCCGCGCACGGACAGCGTGGCCAGGTAGGCGCACAGCATGTCGGCGAGGGCGTCCGCATATGCCGTGATTTCCCCATCCGTGCGCGGCATTTCCGAGAACTGCTTGCCGACGGCGCCGAGGGTAGCCATGAGCAGATCGCCTGCCATTGCGCGCACCGGTTCGGCGGCGGCCGGCAGCACTTCCAGCATGAAGGCCTGGACCATGCGGTCTCCGGCGGCCCTGGCCTCGGCCGCTTCCGGCGCGTCGCGGTAAAAGGGCGCGGCATCGTCGAGCGCCGTGCGGACCTCCGCTTCTTCGCATTCCGAGCGCACGAAGGCGTGCACCAGCATGCGCAGGCGTTGCAGCGGCGGCGTGCCGGCCTCTTGCAGAATGCTGGCCAGCATGGCCGACGTTTGCTGCCATTCATCGCTTTGCAGCCGGAACAGGATGGACGCCTTGTTCGGAAAGTACTGGTACACCGACCCCACGCTCACGCCGGCGCGCTCCGCCACACGGGTGGTGGTGAAGCGGTGCGCCCCTTCCTTCGCCAAAACCTGAATAGCCGCTTGCAAAATCACGGAAACGAGCTCGTTCGAACGTGCCTGTTTCGGCTGTCTGCGCGAGGAAATGCGGGGGCTGCGGGGTGGCGTCATGGCGGGAGCAGGGAACGCGAATATGAAATGTGAAGGATTCTTCATATTATTACTGCTCTCAATTCAGAAAGGAATACCCATGACGACCCTGACCAACACCCCTGTCGGCCCGCTGCTTGAGCGTCTGTTCGCCGAGGCCAGCAGCACGCCGATACCTGCAATGGCGGCGTTCGCCGCGCTGCTCCCGGCGGAGCGCGCACGCATGATGGGCAGCAAGACCGAATACCGCGAGCTGTACGCGCAATTGAAAGAGACCGCGATTCCGGTCAGCCGCGCGACCGGCGCGCTGCTGTACATGCTGGCGCGCAGCACTCAGGCCAGCGCCATTGTCGAGTTCGGCACATCGTTCGGCATCTCGACCCTGCATCTTGCCGCAGCCTTGCGCGACAACGGCGGCGGCCGGCTGATCACCACGGAATTCGAGCCATCCAAGGCGCAGCGCGCGCGCGCCAATCTCGATGCCGGCGGCCTGCTGGACCTGGTGGAAATACGCGAAGGCGACGCGCTCGAAACGCTGCGCGCGGACCTGCCGGAATGGATCGACCTGCTGCTGCTGGACGGCGCCAAGGCGCTGTATGCGGATGTGCTGCGCCTGGTGGAGCAGCAGCTCCGGCCCGGCGCCCTCATCGTTGCCGACAACGCCGACTACTGCCCCGAGTACCTGGCATTGGTACGCGCGCCGCAAAGCGGGTATCTGTCCCTGCCGTTCGGCGGCGATGTGGAGCTGTCGATGAAGTGCGGCTAGCAGGCCAGGGGGAAATGTGTCGCGGAGGATACGGGGCTGTCGGCAAATTTTACATCCGCAGAGGTCATATCAGTTGTGCGAGAGTTAAGTCTTTGTTTTTAAGGAAACATTTCCAGTTGGCATAGATTGTGCTCTTAGGTAATCGATGTATTCATTAGGAATCAGACTTCCAACGACTTCGCTTCCATAACGATACAGCCGTAGCACCTATCCGATCATTTCCTTTCAACCAGAGAATTATCTTGAAAAAAATCTTTGCAGCCTTGGCGGTTGCCGCCGCCCTGTCCCCGTTTGCCAGCGCCCAAGCCGCCACCATCAGCTTTGCCGATACCAAATCCATCGCCACCACGAACTGGACCGATTTCCTCAGCTTCGGTAAATTCGACAGCAGCCTGGGCACCCTGACCTCAATCAAATTCGACCTGAGCGGCACGGTCCAGGGTGCTGGCAACGCCGAGAGCCTGGATGCCGCAGCTTCCAGCGTCACCCTGAGCCTGGGCGCACTGCTGGGCTTGACCCGTCCAGACGGCAGCACGCTGGTTGTGACCAATCCTCTGTTTAGCCAGGTATTCGAATTCGGCGCCTTCGACGGCACCATCAACTTCAGCGGCGCTTCCGGCGGCAGCACCGGCACCGTGTCGGCAAACGGCTCGAACTCCTTCACCAGCTTCAATGCCAGCGACTTCTCGCTGTTCTCGGCATTGGGTGGCGGCACCATCAATCTGGGCCTGAACGCCATCGGCAATTCGAGCGGCACCGGCGCCGGCAACCTGCTGACCCAGTTCAACACGTCGGCAGCCGGTAACGTGCTGGTCACCTACACCTACACGCCTACCGGCGAAGTGCCAGAGCCAGCAACCCTGGCAACGCTGATCGCCGGCCTCGGCCTGATGGGCGCCGTACGCCGCCGCGCGAAGAAGCAGGCGTAATACCGTAACGCCGTAAGGGCTGGCCGCACTGGCCTGCCGCGAACAAAAAAGCCGTCTTGCCAACCTCGATCGGCAAGACGGCTTTGTCGTTTGACGGCGCTGATCCGCGGCGTGTTACTTGGCCTGCGCCGCTTCCTCGATCAGTTTGGCCACCGCGGCCGGATTCGAGGTCATCACCACATGCGAAGCGCCCGGAATGGCGACGGTTTTGCGCGACTTGGCGCGCTCAGCCATGAAGCCCAGTGCCGCAGCCGGAATGTTCTTGTCGGCGGTGCCGTAGACGAAGTAGGACGGCACGCTTTTCCAGGCTGGCGCACCTGCCGCTTCGGCCAGGGCCGCCTCGGCGATAGGACGCTGGGCAATTGCCATCAGATCGGCCTCAGCCTTCGGAACGTCGGCAGCGAACTGCTTGTGGAACTTATCTTGCTGGATGTAGAAGTCCTTGCCGCCGTCCGCCAGCGCCACCGGCTCGGCCAGCGCGCCGCCCAGCGTGCCGCCTGGATAGCGGCCGGACAGCTCGAGCGCGGTCTCACCCTGTTCAGGGGCGAACGCGGCTACGTACACCAGGCTCTTGACGTTGGGCTGGCCGTTCGCTGCCGCCGAGATGACGGCGCCGCCGTAGGAATGTCCCACCAGCACGACCGGGCCTTTCACGCTACGCACGATATCGGCCACCACATTCGCATCGCCCTTCACGCTGCGCAGCGGATTGGCTGCGCCGATGACGTTGTACCCGTCTGCACGCAGCTTGGCGGCGACGCCGTTCCAGCTGGTTGCGTCGGCGAAGGCGCCGTGCACCAGGACCACGGTCGGCTTGACGCTGCTTGCAGGCGCTGCGGACGCTGCCATGGCAGGTGCGGCGGCGGCGCCGATGATCGACAGGGCGAGGGCGATGTTTTTGATGGCTTTCATGGTGAATCCTTTCGTGAGAGATTTTATTTAGCGAACCAATATATAGTGCACTACTTGTTTACTACAGGCTTCTTTGTTTGCAACCGATGTGAAGAAGTATAAGTAGTACGCTAATCAATAGCAAGCTATTTTTGTAAAAATTTTTCAGGCGTGCGAAGAGGACAAAATCGGCGCCGCGTTGCGATGCTACAATCGCCCTGTCGAAAAAGGTGGGCCGGCGTGGTGAGCCCCGGCCAACTCCAGGCATGGAGTGATGTATTTTCTCAGCCTCAGCGCTGAAAACCACGACGAGAGCGGACGTGCGCCGATTTCTCGTGGAACTTTTTTGACGTGCCCTGCCGCCCGGCGGGGCTGTGGTTCTCGCGGATCGACGCGCGTCCTTTGTAGCCATAGGCAAGAAAGGACGTTCCCATGCAACATACTCCCATCCTCGTTGTCGGCGGGTCCCTGGTTGGACTCTCCACCTCGCTGTTCCTATCGTGGCACGGCGTGGCCCACATCGTTATCGACAAGCACCCCGGCAGTTCGCCGCATCCCCGCGCCATGGGCTTTACCGAAACCACCCTGGAGCATTACCGCGCGGTCGGCATCGCCGACCAGATTCCACAGGTGCCGGCCGGCACGCGCTTGCGGCGCGTGACAGTGGACAGCCTGGCCGGGGACTGGAAAAGCGAACAGGCCTGGACACCCGGCGAAGCGCCGGTCCGGCCGAGCGAACTATCGCCGTGCACCGGTGCCGCCATCGCCCAGGACCGGCTGGAGCCGATTCTGCGGGCGGCGGCAATCAAGCGCGGCGCGGATTGCCGCACCAGTACCGAACTCATCGATTTCCGTCTGGAGCAGGACGGCGTGCTGGCGCAGGTGCGCGACCGTATTAGCGGGCAGCAGTATGAAATCGGCGCGCGCTACCTGATCGCAGCCGATGGCGCCGCCAGTCCCATCCGCGAAAAACTCGGCATACCGCGCAGCGGAGTTGGCCATCTTGGCGTATTGCGCAGCGTACTGTTTTATTGTCCGGGCGCGGATGCCTTTCTGCAGCGCGGCGCGCAGCAGTTCACCATCGAGCAACAGGGATACCGCGCCTTCCTGACCACGTATGGCGACAGCCGCTGGGTGCTGATGCTGGACGGCGACGAAGACCGCACCGGCGCGGAGCTGCAGTCGGCGATCCGCCGCGCGCTCGGTGCGGACCTGGCCTTCGAGATCATCACGACGGGGCGCTGGGAACTGGCAGGGCGCGTTGCCGATACCTACCGCCACGGGCCGATCTTCCTGGCGGGCGACGCTGCCCATCAGCTGCCGCCCACGCGCGGCGGTTTCGGCGCCAACACCGGCATCGACGACGCCTGGAACCTCGCATGGAAATTGAAGCGCGTGCTCGCCGGCGAGGCGGCACCGGGCCTGCTTGATACCTACGACGCGGAGCGGCGGCCGATCGGCTGGCTGCGGCACCAGCAGACGTTTTCCCGACCCGATTACGCGACGCGGGCCGGCGCGGCCTTCACACCAGACCCGCTATTCGGCAACGACGCCCTGGAGTTTGGCCAGCTGGTTCGATCCGCAGCAGTGGCCGGCGCAGGCCCGGACCTGCCGGCCGCCGCCGCGCCCGGGCAATGGATCGGCCAACCCGGAACCCGCGCGCCGCACGTGTGGCTGGAAAGGGCGGGCCGGCGCATGTCGTCGCTCGACCTGTTCGGTAAGGCTTATGTGCTGATCTCGGCGAGCGAGACGTGGCTGGCCGTGGCCGGGGAGCTGGGTCTGCAGCCCGTGGCGGCGGGCACCGGCATCGTATTCCCGCCCGCGCAACCCTTCGGCGCCCTGTTCGGCGTACCGCCGGAAGGCGCCACCGTCGTGCGGCCGGACGGCGTCATCGGCTGGCGCAGCCAGGGCGCGCCCGACGGCGGCAGCATCGGCGAACTGGTCGCTACGCTGATGCGGTAACCGGAGCGCGCTTGTCCTTGAAAAAGGCCCATGCTTCCTCGGCTGCCTCGATGTCGGCGTTCTGGGCGCCGGGGAACCAGGAAAACAGGCCAGGATAGCGTTTCAGCGCACTGGGCTCGGCATGGCCGCCGCCTTCTATCTTCAGCAAGCAGACCTGCAGCGCCGCGGGGTCGGCGCCCCAGGTATAGCGGGTAACGCGCGTGGCGGCGCCAGGCCGCTGCTGCGCGATGGCGGTGACGGCGGGTTCGCCACGCAAACCGGCCAGCTCGCGCCACACGGCGACCGATTCCTCCACGCTGGTCATCGGCGCGGCAAGCGAGGAGAAGATGCGGAACTGGTAGAGGAACTTACGCCCCGTGTAGGGAATAAAGGGATCGGCCGTGCCTGCCATGAACAGGACCGGCAGCGGCGTGCGGGGCTGGCCGCAGTTACTGGCAACGGGCATGGCGGCCAGCGCCACCGACAAGGCTGCCAGGCGCGGCGCGATCTCCGTCGCCGCACGGTAGGCCATCATGCCGCCCTTGGAAACGCCCATGAGATAGACCCGCGCCGGGTCGGCGTCATCCTCCGCAATGGCGCGGTCTATCAAGGCGCCGATCAGCGCACTGTCGTCGGATTTGGGATTGGCGGTGACACCGGCGTAGCTGTCGTTCCACGCGCGCTCGCCCCGGCGCTTGCTGCCATTCGGCGCAATCACCAGCAGCTGTTCGCGCTCGGCGATTTCCAGCCACAGCGACAAGGGAGACGGCGGAAAACTCAGCCCGAGCAATTGCTCGGCGGAGGAACCAGCGCCGTGCAGCAATATCACCAGCGGCCGCTTGCCCATAGCGGCGCGGCTGGGCACCGCCTTCAGGAAGTGGCGGACGCCTTCGGGGCGGAACAGCGTACCGGTTTCAATGCGCGCCTTAGCGCCTGTGCTGGTCTCGCTGCCCCGGAAGAAGTCCCGCAAGCCTTACTCGACCGTCACCGACTTGGCCAGATTGCGCGGCTTGTCGACGTCGGTGCCGCGCGCCAGGGCGGAGTGGTAGGCCAGCAGCTGCAGCGACACCACGTGCAGGATAGGCGACAGCTGGCCGTAGTGCTCGGGCATGCGGATCACGTGCACGCCGTCGCCGGAGGTGATGCGCGAATCGACGTCGGCGAACACGAACAGCTGGCCGCCGCGCGCGCGCACTTCCTGCATGTTCGATTTCAGCTTTTCGATCAGCGTGTCGTTCGGGGCGATGGTCACCACCGGCATTTCCTCGGTCACCAGCGCCAGCGGGCCGTGCTTCAGTTCACCCGCAGGGTAGGCCTCAGCGTGGATGTAGGAAATCTCCTTGAGCTTGAGCGCGCCTTCCAGCGCGATCGGGTAGTGCAGGCCACGGCCCAGGAACAGGGCGTTTTCCTTGCGCGCGAATTCTTCGGCCCAGGCGATGATCTGCGGCTCCAGCGCCAGCACCGAGGTGATGGCCGATGGCAGGTGGCGCATGGCTTTCAGGTGCGCGCTTTCTTCTTCGTCCGTCAGGCGGCCGTTCACTTGCGCCAGGGTCAAGGTGAGCAGGAACAGCGCGGCCAACTGGGTGGTGAAGGCCTTGGTCGAGGCCACGCCCACTTCCACGCCGGCGCGGGTGATGTAGGCCAGTTTGCATTCGCGCACCATGGCGCTGGTGGCCACGTTGCAGATGGTGAGGGTGTGCTCCATGCCCAGCGAACGCGCGTGCTTGAGCGCGGCCAGGGTATCGGCGGTTTCGCCGGATTGCGAGATGGTGACCACCAGCGTGCGCGGGTCGGGCACCGAGTCGCGGTAGCGGTATTCGCTGGCGATTTCCACGTTGACCGGGACCTTGGCGATCGATTCGATCCAGTACTTGGCGGTGGAGCCGGCGTAATAGCTGGTACCGCAGGCCAGGATCAGCACGCGGTCGATTTCCTTGAACACCTTGTAGGCGCCGTCGCCGAACAGCTCGGGCATGATGCCGGTGATGCCTTCCAGCGTGTCGCCGATGACGCGCGGCTGCTCGAAGATCTCTTTCTGCATGTAGTGGCGGTACGGACCCAGTTCGGCCGCGCCGGTGTGCGCGTGCACGGTCTTGACTTCGCGCTCGACGGACTTACCGTTGACGTCCACGATCCACACTTTACCCAGTTGCAGGTCGACCACGTCGCCTTCTTCCAGGTAGATGATCTGGTTGCTGGTGCCGGCCAGCGCCATCGCGTCCGAGGCGACGAAGTTTTCGCCTTCGCCGATGCCGACGATGAGCGGCGAGCCCTGCCGCGCTGCCACCACGCGGTGCGGCTCCTCGCGCGAGAACACGGCGATGGCGTAAGCGCCGTGCAGGCGCTTGACGGCTTGCTGCACGGTCTCGAACAGGTCGCCGTTGTACATATGGTCGACCAGGTGGGCGATCACTTCGGTGTCGGTCTGGCTCTGGAACACATAACCCAGCGCGGTCAGTTCGGCGCGCAGCTCGTCGTGGTTTTCGATGATGCCGTTGTGGACCAGCGCGATGCGCGCGTTGTCCGAGCTAGGCGAGAAGTGCGGGTGGGCGTTGTGCGAGGCGGGTGCGCCGTGTGTGGCCCAGCGGGTGTGGGCGATGCCGGTAAAGCCGCTCAGGCCGGTTTCCGCGACCTGCTTTTCCAGGTCGGCCACGCGCGAGGTGCTGCGCGAGCGCTGCAGTTGGCCGTTCACGTGCAGCGCCACGCCGCAGGAGTCGTAGCCTCGGTATTCCAGGCGCTTCAGGCCTTCGAGCAGGATGGGGGTGATGTTACGTTGCGCTACCGCGCCGACGATGCCGCACATGAAAACCTCTGTATGGATAGTTAATGAATCCATACTAGAGCAGCGGTCTTGAAATAAGCTTTCTAAATTCAATCGTGCATGAAATATTCTTTCACTCAAGTATAATCGTGAAATTAAATTTCATTTATTGTCTTATATTTTATGAATATTCCAGAACTGGATGAAGTAGACCGTCGCATCCTGAACGTGCTGCAGCAGAATGCGGCTTTGACCAATGCCGAGCTGGCACTTGCAGTGCACGTGTCGCCGCCCACGTGCTTACGGCGCGTGAAGCAGCTGACGGAAACCGGGGTGATCCAGCGGCAGGTCGCTATCGTATCACCGGAAAGCGTGGGCGCGCGCCTCACTGCCATCGTGGAGATCACGCTGGATGTGCAGGCGGCCGAACGCATGGCGGAGTTCGAGCAGCATGTAGCAGGCGACGACGCGGTGCTGCAGTGCTACCGGGTGTCGCCGGGGCCGGACTTCGTGCTGGTGATACAGGTGGCGGACATGCCAGCCTACAACGCGCTGGCGCACCGGCTGTTCGCGGCGCATACCAACGTGCGCAACGTGAAAACCTACTTCTCCACCCTGCGCAGCAAGTTCGAAACGCGCATCGCGGTGTAGCTTATACAGGCTTATCCATAGCTTATCCAAGGTTTATCCAACGATTACCCAACCGTATATCCACCGTATATTCACCGCTTATGCACGGGGTTATCCACCATCTTTACCACGGTTATACCAGCCTTATTCCATGCTTTTCCAGAGGGTTTTCTACAGGGTTGTCCACAGGCCGAAAATGGCGCTGACGGGCGCCAAAGCCGCACCCAGCCTTGCTCCGTAGGGCAACAGGAAGGCCAGGATCAGCGCGCCGGCAGTGAGAAAGCCGGTCCAGCCGACTACGCCAGCGCCGACGCCCCACAAATCGCTGCAGGAAAGCAGGGCTGCCGCCAGCAGCAGCGCGCCGGCCACGCGCAGGCTGCTGCGCGCGAGGGGCGTGGCATCGCGGCCGCGCCATTGCTGGTGGTGGCGGTCCATGGCCAGTGCCAGGGCAGCCATGCCCGCGTAGCACAGCGCCAGCGCGCCCAGAGTTTGCAGCGCGGCCATCATGCACCGGCCTTGCCGGCGGTGCGGGCGCCGGCGACAGCGGCGGTATTGCTCGCCGCAGGCTTGGCGGCCGCTCCGCCGCGCACGCGCCAGGCGGCGGCTACCAACAGCAGGCCGAAGGCGAGCGAGGTCAACTCCACGCCGGCGCGCTCCCAGTCCCCTTGCGCGACGTAGCCGGCGAAGTGCTGGCCGGTGGTGGCGGCGTTCAGCGCCGGCAGCAGCAGGCAAAGCGTTGCGGCGGCGAGCAGCTGTTCGCGCCAGGCCTGCGCGGCGGGACGCAGGGCGGCGTGCAACAGGGTGGCCAGCCAGGCGCCGAAGAAGGCGAGAATCTCCCAGTCATGCCGCTCGTCGATGCCGAGCGGGACCAGGCGGTTGGCCCACAGGTAGCCGATGCAGGCCAGCGACAGGCCTGCAATCGAGGCCACGTTGAGCACTTCAATCAGGCGGTACACCTGCGGCGTGCGCGCGCCGAACTCGCGCTGCGACTTCTGGCGCCGCTTCACCATGAACAGGACGGCGCCGCTGGCCATCATGGCGGTGCCGGCCAGGCCGGACACGAAGTACAGCCAGCGGATGGCGCTGCCGGCGAAGTGCAGGCGGTGCAGCTCGTCCAGGGTGCTCATGGTGGCGCGGGCGCCGTTGGCGGGCGCGCGGTGCGGCATGCGCGTCTCCAGCAGGGCCCCGCTGACGCCGTCGAAGGTGAGCACGCCGCGCGTGCTGAGCAGGTTACCGTCCTGCGTGGCGGGGGACGTGGTGCCGTACACCTGCACCGTCATGCCGGCGTCGCCCGGATGGTTGATCACCACCGCGAATACGGGGCTGCGGAAGGTTTCCTCGGCCTGCCGCACCAGCGGCGCCAGTGGTGCCAGCACGCCTGGCCTGCCGGTTGCGCCCCGTTCGGGCCCGTAGTCCTTCACGTTAACGTGGCCTTCGCCGCGCAGCTGCTGCGCCCACAGCACAGCCGGCACGTAGGTGTGCCAGCTGATCGCCAGGCCGCTGTAGACGATGACGAACAGGAAGGGCAGCGTGAGCACGCCCAGCAGGTTGTGCGCATCCAGCCAGGAGCGCTGGCCCTTGGCGGGACGGAAGGTGAAGAAGTCCTTGAAGATGCGCTTGTGGGTGATGACGCCGGAGATCAGCGCCACCAGCATGGCCACCGATGCGGCGCCGACTATCCACAGGCCGGCGACGCCGGCGTGCAGCGCGTGGTGGAACTCCACGAAGTGGTTGCCGCCCGCCGTGTCGCGCACGGTGCGCGCTTCCTCCGGCAGTTCGGTGCCGGTGGCGGTGGAGACGTGCGCGTCCTCGTAGCGGCCCTGCGCATTGAGCCAATAGATGTTGAAGCGCTGTTCGCCTTCGCGCGGCCACAATTCCCACATGTTGCTGTGCGGGGCTTTCCGCTGCAGCAACGCCAGCCCGTGCGCCAGTTGCGCGTCATGGTTGCCGGCGCGCGCGTAGGGCGCGGCGTCGGCGTGCATCGGCGCTTCCGGGCGCATCCAGTCGGAGATGGCGTCGGTGAAGACGCTCAGGGTGCCGGTCAGGAATATGGCGAAGGCGAGCCAGCAGAACCACAGGCCGCCCCAGGTGTGCAGCCAGGACATGCGCTGCCGCAGGCCGCCGCTCACGCCGCACCCCGCTGCGCCAGCACCAGCAATGCCGCCGAGGCGCCCAGCACGACGGTCGCGCCCAACAGGCTACCCCATGCCTTGGCCGGGCTGCGCACGCCGAAGGCCCAGATGATGGCCAGCGCGTACAGCACCAGTCCCCACAGCGCGCCGCCCAGCAGCGCATCGGATGGCAGGCCGTCGCGGTCGACGAACATCACCGAGGCCAGCACGGCGCCGGCAGATGCGAACAGATAGCCCCCCAGCAGCGCGGCCAGGGTGCGCGCGAGCACAGGGCGCCGCGTGTTGAGGAGGAGTGCGAGCCGGCTGGTGGCGGTGGCAGCGTGCTTGGTGGTCATGATGGCTCCCGATCGGTGCTGGTGATGCTTACTGGAAGCGGTAGTTCAGCGACAGCGACACATTGCGCGGCTCGCCCCAGAACACACTGTCGTAGAAGCCCACGTTGCGGTAGTAGTGCTTGTCCAGCAGGTTGTTGATGTTGAGCTGTACGCTGGCCTGCCGGTTGATGCGGTAGGAGGCCATGGCGCTCACCAGCGCATACGCGCCCTGTTCGAGACGCGCTTCTTCGGTCTTCGGCGCCTTCGGACGGCCGTACCACGACTCGCCGTAGGTAGCGCTTTGCGCAGTGATGCCAGCGCCCAGTTTCAGGCCTTGCCACGCGCCGCCGAAGTCGTAGGCGCCGGACAGGCGCAGCAGGTGGCGCGGCTGGGTGGGCACGGCGCGCTTGCCGTTCGCTTCGCTGGCGTCCAGCCAGGTATAGCCGGCGCTCAGGTTCCAGCCCGCCGCCACCTGGCCGGACAGGTCGAACTCCAGGCCGCGCGCGGTGATGCCTTCGCCGTTGGCCACATAGGCCATGCCGCCGTCCGGCAGCGTGAAGCCGGGGGCCACGCTCTTGTCCAGTTCCGCCAGGTTTTTTTTCTTGGTCTGGAAGGCGGCGGCGGACGCGTTAAGGCGGCCGTTGAGGTATTCGCCCTTGATGCCCAGTTCCGCGTTGGTGCCGGTTTCCGGCGGCAGGAAGTTGTTGTTTTTGTCTCTGCTGGTTTGCGGATTGAACAAGGTGGTGTAGCTGGCGTAGGCAGACAGGTTGTCGCCCAGGTCCAGCACCAGGCCGACGTAGGGCGTGCGCTCGTCGGGCATGGCGACGGAGTCGGTGGTGCCGGTGTGCTTGCCGCTGGAATCGAAGTTGCGGGTCTCGGTGCGGTAGCTGCTAATGCGCGCGCCAACGATGGCGGTGAGGCTGTCGGCGAGGCTGAAACGGCCGGCCAGATAGGCGCCGGTCAGGCGCGTGACGCCTTCGCTGCGGGTGCCGTCCGGGATGAATACGGGGCGCGGGATATTGCCGGTCCAGGTGCGGTAATCCGGAATCTTGGCCGGGTATTTCACGTCCGCTTCACCGCCTTGCGTAGTGTAGGTCTGGTTGCCGCCGTTCCAGCCTGCGATCAGGGTGTGGCGGCGGCCCAGCAGGGAGAAGGGGCCGGTGGCGTAGACGTCGAAGTTGTCGTCCACGTATTCGCCTTCGCCCCACACACCGGTCCATAGCGTCATGCCGGCGCCGGTAGCGGCATTCGGGTAGCCGCTGCCGCCGTTGACCACGGCGGTGTTGTTGCGGCTGGTGGTGCGCGCATAGCCGGCGTGCAGTTTCCAGTTGTTGGCGAAGCGCTGGTCAACCGAGGCAAACACGGTTTCCTGTTCGTTGGCCCAGGTGCTCCACGGTGCGCTCAGGCTGAAGTTGCGCGGCAGGTTGGCCAGTCCGCCTTCCGAGTTCCAGTACGGCACTGCGCCCCAGGTGGAGCCCTTGGGGGCGTTGTGCTGGAAGTCCGCGCCCACGGTCAGCAGGGTGCGTTCGGCCAGATCCGCTTCCACGATGGCCATGCCGACGGTTTTGCGCTCCTGGTACATATCCATGTAGGAGTCGCGTTCCTGGTGCGCCACGGCGGCGCGTCCGCGCACGCTGCCATCCGCCGCCAGCGGAATGGACAGGTCGGCTTCCACGCGCTTGCTGTCCCAGCGCCCCAGCACCACCCCGGCGTTGCCCTGCAAGGTGCGCGTAGGGCGCTTGCGCACCATGTTGATGGCGGCGGACGGGTCGCCGGTGCCGCCCATCAGGCCACTGGCGCCGCGCACCACTTCCACGCGGTCGTACAGGATGGTGTCCGACAGCGGCGCGTTACCGCCTTGCGGCATGCCGTCCACCTGGATGTTGTTGATACCGAAACCGCGCGCATAGTAGCGCGTGCGCTCGCTGTCCTGCTGGCCGACCATGATGCCGGTGGTTTGCGCCAGCGCTTCGTCCAGGCGGCTGATGCCCAGGTCGTCCATGCGCGCGCGGGTGATGACGCTGACCGACTGCGGCGTATCGCGCACCGACATTTCCATGCGGGTGGCGGTGCGCATGGCGCCGCTGGTATAGGAACCGGTGCCTTCGGTGCTGGCGCCGAGCGCCTGGCCCAGCACCGTCACCTGCTGCATCACGGCCGCGTTTTGCGCTGTGGCTGCGGCCGCAGTTTTCCGCAGCACGTACACACCGCCGCCCTGCTGGGCCGCTTCCAGGCCGCTGCCTTCCAGCAGTTGCGCGAAGCCTTCGGCAACGCCGTAGTTGCCTTGCAGGCCGCGCGTGGACAGGCCGTCGGTCAGCGCCGGGTTGGACGACAGGGTGACGCCGCTCTGGCCTGCGAAGCGCGACAGCGCCGGACTGAGGGCGCCCCCGGCGATCTGGTAGTCCTTGGCGAGGGCCAGGGTAGGTGCGACCGCTGCGGCGGCGATCATGACGGCGGTGATGGACGTGCGAACCATGAAAACTTTCCTTGTGCGTGAATGAGTTGTGCTGCTCCTGAGTTGTTTGACACGCGAGGTTCGGAAAGGGGACACGCCGGCGCGAAATAAGCTCAGGCCGGCGCCACGGTGATCCAGTAGCGGGTGCGCGCCTGGAGGCGCACAGGGAGGGAGGAGGCCAAGGCCTTGAGCACGCCGTCCGTGTCGCGCAGCTGGAAGGCGCCGGAAACGCGCAGATGCGCGGCGGCGGGGTCGCAGCGCAGCAGCCCGGGACGATAGCGCGCCAGTTCGGCGATGAATTCGCCCAAGGGCATGCGCTCGGCGTACAGCACGCCGTCCACCCAGGCGGCGGCCGCGTCCTCGTTCAGGCCTTCGACGGCGCCGCCGGCGGTGCTGAAACGGGTCTGGCTGCCGGCAGGCAACCGGTAGGCGGATGCGTTGGCTGGGGAGACTTCGACTGCGCCTTGCAGCACGGCGAGGCGGGTGTGGGCTTCATCCAGGCGCACCGTGAAGCGGGTGCCGAGCGCGCGCATGGAGCCTTGCGGACCGCGCACGATGAAAGACCGCCCTGCCGGATCGGGCGCGGTCTGGACCAGGATCTCGCCGCGCAGCAGGTGCACGGTGCGCGTGGCGGCATCGAAGCGGACATTGAGTGCGGTATCGGTGTTGAGGGTGAGGCTGCTGCCGTCGGGCAAGGTGATATCGCGGCGCTCGCCGGCGGCGGTGCACTGGTCGGCGCGCCATTCGTCCCACGGCGCGGCGCGCCAGGCGGCCCAGCCCAGTGGGGCGCCGGTGAGCACCAGCGCCAGCGTCTTGACGGCGTTGCGGCGGCTGGCGGCGCGGCGCAGTGCGGGGGCGGCCAGGGCGGATGGCACGCTGTCCAGTGTTCCAGTGACTTGTTCGGCGCGGCGCCAGGCGCGTTCATGCTCTTCGCTTTCGGCGCGCCAGGCGCGCCAGCGCCTGCGGGCGGCGGGGGACAGGCCGCCGTCCTGCATGCGCATCATCCAATACGCGGCTTCGCGCGCGGCGCGCTGGGAGAGGTTCATGCGTGGTCCGGCGCGTGCAGGATGCACTGCTCGAAAGCCAGCGCCATGTAGCGCTTGACAGTGCGCACGGTGACGCCGATCCGTTCGCCGATCTCGGCATAGGTTAGCCCTTCGAGCTGGGACAGCAGGAAGGCTTCGCGGGCTTTTTGCGGCAGGCTGTCAAGCATGGCGTCGATTTCGTGCAGCGTTTCCAGCAGCGCCAGGCGCTCCTCGGGGGACGGGGCAAGCGCGGGCGGCATTTGCGCCAGCACTTCCAGATAGGCCAGTTCCAGCGACTGCCGGCGCGCGTGGTTGATGAGCAAGTGGCGCGCCACCGTGGTCAGGTAGGCGCGCGGCTCCTGGATGGCCGGAGCGCGCTTTTCCTGGTGCAGGCAGAGGATGCGCATGAAGGTGTCGTGCGCGAGGTCGGCCGCATGGTCGGCGCCATTGAGCTTGCGGCGCAGCCAGCCCACCAGCCAGCCGTGGTGGTCCACATACATGGCGGCGAGGTCGGAGCGGGGCGCGCGGGCGATGGTGGACACGGGAACATCCTGACATATAAATGCGAATGATTCTCATTATACATATCAGGCGCCGTTTCCGGTATCGATTTGCCATCCACCACCAAGCGCGCGGTACAGGGCCACCGAGGCTTGCAGGCGCGCCAGGCGCAGTTGCAGGGCGGCGTCCTGCGCGGCGTACAGGGTGCGCTGGGCGTCGAGCAGGGTGAGCGCGCTGTCGGCGCCGGCGCGGTAGCGGGCGCTGGCCAGGTCGAAGGCGCGGCTGGCCTGGGCCAGTTCTTCTTCCTGGGCGGCGTGCTGTTCGGCAAGGGAGGACAGCGCGTTCAGCGCGCGTTCGACGTCGCCAAAGGCAGCCACGATGGCGCTTCGGTAGCCGGCCAGCAGTTCGGCGCGGCGGGCGGCGGCCAGGTCGCGCTGGGCGGCGAGGCGGCCGCCATTGAAGATGGGGGCGGCCAGGCTGGCGGCGAGGCTGTAGAGCGGGTTGTCGAGCAAGCCGGATGGGCGGTGGCCGCTGGATTGCAGGATGCCGCCCAGCGCGACGCTGGGAAGCATGGCGGCGCGGGCGGCGATGATGTCGGCGTCCGCTGCGGCCAGTTGGGCTTCGGCCTGCGCTATGTCGGGACGGCGCGCCAGCAGGGCGGACGGCAGGCCGGCATCAATGGCGGGCAAGCGCAGGCTGGCGAGCAGGCTGGGGGCTGGCGGCGCCACGTTGGCGTTGGCGTTGGCGTTGGCGTTGGCGTTGGCGTTGGCGTTGGCGTTGGCGTTGGCGTTGGCGTTCGCGTTGGCGTTGGCGTTGGCGTTGGCGTTGGCGTTGGCGTTGGCGTTGGCGGCGGTGGCGGCGGCAGGGTCGGCAAGGCGTGCGGCCGGGGCGGGATAGGGGGCGGCGGCTACGGCGGCGGCCGGGATGGTGGCGACTGCAGGGTCGGCAGCAGCGGGCCCCGGGGAGACGGCCGGGACGGGGACGACGTCCGGGGCGGCGGGGGCAACAGTGCGGCCCAGCAGGATGGCGAGGGTGGTGCGGCTGTCCTCGAGTTGCTGGGCGAGTTCGGCGCGCTGGCGGCGCTGGGCGGCGACCAGGCCGCGCTGCTGGGCGAGTTCGAGCGGGTGCGCGGCGCCAGCGCTGGAGCGGGAAGCCACCATTGCGAGCATGCGCTCGGCGCTGGCCAGGTTGCTGTCGGCGACGCCCAGGCGGTCGCGCAAGCCGGCGCTTTGCAGCCAGGCGGCTGCCACGCTGGCGGTGACGGCCAGCCGTGCCGCGTCGCGCGCGTGGCGGCTGGCCTGCAGCAGGGCGGCGGCGCTGTCGTCACGCGCGCGGTTGCCGCCCCAGAGGTCGACTTCGTAGCTGGCGCGAAAGGCGAGACCGTAGGCGCCGCCGGTGCTGGCGGTGTTGCCGGCCGCCCCGGAGGCTGGCGCCACGCTGCCGCGAGCCAGGCCGTCCGCCCTGCCGCCGCCGCTGGCCTCCAGCGATGTGGAGAGCACCGGCAGCCGGGCGGCGCCGGCCACGCGTGATGCGGCGTCGGCCTGGCCGACACGGGCGATGGCGGCGGCCAGGTCAAAGCTGTCGCGCTGCGCAGCTTCGACCATCTCGGCCAGTTCGGCGCTGCCAAAGTTGCGCCACCAGCCGTCGCCGGGTGTTGCGGGCAAAGCGGCTGGCGGCCGTGCGGCGGCGACAGCGAATGGCGGCGCAGCGGCGGACGGCGCGACGAGGGGCGCTGAGACTGCTGGCGCTGGTTGGCGCCAGGCGGCGGGGGGGGCGGGGTGGGAGGCAAAGCGCTCCGAAACCGGCACGGTGCGGCAGCCGGCCAGCGCCAGCAGGGGCAGGACCAGCAGCCCCGATATTCTTGTCATAGTCGATTCCATTTCAGTCGGAGGCCAACGCTTGCACCGGGTCCAGCGCGGCGGCGGTGCGCGCGGGCATGAAGCCGAATACCAGCCCGGTAACCAGCGCGCAGCCGAACGCGCCCGCAATTGCGCTCAGCGAGAAGATCAGCGCCACGTCCCACCACAGCAGGGCCGACCCCACCGCCAGCCCCACGGCCACGCCGATGCTGCCGCCGGTGAGCGTGACCAGCACCGCTTCGGTAAGGAACTGACGCAGGATGTCGCGCCGGCGCGCACCGGTCGCCATGCGGATGCCGATTTCACGGGTGCGCTCGCGCACCGTCATCAGCATCACGTTCATCACGCCGATGCCGCCCACCACCAGCGACACGGCGGCGATCAGGCTCAGCATCAGCGTCATGGTGTCGCCGGTTTTCGCCTCGGCGGCGATGGAGGCGGCGGCGTTGCCGATGTCGAAGTCGCGCAGGCCGTGGCGCTCCAGCATCAGCGCTTCCACCGAGGCCTGCGTCTGCGCGACGCGGCTGACGTCGTCGACCGCCATCACCGTGTAGGTAGGCTCGCGCTGGCCGAACACCTTCAGCCCGGCGGTCGAGAACGGCAGGATCAGCAGGTTGTCCTCGTCGCGGTCGCCGCTGATGGCGCCCTTCTCCGACATCACGCCGATCACCTGCAGCGGCAGGTTGCCGATCAGGATCACCTTGCCTACCGGGTCGGCCACGTCCGGCATCAGTTCGCGCGCCAGCTTATGGCCCAGCACCGCCACATTGGCCATGTCGCGCTCGTCGTCCGGAGTGAAGAAGCCGCCCCTGGCCACCGGCCAGGTCTGGATTTCGGGCAGTGCGGGGCCGCTGCCGCGCACATAGGTCTGCACGTCGCGCCCGCCGAAGCGCACCACCTGGTTGCCGGTCACATTCGGCAGCACGTGCGCGACGTTGGGCAGTGTAGCGACCGCGTCCAGGTCCGCCAGTGTGATGCTGCGGCCCGGCATGCGCGAACTGGCGCCGATGGAGGACATGTACATGAGGTTGGAGCCGAACGCGCCCAGTTGCGCCACCACGCGCTGCTTGGCGCCCAGCCCAACCGCCAGCATGACGATCACCGACGCCACGCCGATGACGATGCCCAGCAAGGTGAGCCCGGTGCGGAAGCGGTTGATCCACATGACGCGCCAGGCGGCGCGCGCGGCCTCGCGCAGGTCGGCCCAGAAGGAAGCAGCGCTGTGCCCCGTGGCGCCAGCGCTGGCCATGTCCGGGGCGGGCAGGCCCTGTCCGGACGGCGCGGCGCCGCTGTCGCCGACGATGGCGCCGTCGCGGATTTCAATTACGCGGCGCGCCTGCGCGGCCACGCTGCGGTCGTGCGTGATGAGGATGATGGTGTGGCCGGCGTCGGCCAGCTCGTTCAGCAGCGCCATCACTTCCGCACCGCTGGCGCTGTCCAGCGCGCCGGTGGGTTCGTCGGCCAGCAGGATGCGGCCGCCGTTCATCAACGCGCGCGCTATCGACACGCGCTGCTGCTGGCCGCCGGACAGCTGGCTGGGACGGTGTTCCAGGCGCTCGCCCATGCCCAGGCGGCGCAGCAGCGCCCCGGCGCGCTCCTTGCGCTGGTGCTCCGGCATGCCGGCGTAGATGGCGGGCAGTTCGACGTTCTCGCGCGCGGTTTCGGAAGCGATCAGGTGGTAGCCCTGGAAAACGAAACCGAATGCTTCGCGGCGCAGCCATGCCAGCTGGTCGGCGCCCAGGTCCGCCACGTCGTGCCCGGCGAAGCGGTAGCTGCCTTCGCTCGGGCGGTCCAGGCAGCCCAGCAGGTGCATCAGGGTCGACTTGCCGGAGCCGGAGGCGCCGACGATGGCGACAAACTCACCGGCATGGATGTCCAGCGTAACGCCGCGCAGCACTTCCACCGCCGGGGAGCCGTTCTCGCCGCCGTAGCGCTTGCGCAGGCCGCGCAGGGCGATCAGCGGCTGCGCGGCCGCCGGCAGCAACCGGGTGGCCCCAGCTTGCGGCGCGCGCGGCGGCGCGTACATGTCCGCGCTCACAGCTGGAACCTGCCCGTGCCTTCGGGCGCGATGTCGCGCAGGACGAGCTGCTCGCCTTCGCGCAGGCCTTGCAGCACCTGCCCGTGCAGGCGGTCGCGCACGCCGATTTCCACTTCGCGCTGTTCCAGCTCGCCCGCGCCGTTCAGCACGCGCGCGGTGTAGCGTCCCGGCTTGCCTTCCCGTGCGGCCAGGGCGGGCAGCGGCGCCGCCAGCGCGTTCTTCACGGCGGCGGTGACGAAGGACACCTGCGCCGTCATCTGCGGCATGAGCTCCCCGTCCGCGTTGTCCACGTCGAACAGCGCCGTGTACAGAATCACCTTGCCGGGCGTGGGCGCCAGCGCGGTGGCGCCGTCGCGCGGCTGGGCCGCAGGCGCGGGCAGCACCTGCCGCACCTTGCCCTCCCAGCGGCGCTGGCTGGCGCCCAGGGTGGTGAAATAGACCGGCATGCCGGCCTTCACTCGCCGCACGTCGGCCTCGGACACTTCGGTCCATACCGTCATGCCCGACAGGTCCGCCACGCGCAGCACGTTGGGCGTCTGGTAGGTGGCGTTCAAGGTCTGCCCCTCGCGCGCTTCGACCGACACCACGGTGCCGCCCATGGGCGCGTAGATGCGGGTGTAGCCCAGGCGCGCCACGTCCGCCTTCAACGCGGCTTCGGTCTGCGCAATCTGCGCCCGCAGGTTGGCGATGCGGGCAACGGCCGTCTCCACGGCGGCGGCGGCCACTTGCACGTCCTCTTCGCGGGTGGCGCCGTCGCGCGCCATTTGCTGCTGGCGCGCATCCTGCTGCCTGGCCAGGCGGTGCTGGGCGCGCTGCTCGGCCAGCTGGGCCGTCAGCCCGGCCAGCGCGGCCCGGCCCGCGTCCACCGTGGCCTGCTGCACGCTGGGGTCGATCTCCACCAGCAGGTCGCCCTTTTCGACCACGGCGCCGGGCGCCACATGCAGGCGCAGCACCTGGCCGGACACTTGCGCGCCGATGTCCACATAGCTGCGCGGCTGCAGCGTCCCGATGGCCATGACGCTGGCCTCGATACTGGCGCGCGCCACGCGCACGGTTTCAACTTTGGGCGCCGCCTGCTGCTGGCGCCATGCGGCAACGCCGGCCGCTATCGCGGCGGCGCCCAGCAGCGCCAGCACGGCGTTGCGGCGGAACTTGGAAGGAAGCGGAATTGCCATGCACTCAAACCTTTTCGGACAGGAGGGACGCCGAAGGCATCCTTACTATCCATGACCGCCGAAACGGAAAAAGGGGTCAGCGCGGGCAAAAAAATCAGCGCGCGGCCGGCGTGCTCCGGCGGCCGCCCAGCCGTCACCCGGTCGGAGCCCTGTTATCCAGCAGTTTTCCTGCCGATTTCCACAGGCTTATGCACACAGCAAATATGGCCGTCCGGAATCAAAATCCGCTTATACCGGCTTATCCAACACTTGTTCAGGACTTTTTCAGTGGGATATCAACAATCTTATCCACAATCGGCGCAGCCGTCCGCATGCGCACCTCGCTAAAGCTAGCAAGCAAGTAGCCACTGCGCCTATGCCAACTTACCCCCTGCTTGCCCACCGCATATGGACAGCTTGTCTACAAGCTTGCTCACATGGTTATCCACAAAAAAAACGGCGCCCGAAGGCGCCGTGCACTGCATGCGGAAACTTACTTCTTGATCTTGACCGGGCGCTTCCAGCCGGGAATGGTCAGCTGCTTGGGACGCGAGATGGTCAGCTGCTCGGCCGGCGCATCCTTGGTCAGCGTGGTGCCGGCGCCGATAGTGGCGCCACGGCCCACCGTCACCGGGGCCACCAGCTGGCTGTCGCTGCCGATGAAGGCATCGTCCTCGATCACGGTGCGGAACTTGTTGGCGCCGTCGTAATTGCAGGTGATGACGCCGGCGCCCACGTTCACGCGCGAACCGACGGTGGCGTCGCCCACGTAGGCAAGGTGGTTGGCCTTGCTGTGCGCGGCGATCTGGCTGTTCTTGATTTCGACGAAGTTGCCGATGTGGACGTCTTCGGCCAGCTCGGTGCCCGGGCGCAGGCGCGCGTAGGGGCCGATGATGGATTTGGCGCCCACCACCGCGTCTTCGATGTGGCAGAAGGGCTTGATCTGCACACCGGCAGCGATGCGGGCGTTGACCAGCACGCTGTGCGCACCGACAGTGACGCCGTCGGCCAGCTCGACCTTGCCTTCAAACACGCAGCCGACGTCGATGGTGACGTCGCGGCCGCAAACCAGTTCGCCGCGCACGTCGATGCGGGCCGGGTCCATCACGGTCACGCCGCGCTCGAGCAGCGCCTGGGCAATATTGAGCTGGTGGATGCGTTCCAGCTGGGCCAGCTGCACCTTGGAATTGACGCCCGCCACTTCCCACACGCCGCCCGGGTTGGCCGAGACCACCGGCACGCCGTCCGCCACCGCCTGGGCCACGATGTCGGTCAGGTAGTACTCGCCCTGCGCGTTATTGTTCTGCAGCGCGGCCAGCCATTTCTTCAGGCGCGCGGTAGGCGCCACCATGATGCCGCTGTTGATTTCCTTGATGGCGCGTTCTTCCGCGCTGGCATCCTTTTCCTCGACGATGCGGATGATCTGGCCGGTCCTTTGCCCGCCTTCGCGCACAATGCGGCCCAGGCCGAACGGATCATCCTGCTCCACGGTGAGGATGCCCAGCTTGTCCGACCCGGCCGCGTCCACCAGGCGCTGCAGCGAGGCCGAAGTGGTCAGCGGCACATCGCCGTACAGGATCAGGGTGGGGTGGGCTTCGTCCAGCACCGGCAGCGCCTGCATGACGGCGTGGCCGGTGCCCAGCTGCGGTTCCTGCAGCGCGGCGGAGATATCGGCGCCGGGCACCTGCTTCTCCTTTTCCAGCTGCTCCAGCACGGCTGCGCCCCCGTGGCCGTAAATCACGCATAATTTGGCCGGGGACAAGCCGCGCGCAGTATCGATCACGTGCGACAACAGCGGCTTGCCTGCCAGCGGATGCAATACCTTGGGCAATGCGGACTGCATACGTTTGCCCATGCCGGCGGCGAGAATAACTACGTTCATAGGCCTACTCAAAGAGTTAAGAATATGGAAAAGTTTAACATGCAGGACACCCGCAACCGGGGCGCACGGTACATTTTCGCCTTCCTTTTCCTGGTGCTGCTGGGCGCGTGCAGCTCGCTGCGCCTGGCCTATAACAACGGCGACACGCTGCTGTTCTGGTGGCTGGACGCCTATGTGGACCTGGATTCGGCGCAAAAGCCGCCGGTCAAGTCGGACATCGGCAACTTCTTCCGCTGGCACCGCAAAACCCAGCTGCAGGACTACGCCCAGGTGCTGCAGCGCGCCCAGCAGCAACTGCAGGCCAATCCCAGCCTGGCCGATTTGCAGGCGGACTACAAGGACATCCGCGCGCGCACCCAGGCCATGCTGCTCAAGGCGGCGCCGGACATCGCCGAGCTGGCACTGTCGCTGAAGCCGGAGCAGCTCGAGCAGATGGCAGAGAAGTTCGACAAGAACAACCGCGACTTCCGCAAAAAGAACATGAAGGGCGGGCGCGACGAGCAGCTCAAGTTCCGCTACAAGAAATCCATGGAGCAGTTCGAGTTATGGTTCGGCAATTTCAGCCGCGAGCAGGAGGCCGTGATCCGCAAGGCGTCCGACGCCCGTCCGCTGGACAACGAGCTGTGGCTGGACGAGCGCATGCGGCGCCAGAAGGGCATTCTCGCGCTGGCGCACCGCATCCAGCAGGAAAAGCCGTCGCAGGCGGCGGCCGAGACCATGGTGCGCGAGCTGATCCAGGAAAACTTCGAGCGCACCGAGAAGCCGTCCGACCGCAAGCCTTTCTTCGACGCCTACGCCAACGGCACCATGGAACTGGTGCTGACCGTGATCCGCATCGCCACGCCGGAACAAAAGGCGCACGCGCACAAGCGCATGCAGGGCTGGATCGAGGATTTGAACGCGCTGGCGGTGCAGGCCAGGTAGGCGCAGCCCGGGAAGCGGCCCGGCGCCGCATGTTATAGTGCCGCCATGCAAAAGAAGCCCGTTAAAAAACCCGCCAAAGTGCCCGTCCACGGGCCAAAACACAGCAACCAGGTCCGCATTATCGGCGGCGCCTGGAAGCGCACCCCGTTGCCCGTGCTGGAAGCGCTGGGCCTGCGTCCGACGCCGGACCGCGTGCGCGAGACCGCCTTCAACTGGATCAGCCACCTGCGCGACGGCGAATGGGCCAGCGCCCAGGTGCTGGACCTGTTCGCCGGCAGCGGCGCGCTCGGTTTCGAAGCCGCCAGCCGCGGCGCCGCCGGCGTCATCATGGCCGACACCAACACCGCCGTGGTGCGCCAGCTGGACGCGATCAAGAATAAGCTGAACGCCGCCAATGTGCAGCTGCTGCGCAGCGACGCGCTGGCCACCGCCCAGTCGCTGGCCGTGCGCGGCCAGAAGTTCGACCTGATCTTCCTGGACCCGCCCTACCAGCAGGACTTCCTGGCGCGCGTTTTGCCGCTTTGCAGCAAATTGCTCAAGGAAAAGGGTCTGGTCTATGCCGAATCCGGGCTGCCGCTGACCTTCGAAGAGGGCGAGGCGCCCGAGTGGATGAATGGCTGGAACGTGGTCCGGGCTGACAAGGCCG
The DNA here is from genome assembly GCF_059704565.1 of Massilia sp. NBRC 108631. Taxonomy (NCBI): domain Bacteria; kingdom Pseudomonadati; phylum Pseudomonadota; class Betaproteobacteria; order Burkholderiales; family Oxalobacteraceae; genus Massilia; species Massilia sp. NBRC 108631. The sequence goes on from NZ_BAAKJE010000066.1 coordinate 231,990, forward strand.
GGATGGTGTTCTATCATTTACTTCAGTACCAGGGCTAGGCTGGACCAGGCCAAACCCGGCCCGGACCTGCGGGAGCGCCTGATTTTCAGGCATAATGCGCGTTCTATGGTGCGTCGCAAGGGAGCCGCAATGGTAGTAGCCGTATATCCGGGAACGTTCGATCCGCTGACCCGCGGGCATGAAGATTTGGTGCGCCGCGCCTCCGGCCTGTTTGACACGCTGGTGGTGGGCGTGGCCGACAGCCAGAACAAAAACCCCTTCTTCTCGCTGGAAGAACGCCTGGAAATCGCCAACGAGGTGCTGGGCCACTATCCGAACGTGAAAGTGGAGAGCTTCTCCGGCCTGCTGAAAGACTTCGTGCGCCAGCACGACGCGCGGGTGATCGTGCGCGGCCTGCGCGCCGTGTCCGACTTCGAGTACGAGTTCCAGATGGCGGGCATGAACCGCTACCTGCTGCCGGACGTCGAAACGCTGTTCCTGACCCCGTCCGACCAGTACCAGTTCATTTCGGGCACCATCGTGCGCGAGATCGCCATGCTGGGCGGCGACGTGTCCAAATTTGTATTCCCTTCCGTCGACCGCTGGCTGCAAAAGAAAATTGCAGCGATCAAGGGCGCGCAGGCGGCGGGCTAAGGATTTACCATGGCTTTACTGATTACCGACGAGTGCATCAACTGCGACGTGTGCGAGCCCGAGTGCCCGAACGACGCCATCTACATGGGGGCCGAGATCTACGAGATCGACCCCAACAAGTGCACCGAATGCGTCGGCCACTTCGACGAGCCGCAATGCGTGGCGATCTGCCCGGTGGAATGCATCCCCCTCAATCCGGCCTGGATTGAGACCAAGGAGCAGCTGATGGCGAAATACGAGCGTTTGACCGCAGGCAAGGGTGAAGGCGAAGCTGACAACGCTTAAAGGAATGGTATATTTGCCTCCATAACACCTTTATGGAGACAACATGACCTTTGCCCGCCGTTCCATCCTGAAAAGCGCCGCCGCAGCCGCTGTGCTTGCGCTGGCCGCCTTGCCCGCTTTCGCCGCCGACGTGGCCGGCGTGAAGTTCGACGAGACCATCGCCGTCAACGGCGCCACGCTGAAACTGAATGGCGCCGGCCTGCGCACCAAAGTCATCTTCAAGGTCTACGCGCTGGGCCTGTATCTCCCTGAAAAGAAATCGACCGTGGCCGAGATCCTGGCCGCCGAGGGCCCGCGCCGTGTGAAAATCGTGGTGCTGCGCGAGCTCACGTCGGACGAGTTCGGCAAAGCCTTCATGAGTGGCCTCAATGACAACACGGACGCGGCCGAGCGCGCCAAGCTGGTGCCGCAAACCAAACAATTCGGTGAAATGTTCGCCATGTTCCCCGCGCTGAAGAAGGGCGATGTGCTGACGGTGGACTGGATACCGGGTACCGGTTCGCAGGTGATGTTGAACGGCAAGAATGTCGGAGGCACGCTGCCGGACGTGGCGTTCTATAACGCCATCCTGCGCATCTGGCTGGGCGACAAGCCGGTGGACAGCTCGCTGAAGCCTCAGCTGCTGGGGGAAAAATAAAGTTGTTGCGGCGCGGCAGACGTATTAAACCGTTCTGCCGCGCAATACCATCTGTGCTGCGTAAATCTTGGGCAACTCAGGCGCGGGCGGCCATGGCGCGCAATTCGGCGGCGTGGCTGGGGGCGCTTTCCATCGAATTCAGCATGCGGTTCAGCATCATGGCGTCCTTCATCAGGCGGCGCTGCAGCCGTTCTTCCTTGCTCAGCTTGGGTTTCACCACCAGCAGCAGCGCACGCGCGATACCGCGCAGCAGCGGCTTGAACAACAGCAGCATGGCCAGCGCCAGCACGGCGCCCAGCAGGATTTGAACGGCTTCCATGATAGAAATTCCAGTAGTTAAGGCTTGTACAGCAGAAATGAAGGTAGACATTGAAGTTCAGGTGCAATTACAATCAAGTGTCACTATAGTGCGCTGCAACATATAAATCCAATTCCGTTTCCCGATATCAACTATACGGAACGTGAATAAGAGTCCTTACCACCGAGCCGAGTATTTATGAGCTTCCTGACGCTGGACTTGAACTTGCTGCGTGTATTCGACGCGGTGATGACCGAGCAAAACCTCACCCGTGCCGCCGGCCACCTGGCAATGACCCAGCCGGCCGTCTCCAACGCCATCAAGCGCCTGCGCGAAAGCCTGGGCGACGAACTGCTGATCCGCACCGCCTACGGCGTCAAGCCGACCCCGCGCGCCGAGGCCCTGTGGCCGTCCGTGCGCAGCGCGCTGGCCAGCCTGGAGGCGGCGGTCACGCCCGAGACTTTCGACGTGTCCAAGGCGCATGCCACCTTCCGCCTGGCCATGGCCGACGCCACCGCCGCCTTCTGGCTGCCGTCGCTGATGCGTTCGATCGAACGCGAGGCGCCGGGGGTGAACGTGCGCATGGTGCCGCTGACCACGCGCGAACCGCGCCCGATGCTGCTGCGCGGCGACGTGGACCTGGCGGTGGGCTTTTTCCCCGGCGTGGCGGCCCAACTGTCGAGCGACACCAGTTCGCCGATTCGCCATGAGCGCCTGTATTCCGGACATTATGTGTGCGTGATGCGGCGCGACCATCCGCTGGCCAAGAGCGACCTGACGCTGGAGAACTATTGCGCGGCCAACCACCTGCTGGTGAGCTTCTCGGGACGCGCACACGGCCTGGTGGACGAAGCGCTGGCGCAGATCCAGCGCGAGCGGCGCATTTTGCTGACGGTGAACCAGTTCTTCACGGCCGGACGCGTGGTGGCCAACTCGGACCTGATCACCGTGCTGCCCAAGCACCTGATCGCCTCCACCGGCATGACGGAGGCACTGATCCACAAGGAACTGCCGTTCACGCTACCGGCGGTGCACCTGGACATGCTCTGGCACGAGCGCGACGCGCGCAGCCCGGCGCATAAATGGCTGCGTGCCAACCTGGAAGGCATGAACAGCGTGGCCCAGCGCACCGCGCCGGGCACCAGCCCGCGCAGCGATACCTACTGAGCCGGCGGGTTAAGCGGCGGTGCCGCTCACCCGTCACCGCGCGCCGATCAGTGCGCAGCCGAGCGGTAGCCGATGCGGAACCCGCCCCAGTGCTGGCCGTTGACAAAGATAGGCGCCGACAAGTCATGCATCACTTCCCCCGTGTCGCGCTTGTAGGTTTGCAGCAGGAAGGGCTTGGTGTTTGAGCCGCAGCGCTTGCCGGTGCGGTCGCTGAAGATGCGCTTGGTGCGGTTGTTGACGATGTCGACATCGTAATTGCCCGTCAGCGGCTGCGAGAACTTCTTGTTGTGGGTGGGGAAGTAGCCGTTGTTGTCCACCGCGCCCGCGTACGCCAGGTGCGGCATGCGCGCCAGCAGGCTTTCCTGCAAGTCCGGCAGCACGCGGTCGGTGAAGGCGTCGAACCTGGTGTTGTGCTTGGGCGGGTCGGTGTTCGGGATCGGCGTGTACTGCCGGTCGAACAGCGCCGCGTGCGTGATCTTGCCGCTGGCGATGGCCGCCTCGAACAGCTTGCCCACTTCCTTTGCGGCTGTCTGCGCCGCTGTGCGGATTTCATCGTGCGCGGTCGGTATCTCCGACAGGCCCAGCGCCGCCGTGATGACTTCGGCGCGCTCGGCCAGCGCCATCGCGGAACCTGTGGCGCGCGGCAGCTCGGCGTCGGTGGACAGCATGCTGTCGCGGATCTGGGTGATGGCGTCCGCGATCACGCGCGTGGTTTCCACGTGCTCGCGCGAAGCCTGGGCGATCTGCCCGATCTCTTTTTCCGACACGCCGGACGACTGCTCGATACTGCTCAGCAGCCCGTGCACCGTTTCCACATTGCCGGCCGCCTCGCTCACCATGCCGGCCAGCGAAGCCATGCCGGCGGTGGCCGACACGGCCTGCTCGTTAATGGCCCGCACCATGGCGCTGATCTCGTCGGTGGCTTCCTTGGTGCGCTGCGCCAGCTGGCGCACTTCGCCGGCCACCACCGCAAAGCCGCGCCCCTGTTCGCCGGCGCGCGCGGCCTCGATGGCGGCATTCAGCGCCAGCAGGTTGGTGCGCGCGGAGATTTCGGTGATGGCTTCCGTGAAACCGTAGATGCGCTTGGCCTTTTCCTGCAGGCTGACCATGGTGGCCGCTGCCTGCTGCGCGTCGCCGCGGGCGCGGCTGATGCGGGACAGGCCCTGGTCGACCTCGGCGCGGCCGGTTTCGGTTTCGGCGCGGACCCGCGCCGCCACCTGCGCGGCGCGCTCGGCGTTGGCCGCGATCTGCTCGGTGGCGCGCGCGTTGTGGCTGGAGCTGGCCACGATCTCGCTGGCCGTGCGCACGTCGCTTTCGATTTTCTTTTTGACGGAATCGACGAAGTAAGAGGTCTCCGCCGCGCCTATCATGATGGCGTCGATTTCCTCGCCCACCGTGTGCGCGAAGCGGCGCGTGCCGTCGTCGCCGTTGCCGGCCGCCGCCTGGGCCAGCTGCGCCGTCAGCGCCGCCACCAGGCCAGCCAGGGTGGCCTGCCACAGCGCGCCGGCGCCAGCCGTCTGTGCCAGCCACGCTGCCAAAGCGCCCGCCGCCGTGGCGCCGAGTATCCGTAAAATCTGTCGCACCTGCTTGTGCTGCAACTTCATCTGACCTCCCTAGTAGCGGCTTAGGCTTGCAAATCAGTTATTTGATCGGCAGCTTGCTCGTATTTTTTACTTCCTCCATCACAGCATATGTATGCGTCTCGCGCACGCCTTTTTGCAGCAAGGTCTTGCCCAGGAACTCGCGGTAGGCCGCCATGTCCTTGACGCGCGCCTTCACCAGGTAGTCGAAACCGCCGGCCACCATATGGCACTCGAGTACTTCGGGGATCACCTGGACGCTATGTTTGAATGCATCAAAGACTTCGGGCGTGGTACGATCTAGCACCACTTCAATAAACACCAGCAGCGACACATCCAGCAATTGCGGGTTGAGCTGGGCGGTGTAGCCCATGATGTAGCCGGACTCGTGCAGCTTGCGCACCCGTTCCAGGCATGCCGCAGGCGACAGGTTGACACGCGCAGCAAGCTCCACGTTGCTGATGCGTCCGTCGCTCTGTAGCTCCATCAGTATCTTCTTACTGATCTTGTCCAGCATGAGTTATCCCCCTCAAATTATATTTGGTTAAATTCTCTCATCAAAAACTATGTATGGCTAGTCTTTAGTAATACCAGAATTAATCCAGAAGATTTCACTCTACAATCGAATCATTAGCAGCGCGGTAGCAAAACAGACGATTACGCTCGCCCAGCCTGGTGCCGGACGGGCGTTTTTTACTGTGTGCGCGTTGAAATCCTCATTGTAGAAAGCCTCTCTTCATGCAAGCAGCCACCCCGGCTCCGGCCACTCCGTTCTCCACCTTGCAAGCCGAAATCCTGCGCCAGCCCAGCCCGCTGCGCGCCGCCATCACAGCCGCCTACCGCCGCGACGAAGCCGGCGCCGTGCAGTGGCTGTTGGGGCAGGTGCGCGAAAGCGGCACCGCCGACGCACAGGCGCTGGCGCACCGCCTGGTGTCGTCGGTGCGCAAGGAACGCACCCGCGCCTCCGGCGTGGACGCGCTGATGCACGAGTTTTCGCTGTCGTCGGAAGAAGGCGTGGCGCTGATGTGCCTGGCCGAAGCACTGTTGCGCATACCCGACAGCGCCACCGCCGACCGCCTGATCGCCGACAAGATCAGCAAGGGCGACTGGCGCAAGCACCTGGGCGAATCGCCGTCCATGTTCGTCAACGCCGCCACCTGGGGCCTGCTGGTAACCGGCAAGCTGGTCGGCTCGAGCAGCGAACAGGGCCTGGGTTCGGCCATCACGCGCCTGATCGCCAAGGGCGGCGAACCGCTGATCCGCAAAGGCGTGGACCTGGCCATGCGCATGCTGGGCAACCAGTTCGTCACCGGCCAGACCATAGCCGAGGCGATCAAGAACGGCCAGCCCAACGAAGCGCGCGGCTACCGCTATTCCTACGACATGCTGGGCGAGGCGGCGCTGACCGAAGCGGACGCGGCCAACTACTACGCCGCCTACGAGACAGCGATCCACGCCATCGGCCGCGCGTCCGACGGCCGCGGCATCAAGGACGGCCCGGGCATCTCGGTCAAGCTGTCCGCGCTGCACCCGCGCTACTCGCGCGCCCAGCACGCCCGCGTGATGGAAGAACTGCTGCCGCGCCTGACCGCGCTGGTGCTGCTGGCCAAGCAATACAACATCGGCCTGAACATCGACGCCGAAGAAGCCGACCGCCTGGAACTGTCGCTGGACCTGATGGAAGCCATGGCGTTCGACCCGGCGCTGGAAGGCTTCGACGGCATCGGCTTCGTGGTGCAGGCCTACCAGAAGCGCTGCCCCTTCGTGCTCGACTACCTGATCGACCTGGCCAAGCGCAGCGGCCGCAAATTCATGGTGCGCCTGGTCAAGGGCGCCTACTGGGATGCCGAGATCAAGCGCGCCCAGGTGGACGGCATGCCCGGCTACCCGGTCTACACGCGCAAGGTGTACACCGACGTGTCCTACCTGGTGTGCGCGCAGAAGCTGCTGGGCGCCACCGACCGCATTTTTGCCCAGTTCGCCACCCACAATGCGCAAACCCTGGCCACCATCTACACCTGGGCCAAGGAAGCGGGCGTCAGCAACTACGAGTTCCAGTGCCTGCACGGCATGGGCGAATCGCTGTACGACCAGGTGGTGGGCAAGGACAACCTGGACAAGGCCTGCCGCATCTACGCCCCGGTCGGCTCGCATGAAACGCTGCTGGCCTACCTGGTGCGCCGCCTGCTGGAAAACGGCGCCAACTCCTCCTTCGTCAACCAGATCGTGGACGAAGCGATTCCGGTCGCATCGCTGATCAAGAACCCGATCGACGCCGCGCGCGAACAGGGCGGCCTGCCGCATCCGGCCATCCGCCTGCCGCTGGACCTGTTCGGCGACGAGCGCCGCAACTCGGCCGGCCTGGACCTGTCCAACGAGGACGTGCTGCGCCAGGTGGCCGCCGCGCTGGCCGAGCCGCGCAGCTGGAGCGCCGGCCCGCTGCTGGCGGGCGCGCTGACCATCGGCCAGCCATCGCAAGCGGTGATCAACCCGGCCCAGCGCAGCGACGTGGTCGGCAGCGTCACCGAAGCGACCGCCGCCGATGTCGACAGCGCGCTGGCCAGCGCCAGCGCCTACGCCATGGACTGGCAAACCACCGAGCCGTCGCTGCGCGCCGCCGCGCTGATGCGCGCGGCCGACCTGTTCGAGAAAAACATGCTGGAGCTGATGGCGCTGGCCATCCGCGAAGCGGGCAAGTCGCTGCCCAACGCCGTCGCCGAGATCCGCGAAGCGGTGGACTTCCTGCGCTACTACGCGCAGCAGGTGGGCTCGTCCGCCAATACGCTGGCGCTTGGTCCCGTGACCTGCATCAGCCCGTGGAACTTCCCGCTGGCCATCTTCACCGGCCAGGCCGCCGCCGCGCTGGCGGCCGGCAACGTGGTGCTGGCCAAGCCGGCCGAGCAAACCCCGCTGATCGCCCACCGCGCGGTCGAACTGATGCACGAAGCGGGCGTCCCGCGCGCCGCGCTGCAATTCCTGCCGGGCCGCGGCGAAGTGGTCGGCGCCGGCCTGTGCAACGACGCGCGCGTCAAAGGCGTGATCTTCACCGGTTCCACCGAAGTGGCGCAGCTGATCAACCGCACCCTGGCCAAGCGCGCCGTGGCCGAGGGCGCGGACATCCCGCTGATCGCCGAAACCGGCGGCCAGAACGCCATGATCGTCGACTCCTCCGCGCTGCCCGAGCAAGTGGTGCAGGACGCGATCTCGTCCGCGTTCGACAGCGCCGGCCAGCGCTGCTCCGCGCTGCGCGTGCTGTTCCTGCAGGAAGACATTGCCGACAAGACCATCAAAATGCTGAAGGGCGCGATGAGCGAGCTCAACATCGGCAGCCCGGACCGCCTGGTCACCGACATCGGCCCCGTGATCGACAGCGAAGCGCAGCAGAACCTGCTGAACCACATCGACGCGATGAAAAAATCCGCGCTCAATCACTTCTCGCTGAACCTGCCGGTGGCCTCGGCCGGCACCTTCGTGCCGCCGACCGTGCTGGAAATCCGCTCGCTTGACGAGCTGAGCAAGGAAGTGTTCGGCCCCGTGATGCACGTGATCCGCTACAAGCGCGCCGACCTGGGCAAGATCGTCGAGCAGATCAACGCCAGCGGCTACGGCCTGACGCTGGGCGTGCACTCGCGGATTGACGAGACGATCGACTTCATCACCGCCCGCGCGCACGTCGGCAACATCTACATCAACCGCAACATCGTCGGCGCGGTGGTGGGCGTGCAGCCGTTCGGCGGCGAAGGCAAATCCGGCACCGGCCCGAAAGCCGGCGGCCCGCTGTACCTCAAGCGCTTGCAGCGCGGCGCCGCCGCGCCGGCCCAGCACGCCCGCCTGGCCACGCCGGCGCTGGACGCGCTGGAAGTGTGGGCCAAGGGGCAGGGACGCGAGCGCCTGGTCTCGCTGGCCGACCAGTACGCCCACAGCACCACCTTGGGCAGCACCATCGAGCTGCCGGGCCCGACGGGCGAGCGCAACACCCTGCGCTTCGCTTCGCGCGGCAACGTGGTCTGCCTGGCCAACTCGGCCGAGGTGCTGCTGAACCAGATCGCCGCTGTGCTGGCGACGGGCAACCGGGCGGTGGTGGTATCGGCATCGCTGCCGGCGGACCTGCCGGCGGCGGTGCTGGACCAGGTCAAGCAGGCGGCAAGCCTCGCCAGCATCGATTGCAGCTTCCAGGTGGCGCTGGTTGAGTCCGCCCTGGCCCCGGGTGTACGCGAGCAGCTGGCGGCCCGTGACGGGGCTCTGGTGGCCGTTATCGACACCTCGGCGGAAGAAGCCATCCCCCTGTGGCGCCTGGTAGCCGAGCGCGCCCTGTGCGTCAACACCACGGCGGCCGGCGGCAACGCCAGCCTGATGACCCTCAGCGCCTAAATTTCCGGCGTCTCCCCTCAAGCCAGGCACCCCGCCTGGCTTTTTTTTGCCCCAAACCAAAATGGGGTCAGGGTTAATTAATTTTGCAATTATTGCGTCACGTCATGACGCCAATTGCTGCCCGGCATAAGCTTGCCAAATGTCCCGCCCACCCCGCATCCAGCTAGACGGCGTTCCCCTGCACTTGGTGCAGCGCGGACACAATCGCGCCGACTGCTTTTTCGACGATGACGACTACGAGTTCTATCTGCATTGCCTGGGCCGTGCGCTCGACGAGCATGCATGCTCGCTGCATGCCTATGTGCTGATGACGAACCACGTGCATTTGCTCCTCACGCCCGAGCATCGCGACAGCGTGGCCAGGCTGTTTATGTCCATGGGTCGGCGGTATGTACGCTACATCAACGAAAAGTACGACAGGTCCGGCACGCTGTGGGAGGGTCGCTATCGTTCTTCGCTGGTGCAGGCCGAAGCCTATTTGTTCCATTGTCACCGTTACATCGAGCTCAATCCGGTGCGGGCGCGCATGGTGAAGGCGCCGGACCTCTACCGCTGGAGCAGCTTTCGCGCCAACGCGCTGGGAGAACGGAATCCTTTGCTCACGCAGCACGAGCTGTACATGGGCCTGGGAAAAGACGCCGCTGAAAGGCAGTCCACTTATCGCGCTATCTTCGGCAGCCGCCTAGGCGACGATCTTCTGCACGCAATACGCAACGCACTCAACCACAACAAGCCTGTGGGTAACCCGGAGTTTCTCCACAAGGTGGAAAAAATGACGGAAGTGCGGTGCGACATCTTGCTGCCCGGCAGACCTTGCGCCCGGGATAATTAACCCTGACCCCATTTGTCGGGCAGGAAATGAGCGCGCGTGGGGATAACTTCAGGTTTGTCCACAGAAGCTTTTGAGGATGCCGTAGGCGTAGCGGGAGGCGACTGTCTGGACGAAGTGCATGAAGTCGACCGCGGCGTCTTCATTGCCGTTGTCGGAGATGGTGCGGATGACGCTGAACGGTATGCCCAGCTCGAAACACACTTGCGCAACCGCTGCGCCTTCCATTTCTACTGCCAGTAATTCGGGCAATGCATCCTTGAGCGCGGCGATCTGGCTGCGTTTGTTGATGAATTGGTCTCCGCTGGCAATCAGTCCGCGATGAAATTGGGGGCTGCCGGGCTCGTTTTGCAGGAAGTCGCGGGCTGCCGCTGCCAGGCGGCGCGTCAGTTCGCGGTCGCTGGCGATGTGCGATTGGCCTGTTAACGGGATTTCGAAGCGCGAAAACAGCGGGCTGGCGTCCATGTCGTGCTGCACCAGACTGTCTGCAACCACCACATCTCCCACCCTGACGCCCAGGTCGCCGCTGCCGGCAACGCCGGTGAAGACGATGTGGGTAACGCCGAACTTTTCCACAAGGATGCTGGCAGTCATGGCGGCAGCTACTTTGCCTATGCGGGACAGCACGCAGACCGTGTCTACGTTCCATAGCTTGCCTGCGGTGTAGTCGCGCATGCCGTGGCTCGCTTTGTTCGGGCTTTCCATGGCTTCTATCAGTCCGTTTTGCTCTTCAGCGAGTGCGCTGATGATGCCAAGACGCATTTTTCCTCCGTTTTTGGGCTTCGCGTTTTTTTATAGGTTTACAACAAAGATATATATAAAAAATAGTAGTAGATAGTAAACCAGCGCTTTTCTGTGGATAAGTCTGTTAACAAGCTAAGAATCAGGGGTTTACAGCGTTTACAAGCACCTGAACAAGCATTGTATCTACGCAGGACGACTTCTGGACAAGATTTTCACTGTGCAGAAGTGGCTGGTTTACGCACAAGTCATCCTGTGGATATGCATGAGGTTATCCACATTACGTGTTTTTCGCAGTTTTTTGTCCTGCAGTCCCTTGCATGCAAATCAGCGGCTTCTTTAGTTTGTTAACTAAGGCTTTTATATAAAATGATAGTAATAGTAAACGTCCTCTTCGCTGTGGATAACTACGTTAACTGCTTAAAAAACAGGGATTTGGAGAAAAGATAAGGTGCTGGACAAGGCTTGTACCAGTGCAGGGGTAAAACTTGGACAAATGTTGAGCGCCGGACTTTCCACTTCCTTACTCACATCTCATCCTGTGGATATCCATGGACTTATCAACAGGCTAGCTGCTTGCGTAGTAGTGGTAGCGGTTGCGCCCCTGCTGTTTGGCTGAATACATGGCCTGGTCGGCCTGTTTGAGCAGGGTTTCCGGGTCCACCGCGTCTTCCGGATACAAGGCAATGCCGATGCTGGCGGATATGTGGACGATTTGCGGCCCCAATTTGAAGGGCGTAGCGAGGTTCTCGAGGATGTCCCGGGCAATGCGCTGCACGTCGGTGCTGTCCTTGAGCTCGCCAAGGATGACGGTGAACTCGTCACCGCCCAGCCGGGACACGGTGTCGGTGCCGCGCACGCAGTGGCTGAGCCGGTCCGCCACTTCTTTGAGCAGGACGTCGCCCATGGAATGGCCCAGGCTGTCGTTGACGGCCTTGAATCCGTCCAAGTCGATGAAAACCAGCGCCATTGGCAAGGCGGCGCGGTCGGACTTCTTCATTTCCAGCCGCATGCGCTCCTGGAACATGCGCCGGTTCGGCAATCCGGTCAGGGCGTCGAAGTTGGCCTGGCGCCAGATCAGTTCTTCGGTGGCTTTTCGCTTGGTGATGTCGCAGAACAGCGCCACGCGCCGGTAGGCCTGGCCGCGCTCGTCGAACACGGCGTTGAAGCGCAGCGATACCAGGTAGTGCTCACCTTGCTTGTTCTGGTGCCAGACTTCGCCTTCCCATTCTCCGGTCTGGCGCAGCGCGTGCTGCATCTTGCGGAAAAATTCCTGGTCCTGCCGGCCGGAGGTCAGTTCGTAGGCCCAGTGGCCCTTCACTTCGTCTTCGCTATAGCCGCTGAGGCGGGAAAAGGCCGGATTGACCGACAGGATCTTACCGTCGGCGTCCGTCACCATCATGCCTTCGCTGCTGTTCTGGTACATCAGGCTGGCCAGCTTCATGGTTTCGTCGGTGGCGCGCCGGGCGGTGATGTCTTCGGCCATGACGAACAGGCCGCGTACTTGTCCGTTTGCATCGTAATCGGGCACATAGGTGATACCGTCCCAGCGCTGGCCGTGCCGGGTCTGGATCGGACGCTCGAAATGGACCACCTGGCCGGCCATGGCACGCTGCAGGTGCGGCTGGGACAACGCGTAGGCAGCCGGACCCACGATTTCTTCCACTTTGCGCCCCAGCGCCGCCTGCGGCCCGATTTCAAACACTTCATCGAAACGGCGGTTGGTGAAGGTGTAGCGTTCCTGGCGGTCGATGTAGGTGATCAGGATGGGCAGATTGTCGGCGATCAGGCGCAGTCGTTGCTCGCTGGCCGACAGTTTGGCTTCCATTTCGCGGCTCGATTCGTACAGCTGGCGGTAGCGCAGCTCGCGTTCTTCCAGTTTTGCATAGGATTTGAGCGCAAACATGCCGCTGAGCAGTATCAGCAACAGCAGCAGGGCCAGGCCGCCGCCGGCGACGATGAAGGTGGGGCTGGCGAACCAGACCGCATCCTTGTCGGTTCCGCCGACAACTATGATGAGCGGCAAATTGTTCAGTGCGCGGTAGCTGAACAGGCGGGACACTTTGTCCACCTGGCTGGGCGTGCGGAAGGTGCCGATCAGGCTGTCTTTCAGGCTGGCAAACAACACGCCGCTGGACAGGTCCAGGTTGTAGGCCTCTTCGAACAGCGGCGCGCGCGCGATGATGCGGCCGTTGCGGTGCACCAGGGTGATGGAGACGTCGTCCGTGATCCGGGAATTCTCGAAGACGGCGGCGAACCGCGTGGCATCCAGCGGGGCGACGATGACGCCGAGGAAGCGGCCGTCGCTGCTTTCCACTCTGCGGCTGAGGTAAAACAATTTTTTCTTCGATACTTTCCCCAGCGTGGGGCCGCCAATGAAGAGCTGGTGCGGCGATGCGCTGTCCTGGTGGAACTGGAAATAGTCGCGGTCGCTGTAGTCGACGCCGTTAATGGGCAGATGGTTGGAGGTGGCGACGCCTTTGCCGTTGGCGTCGATAAAGCTGATCCAGAAATCGTGCGTGAAGGAGCTGCTGCGCGAGGAAAGCAGGGCGGCGATGGACTCTGCCGAACTGTTGGGCGGCAAGACCTTGATGGCATTGGAAAAACCGATCAGCGACAGGTCGGCAAACTGGATCGCGTACAGCACATGGGCTTCCATGGCGCGCGCGAAGTGCTGGGTTTGCCGGCGCAAGCCGGCTTCCCGGTCCAGATAGGCGGTGTGCAGTTGCCAGGCGACTATGCCGATGGCGATCAGCGCCATGGTCAGCAAGCCGGACAACAAGCGCTGGCGAAAGCGCAGGTAGGCTTTGGAGCGGACGATTTCCGTTTTTTTGCGCTGTATGGCCACGGCAACTCCGGCTTCCGGCTGAGTGATCGCTGCCATTTCAGTATAGGGGAAAGGCCAAGCTGGCGAGAATCAAATTTTTCAAGAAGCCAACATTCGCAGTGGCTTTCGTTGCGGAAGTGACGCAGCGTCGGCCTTTGGTTTACTTTAAAGCTGTGTATACAAAATAATAGTAGTTGTTAACGTCGCCACTTTTCTGTGGATAACCGGGTTAACTGGATTAGAATCAGTCGTTTGCGTCTTGTACAAGGCGGCGCGTAAACGGTGTACGGCGAAAGGACTGTATCTGGACAATTTTTGGCGTCCAGGTTTAGCTTTTGCTTACTCACAAATCATGCCTGTGGATATCCAGATAGTTATCAACAGGCCTCAGGAGGCTGTTATGGAGTTGCTGTCCCTGTTTTCCCATCCCATCATCCAGGGGCCGACTGCCGGCGGCGGCAATACGCCCGAGCAGGTTGCGGCCGTATCGAACGCCGGCGCGCTGGGCTCGCTGGCCGCTTCGCTGCTGTCGCCGGACACGCTGCGCAGCCAGGTGGCGGCCATCCGCGCCCTGACGGCGCAGCCTTTCTTGCTCAATTTCTTTGTCCAGGGAACGCCCACGCCGTCCGCAGCGGATCTGGCGCGCGCCAAGGAACTGCTGAAGCCGGTTTACGAGGAACTGGGCTGGGACCAGTTGCCGACGCCTGCCAAGTGGTGCGAGGATTTCGCCGCGCAGTTTGAAACGCTGCTGGAACTGCGTCCCGCCGTGGCCAGTTTTACTTTCGATATCCTGACGCCGGCCCAGGTCGCGCGGCTGCATGCCGCTGGCATTGCCGTGGTGGGTACGGTGACCACCATCGCCGAGGCGCTGGCCTGGCAGGCGGCGGGTGCGGACGCGGTGGTGGCGTCGGGAGTGGAAGCGGGCGGCCATCGCGGCACCTTCATCGGCGCGCAGAAGGACGCCACACTGACCACCTTCGAGCTGCTGCCGGCGGTGGTGGCGGCGGTGCGGATACCGGTGATCGCGGCCGGCGGCATCATGGACGGCAAGGATATCCGGCGCGCGCTGGCGGCCGGCGCCAAGGCGGTGCAAATGGGCACGGCTTTCCTGGTGACCAATGAATCCGGCATCCACCCGGCGTACAAGCAGGCTTTGCTGACGGCCGGCGCGCGCCCGACCCGGCAGACGCGCGCGTTTTCCGGCCGCTATGCGCGCGGCCTGGAGAACCGTTTCATGCAGATGATGGCGGAGGTGGAACTGGAAGTGCCCGCCTATCCGGTGCAGAACGCGCTGACCGGCAGCATCCGCGCGGAGGCGGCGCGGCGCGGCGACACGGAGTGGATGTCGCTGTGGTGCGGCAGCAGCGTGGACCGGGCGCGCGGCATGCCGGCGGCCCGGCTGGTGGAAACGCTGGTGAAGGAAATGCAAGCAGTCTGACTTAGCCCTAGGCGCAAGGAGTGGATTTTGGAATCTGCAGGACAGTTCGACTACATCATCATCGGCGCCGGCACTGCCGGCTGTGTTCTCGCCAACCGCCTTACGCGCGATAAAAACGTGCAAGTGCTGCTGATCGAGGCGGGCGGCAAGGACGATTATCTGTGGATCCATATCCCGGTGGGCTATCTGCATTGCATCAACAATCCCCGCACCGACTGGCTGTACCGCACCGAGGCCGATCCCGGCCTGGGCGGGCGCAGCCTGATTTATCCGCGCGGCAAAGTACTGGGCGGCAGTTCCTCGATCAACGGCATGATTTATATGCGCGGCCAGGCCGGCGACTACGACCGCTGGGCCGAGGAATGCGGCGACGACAGCTGGCGCTGGGACGCGGTGCTGCCGTTGTTCCGCCAGAGCGAGGACCATCACGGCGGCGCCAGCGATTTCCACGGCGCGGGCGGCGAGTGGCGGGTGGAAAAGCAGCGCCTGTCCTGGCAGATCCTGGATGCTTTCCGCGACGCGGCCGACCAGACCGGCATTCCCAAAGTGGACGATTTCAACCGCGGCGACAACTTGGGCTGCGCCTATTTCGAGGTGAACCAGAAGCGCGGCATCCGCTGGAACACGGCCAAGGCGTTCTTGAAGCTGGCCACCACGCGCCCCAACCTGACCCTGATGACCGGCTGCCACGTGGAAAAGCTGCTGGTGGAGCAGGGCGAGCAGGGGCCCGTCTGCTCCGGCGTGGCGTTCACCGGGGGCGGCACGCGCTGGCAGGCGCAGGCCACGCGCGAAACCATCCTGGCGGCCGGCTCGGTCGGCTCGCCGCAGTTGCTGCAGCTGTCGGGCATCGGGCCGGCGGGTATGCTGCGCGATCTCGGCATCACACCGGTGGCGGACCTGCCCGGCGTGGGCGCCAATCTGCAGGACCATCTGCAACTGCGCATGGTGTTCAAGGTGAACGGCGTGAAGACGCTGAATGTATTGGCCAGCAACTGGTTCGGCAAGATGCGCATCGGCATGGAGTACGCGATGTTCCAGAGCGGACCGATGTCGATGGCGCCGTCGCAACTGGGCGCGTTCGCCCGCTCGGACCCCGGCCAGGCCACGCCGAACCTGCAATACCACGTGCAGCCGCTGTCGCTGGAGAAGTTCGGCGATCCGCTGCATGCTTTCCCGGCCTTCACTGCCAGCGTGTGCAATCTGCGCCCCACGTCGCGCGGCCATATCCGCATCGCCAGCGCGGATTCCTATGCGCCGCCCAAGATTACGCCGATGTATCTGAGCACGCCGGAGGACCGCCAGGTGGCGGCCGACGCGCTGAAGCTGACGCGCCGCATCGCCGCCGCTCCCGCGCTGGCCAGGTATTCGCCGCAGGAATTCAAGCCGGGGCCGGCGTTCCAGACCGACGAGGAACTGGCGGCGGCGGCCAGTGCCATCGGCACCACCATCTTCCACCCGGTGGGCACTTGCCGCATGGGGCGAAAAAACGACACTTCCGCTGTGGTCGACAGCGCATTGCGCGTGCGCGGTGTAGCTGGACTACGGGTGGTGGACGCCTCGGTGATGCCCTTTATAACGTCTGGGAATACCAACTCCCCGACCATCATGATTGCCGAGAAAGCCGCGCAGATCATACGTTCTACCTGGAAAGACTCCTGATCCTTGCGCCATACTTTGAGCCAGATCAAACTGCCCAGTTTGTAGCCAAACTTGCTATCTTGATGGTATTTATACTGTATTGTTCACGATTTTTTTTGTGTGTATGATCGGTTGAAAATTTGGCAGTTTATAAAGAATAACCAGGAGATACGATGTCAAACTTCATCTTGGAAACAAGAAATTTGACCAAGGAATTCAAGGGTTTCACTGCTGTTAACGACGTGAATCTGAAGGTCCAGCGCGGCCACATTCACGCCTTGATCGGCCCCAACGGCGCCGGCAAGACCACCTGCTTCAACCTGCTGACCAAGTTCCTGGTGCCGACCTCGGGCCAGATCCTGTTCAACGGCAATGACATCACGGCCGCCAGGCCTGCGCACATCGCGCGCATGGGCGTGATCCGTTCCTTCCAGATTTCCGCCGTATTTCCCCACCTTACCGTCTTGCAGAACGTGCGCATCGGCCTGCAGCGCCAGCTGGGCACCACGTTCCATTTCTGGCAGAGCGAACGCTCGCTGAACCAGCTGAACGCGCGCGCCATGCAATTGCTGGCCGAGGTGGACCTGACCGAATTCGCCGACACCGTCACGGTGGACATGCCTTACGGCCGCAAGCGCGCGCTGGAGATCGCCACCACCCTGGCGATGGAGCCGGAGCTGATGCTGCTGGACGAGCCCACCCAGGGCATGGGCCACGAGGACGTGCACCGGGTAACCGAGCTGATCAAGAAGGTATCGGCCGGCCGCACCATTTTGATGGTGGAACACAATATGAACGTGGTATCTGGTATTTGCGACAAGATTTCGGTGCTGCAGCGCGGCGCCATGCTGGCCGAGGGGAGCTATGCCGAGGTATCGAAGAACCCGCAAGTGATGGAAGCGTACATGGGCACCGAGGCAAGCGAACTGGTGGGGGCGCACTGATGGCGGCCGCACTGGAAATCAGCAATCTGCAGGCGTGGTACGGCGAATCGCATATCCTGCACAACGTGAACATCACGGTGCAGCCGGGCGAAGTGGTGACCTTGCTGGGCCGTAACGGCGCTGGCCGCACCACCACCCTGCGGGCCATCATGGGCCTGACCGGCGCGCGCAAGGGTTCCATCAAGGTGAACGGCGTGGAAGCCATCGATTTGCCGACGCACAAAGTGGCTCACCTCGGCATCGGTTACTGTCCCGAAGAGCGCGGCATTTTCGCCTCGCTGTCGACCGAGGAAAACCTGCTGCTGCCGCCGCAGCTGGCCACCGGCGAGAAGGGCATGCCGGTCGAGGAGATCTACGCCATGTTCCCCAACCTGGAGGAGCGCAAGCACAGCCAGGGCACCCGGCTGTCGGGCGGCGAGCAGCAGATGCTGGCGGTGGCGCGCATCCTGCGCACCGGCGCGCGCCTGCTGCTGCTGGACGAGATTTCCGAAGGCCTGGCGCCGGTCATCGTGCAGGGCCTGGCGCGCATGATCACCACCCTGAAAGCGAAGGGCTACACCATCGTCATGGTGGAACAGAATTTCCGCTTCGCCGCTCCGTTGGCGGACCGGTTTTACGTGATGGAGCATGGTCAGATTGTCGAGACTTTTGCTGCATCCGAGTTGAGCGCAAAGATGCCAGTGTTGACCGAACTGCTCGGCGTCTGATTTTTACCGTACCACTACAAAACCCTTAGGACGGAGACAAAAATATGAAACTCAAAACTATCGCCACCGCAACCGCAGCAGCGTGCGCCCTGGGCCTGGCCTGCGGCGCGCAAGCACAGGTGTCCGGCGACACCATCAAGATCGGTTTCATCACCGACATGTCCGGCCTGTACTCCGACATCGACGGCCTGGGTGGCGCGGAAGCGATCAAGATGGCGATCGCCGATGCCGGCGTGGTCATCGCCGGCAAGAAAGTTGAATTCATCTCCGCCGACCACCAGAACAAGGCCGACATCGCCGCCTCAAAGGCGCGCGAATGGTTCGACCAGCAGGGCGTGGACCTGCTGATCGGCGGCACCAACTCGGGCGCCAACCTGGCCATGGCCAAGGTGGCGGGCGAGAAGAAAAAGATCTTCATTTCGATCGGCGCCGGCTCGGCCCGCCTGACCAACGAGGAATGCACGCCTTACACCGTGCACTACGCCTACGACACCGTGGCGCTGGCGCGCGGCACCGGCGGCGCCATCGCCAAGCAGGGCGGCAAGAACTGGTACTTCATGACCGCCGACTACGCTTTCGGCCAGTCGCTGGAGAAAGACACGTCGGACGTGGTGAAAGCGGCCGGCGGCAAGGTGCTGGGCAGCGTCAAGCATCCGCTGTCGGCGTCGGACTTTTCCTCCTTCCTGCTGCAGGCGCAGTCGTCCGGCGCGCAGATCCTGGGCCTGGCCAACGCCGGCGGCGACGCCATCAACTCGATCAAGGCGGCCAACGAGTTCGGCATCACCAAGAAGATGAAGCTGGCCGGCCTGCTGATCTTCATTAACGACGTGCACTCGCTGGGCCTGAACACCACCCAGGGCATGTACCTGACCGACGGCTGGTACTGGGACCTGAACCCGGACACCCGCGCCTGGTCCAAGCGCTACTTCGAGAAGATGAAGAAGGAGCCGTCGATGCTGCAGGCAGCCGACTACTCGGCCACCGCCAACTACCTGAAGGCCGTGAAGGCGGTCGGCACGGATGATTCGGACAAGGTGATGGCGCACCTGAAGAAGACCCCGATTAACGACATGTTCGCCAAGGGCGGCGTGATCCGCCAGGACGGCCGCATGGTGCACGATATGTACCTGATGGAAGTGAAGAAGCCGGCGGACTCGAAATATCCTTGGGACTACTACAAGGTGGTGGCCACCATACCCGGCGACCAGGCGTATGTGACCAAGGCCGAAACCAAGTGCGCGCTCTGGAAATAACTTAGCTGCACCCGCGCCGCCCCCCGCAGGGGGCGGCATGTCTCTACCACATCACCGGTCCCGGTGATTTTTTATCTCGCGAGCCATGGCTATAACCGATATCCCCCTGTCCGCGTGGATGAGCCAGCTGTTGCTGGGACTCGTCAACGGTTCCTTTTATGCCATGCTGTCGCTCGGCCTGGCCGTGATCTTCGGCCTGCTGAACGTCATCAATTTCTCCCACGGCGCGCTGTACATGATGGGCGCTTTCCTGGCCTGGATGGGCATGACGTATTTCGGCCTGAACTACTGGGCCATGCTGGCGCTGGCTCCCATCGTGGTCGGGCTGTTCGGCATCGTCATAGAAAAGACCATGCTGCGCTGGCTCTACAAGCTGGACCACCTGTACGGCCTGCTGCTCACCTTCGGCATCACGCTGGTGGTGGAGGGCGTGTTCCGCTCCTTCTACGGCGTGTCCGGCCAGCCGTTCGAGACGCCGGCGCTGCTGCAGGGGGCCACCGACCTCGGCTTCATGTTCCTGCCCAATTACCGCGCCTTCGTGGTGGCGGCCTCGCTCGCGGTCTGCCTGCTGACCTGGTACGTGATCGAGAAAACCAAGCTCGGCTCCTACCTGCGCGCCGGCACCGAGAATCCCAAGCTGGTGGAAGCGTTCGGCATCAACGTGCCGCTGATGGTCACCCTGACCTACGGCTTCGGCGTGGCGCTGGCGGGCTTCGCCGGCGTGCTGGCCGCGCCCATCATCCAGGTTTCGCCGCTGATGGGCTCCAACCTGATCATCGTGGTGTTCGCGGTGGTGGTGATCGGCGGCATGGGTTCCATCATGGGCTCCATCCTGACCGGCCTGGCGCTGGGCGTGATCGAGGGCCTGACCCGCGTGCTCTATCCGGAGGGATCGTCCGTGGTGGTGTTCGTGGTGATGGTCATCGTGCTGCTGCTGCGTCCCGCCGGCCTGTTCGGCAAAGAGAAATAAGAGGAAGCATCCATGAATAAAAACATAGGCTATGCCATCGCTTTTGCCATCGCGCTGGCCGCACCCTTCGTCGGCTATCCGGTATTCCTGATGAAGCTGCTGTGCTTCTCGCTGTTCGCTTGCGCCTTCAACCTGCTGATCGGCTTTACCGGCCTGCTGTCCTTCGGCCACGCGGCCTTCTTCGGCGGCGCCGGCTACGTGGCCGGCTACGTGCTGCGCGACCTGGGCTGGCCGTTCGAGCTGGGCCTGCTGGCCGGCGTGGCGGCCGCCGCGCTGATCGGCCTGGTGATGGGCGGCCTGGCGATCCGCCGCCAGGGCATCTATTTCTCGATGATCACGCTGGCGCTGGCGCAGATGGTGTACTTCGGCGCGCTGCGCGCCCCGTTCACCGGCGGCGAGGACGGCCTGCAGGGCGTTCCACGTGGAAAACTGCTGGGCACGGTCGAGTTGGCCAACGACACCGTGCTGTACTTCATCGTGCTGGCCATCTGCGTGGCCGGTTTCGCGCTGATCGTGCGCACCGTGCATTCGCCGTTCGGCCAGGTGCTCAAAGCCATCAAGGAGAACGAGCCGCGCGCCATCTCGCTGGGCTACGACGTCGACAAGTACAAGCTGATGGCCTTCGTGCTGTCGGCCGCGCTGGCCGGCCTGGCCGGCGCCACCAAGACCGTGGTGCTGGGCTTTGAAACCCTGACCGACGTGCACTGGACCATGTCCGGCCTGGTGATCCTGATGACGCTGGTGGGCGGGATGGGCACGCTGGCCGGCCCGATGCTGGGCGCCGTCATCATCATCCTGCTGGAGAACAAGCTGGGCGACATCGGCACCTTGCTCGCCAGCCTGACCGGCGTGGAGTGGTTCAACACGCTGGGCGAAGCGGTCAGCATGGTCACCGGCCTGATCTTCGTGGCCTGCGTGCTGCTGTTCCGGCGCGGAATAATAGGGGAGATGGTGGCGCGCTTCGGTCACAAGAAGCCAGCCTGAACAAGCAAGAACGCCGGACTCGTCCGGCGTTTTTTTTCACTTCTTATTTACAACCAACACAACCACCACAACCAACTGCAAGCATGGAGGAGACATGAACAAGAACAACATCCGCATGGCCAGGCTCACCGCAATGGCCGCCGCCGTGGCCACCCTCGCTTCCTGCGGCGACAGCAACAACGCGCCGGAAGAACTGAACGTGCTGCCGTCCTACCTGGGCACGGTCACCAGCACCAGCTACGACGGCAATTCGGACGACTTGCTGACGGCGGGCCTGGGCCGCACCGGCCTGGCCGCCGCCGCCGCGCCTGCGTATGCCGACCCGCTCAAGCCGACCGCCGCCGAACTGCGCCGCAACGCCATCTATGCCAACTACCGCGCCGTGCTCGACATTAACGCCAACAGCGGCTACGGCACCATGTACGGCCCCAACGTGAACGCGGCCGGCGTGGCCGGCAGCGGCGAGGGCAAGGTGGCGGGCACCGAATACGTGGCCTATGCGGACGACGGCACCGGCAAGCAGAACGTGACCCTGCTGGTGCAGGTGCCGGCCACCTTTGACCCGGTCAACCCCTGCATCGTCACCGGCACCTCCAGCGGCTCGCGCGGCATCTACGGCGCCATCGGCAGCGCAGGGGAGTGGGGCCTGAAGAACAACTGCGCCGTGGCCTACGCCGACAAGGGCAGCGGGACTGGTCTCTACACCATTGAGGACGACAGCGTGAACCTGCAGAACGGCCAGCGCGCCACCCGCGCCGCGGCCGGCAAGAACGCCAACTTTGCGCCGGCCATCAGCGAGGCCGAGCGCACCGCGTTCGCCGCCGCCAACCCTGGCCGGGTCGCCTTCAAGCATGCGCACTCGCAGCTGAACCCGGAAAAGGATTGGGGCAAGCTCACGCTGCAGGCGGTGGAGTTCGCCTACTACGTGCTGAACGAACGCTATGGCCAGCTGGCGGCCGACGGCAAAAGCCATCTGGTGCGGCTGACGCCGAAGAACAGCGTGGCGATCGCCTCCAGCATCTCCAACGGCGCCGGCGCGGCCCTGCTTGCTGCAGAGCAGGACACCAAGGGCCTTATCAGCGCCGTGGCGGCCACCGAGCCGCAAATCCAGCCCAGGACAGCCACCGGCTACTCCGTGCGCCTTGGCGGCGCTTCTGTGCCTTCCCAGGGCAAGCCGCTGTTCGACTACTCGACCTTTGCCGCGCTGTACCAGCCTTGCCTGGCCGAAGTGGCCGCTGGCGGGCGCTGCAGCGCGCTGGCCGCCAAGGGCCTGCTGACCGGCAGCAGCCTGGCCGAGCAGCAGAACGACGCCCGCGCGCGCCTGAAGGCTTACGGCTGGACGCCGGAGGCCGAAGTGCTGCAGGCGGCCCACGCCGGCACCAACATCCTGGTGGCCGTGACCTACGCCTACGCCTACGGCAAGTTCAGCGTGCTCGACAAGGTATGCGGCTTCAGCTTCGCCGGCGTGGACGCCAGCGGCGCGCCGGCGCCGATGGCGGCCGCCGTCAAGGCGTCCAGCTTCGCCAGCCAGAACGGCATCATCGGCAGCGTGATCTATGAAAACTCGGTAGGGGGCGCCAAGGCCTACAACCTGGGCGTGTCGCCGTCGACCAATGCGGCCGACCAGTCGCTGGACGGCTTCCTGTGCCTGCGTTCGCTGGCCACGGGGACGAATCCGGTCACCGGCGCCGCGCTCAGCGGCACGCTGGCCGAGCAGAGCGCCCGGGTGAAAGCCGGCATCGGCGAAGTGCTGGCAAGCGGCAACCTGAAGGGCAAGCCGGCCATCATCGTGTCCGGCCGCAGCGACGCGCTGATTCCGGTCAACCATGCGGCGCGTGCCTACCTGGGCCTGAACGCCAGCGTGGAGGGCAGTGCCAGCAAGCTGCGCTACATCGAGGTGACCAACGCCAACCACTTCGACTCGTTCAGCAATGCGCTGCCGACGGCGGTGGTGCCGCTGCACGTGTACCTGTTCCGCGCACTGGACGCGGTGTACGCCAACCTGCGCAACCCGGCCGGTGCGCCGCTGCCGCCCTCGCAGCTGGTGCGCACCACCACGCGCGCCAGCAACGCGGTGCCGATCACGGTCGCCAACCTGCCGCCAATTGCCGCCTCGGCCGGCGCCAACGCCATCACCGCCACCAGCACCACGGTGGACGTGCCCAACTAAGCCTGCCGGCCGCCTCTCGCCTGCGAACGCAGGTGGGGGGCGATTGGCGACAGTAAACCACAAGGCATCACAATGCTGCGGCGTAGATGGCGCGCGCGTCGGCGCGGGTCAGTTCGCGCGGGTTATTGCCCAGCAAACGTGTCTGCAGCATGGCGTCGTCGGCCAGCCGGTCCAGGTCGCTTTCCGCGATGCCGACCTGCTGCAGCGTGCGCTCTATCCCCGACATCACAGCGATCTGCTGCATTGCAACAACCAGCGCTTCCGCCCTCGCCTCCACCGATCCCGCCGCATGCGGCACCACGATGCCGGCCAGCTCGGCATACAGCGGCGCCGCCGCCGGCGCGTTAAAGCGCAGCACGTGCGGCAGCACCAGCGAGTTCGACAGGCCGTGCGGCACGTGGAAAATGCCGCCGATCGGATACGCCAGCGCGTGCACCGCTGCCACCGGCGCGTTGGAGAAGGCCTGCCCCGCCAGCATGGCGCCCAGCAGCATGGCCTGGCGCGCGGCCAGGTTCCTGCCGTTCTCGCAGGCCGGGATCAGATTGCGCGACAGCAGCCCCAGCGCCTGGCGCGCCAGCATGTCCGACAGCGGATTCTTTTTATGACGGCTGGTGTAGGCCTCGATCGCATGCACCATGGCGTCGATGCCGGTGGCCGCGGTCACCATGGGCGGCAAGCCCATGGTCAGCTCGGCGTCCAGGATGGCCAGGTCCGCATACAGTTGCGGCGCCACCACGCCCATCTTGGTGGTTTCGCCGGTGGTCACGATGGCGATGTTGGTGACTTCGGAGCCGGTGCCGGCGGTGGTGGGAATCTGCACCAGCGGCAGGCGCGCGCCCTTCACGTTGCCGATGCCGTAGATCGCCGACAGCGGCTGCTCGCTTGCCGCCAGCACGGCAATCAGCTTGGCCACGTCCATTGAGCTGCCGCCGCCGAGGCCGATGACCACGTCCGCGCCATGCTCGCGCGCGGCAGCCACGGCAGCCAGCACGATGTGCTCCGGCGGGTCGGCCACCACGTCCGAATAGATTTTCACGTGGAACCCTGCCGCCGCCAGGCTGTCGGCCGGCGCCTGCACCAGTCCGGTTTTCAGGAAGCCGGGATCGGTCACCAGCAGCGCGCGCTGCGCCGACGGGAAGCGGGAGCGCACATGCTCCCCCAGTTTCCGGGCCGCGCCCAGTTCAGAAACGATGTGGGCAACGGTGCTGAAAGCGAAAGCAGGGAAGTCATTCATGGCGAGGTCGGCTAGTAGCTGGCGTGGAATGTTGGCATTCCAGCTTACACCAAAACCTGGCGAGCTGAGCCGCATTCGCCCCACTTCGGGGTCTGACCCCGGATCGGGGGTAATGCGGCTCAGCTCGGCAGGGGGGCTGTTTCTTCCGTACAATGATGGGCTTGGTTGTTTCCGTGCAGGCGGTGTTCAGTGGGGCGTTATGGTTGATTATCTGGTGTTGGGTGTGGCGGCGTTCGCGGCGGGCTTGGTCGATGCGGTGGTGGGCGGGGGCGGGCTGATACAGATCCCGGCAGTGTTCTCGGTATTTCCCACCACGGCACCGGCCACCTTGCTGGGAACGAACAAGCTGGCCTCCATCTTCGGCACCGCCGCTGCCGCCGTCAATTATGCGCGCCGGGTGCGCATCGCCTGGTCCACCGCTGCGCCGGCCTCGGCGGCCGCGCTGATCTTCGCCTTCCTGGGCGCCTACACCGTCACCAAGATTCCGCCCGACTTCATGCGCAGCCTGCTGCCGGTGGTGCTGATCGCCGTGGCTGTCTACACGTTCTGCAAGAAGGATCTGGGCAGCGTGCATGCGCCGTTGCACACGGGTTTCCGCGAGCAGGCCTGGGCGGTGGTGATCGGCGCGCTGATCGGCTTCTACGACGGCTTCTTCGGCCCCGGCACCGGCAGCTTCCTGGTGTTCCTGTTCGTGCGCTTTTTCGGCTTCGACTTCCTGGCGGCGTCCGCCGTGGCGAAGGTGGTCAACGTGGCCTGCAATTTTGCGGCGCTGGTGTGGTTCGGCTACAGCGGGCACCTGCTGTGGCAGCTGGGCCTGATGATGGCCGTGTGCCAGGTGTGCGGCTCCATCCTCGGCACCAAGCTGGCGCTGAAACATGGCAGCGGCTTTGTGCGCCGCCTTTTCCTGGTGGTGGTGACGATACTGATCTTCAAGACCGGGTACGACGCGTTCCTGAAGTGATTGTTTCACGTGGAACAGTGGATGAGGGCGCTTCGGCGCCCTTTTTTACGTCCGGGCCTGGCCAATCGCAGTGTTCCACGTGGAACAATCAGAAATTTCATGGCGATATTTCTGCCTAAAAAAGTCGCAGCAGCAAAAAGACTCTATAATCTGATCTCATTCCTCGCATTCACCCCAATACCAAAAATGTTATTTCCTACCCAATTCGACGTCATCGTCGTTGGCGGCGGTCACGCCGGCACCGAGGCGGCCCTTGCTTCTGCCCGCATGGGCCAGAAGACGCTCCTGCTGACGCACAACATCGAGACGCTGGGCCAGATGTCGTGCAACCCTTCCATCGGCGGTATCGGCAAAGGCCACCTGGTCAAGGAAGTCGACGCGATGGGCGGCGCCATGGCGATCGCCACCGATGAGGCAGGCATCCAGTTCCGCATCCTGAATTCCTCCAAAGGTCCCGCCGTGCGCGCCACCCGCGCCCAGGCCGACCGCATCCTGTACAAGCAGGCGATCCGCTCGCGCCTGGAAAACCAGCCCAATCTGTGGCTGTTCCAGCAGGCCGTGGACGACCTGATGGTGGAGGGCGACCGTGTGGTCGGCGCCGTCACCCAGATCGGCCTGAAGTTCCTGGCGCCTGCCGTGGTGCTGACGGCCGGCACTTTCCTCGACGGTAAGATCCACGTCGGCCTGCAGAACTACTCGGCCGGCCGCGCCGGCGACCCGCCCGCGATCTCGCTGTCGGCCCGCCTGAAGGAGCTGAAGCTGCCGCAGGGCCGCCTGAAAACCGGCACCCCGCCGCGCATCGACGGCCGCAGCATCGACCTGTCGGCCATGACCGAACAGCCGGGCGACCTGGACCCGGTGCCGGTGTTTTCCGTCATGGGCAACACCACCATGCACCCGCGCCAGATGCCGTGCTGGGTGACGCACACCAACACCAAAACGCACGACATCATCCGCGCCGGCCTGGACCGTAGCCCGATGTATACCGGCGTCATCGAGGGGGTCGGCCCGCGCTATTGCCCATCCATCGAGGACAAGATTCACCGCTTCTCGTCCAAGGAATCGCACCAGATTTTCCTGGAGCCGGAAGGCTTGACCACTAACGAGTTCTACCCGAACGGCATCTCCACCAGCCTGCCGTTCGACGTGCAGATCGAGCTGGTGCGTTCGATGAAAGGCATGGAAAACGCCCACATCCTGCGCCCCGGCTACGCCATCGAATACGATTATTTCGACCCGCGCGGCCTGAAGGCGTCGCTGGAAACCAAGGCCGTGGGCGGCCTGTATTTCGCCGGCCAGATCAACGGCACCACCGGCTACGAAGAGGCGGCCGCGCAGGGCATGCTGGCCGGCATCAACGCCGCGCTGCAGACCCAGGGCAAGGACGCCTGGACCCCGGCGCGCTCGGAAGCCTACCTGGGCGTGCTGGTGGACGACCTGGTGACACAGGGCGTGCAGGAGCCGTACCGCATGTTTACCAGCCGTGCCGAGTACCGCTTGAGCCTGCGCGAAGACAACGCGGACATGCGTTTGACCGAGATCGGCCGCAAGCTGGGCGTGGTCGGCGACGCCCAGTGGGAAGCCTTCGACCGCAAGCGCGAAGCCGTGGCCAGGGAGCTGGAGCGCCTGCGTTCCACGTGGGTGAACCCGCGCATCCTGGCGGCGGACGAGTCCGAACGCGTGATTGGCCAGGCCATCGAACGCGAGTACTCGCTGGCCGACCTGCTGCGCCGTCCGGGCGTGGCCTACGATAAGCTGATGACCATGTCCGGCATGGAAGGGCAGGCCCTGGCCGGCCCCGGCGTGGACGATGCGGCGGTACAGGAACAGGTGGAAATCCAGCTCAAATATTCGGGCTATATCGACCGCCAGAGCAAGGAAGTGGAGCGCCACGAGCACTACGAGAACCTGAAACTGCCGGAAGGTTTCAACTACCTGGACATCACCGCGCTGTCGGTGGAAGTGCGCCAGAAGCTGAACGCGCAGCGCCCGGAGACCCTGGGCCAGGCCTCGCGCATCTCCGGCGTGACCCCGGCGGCGATTTCGCTGCTGCTGGTGCACCTGAAAAAGACCGGTTTCGGCGGTTTCGTGAATTTGAAAGATGAGGCAGTGCAATGAAGGTATTCGACCGTGCAGCTTTGGCCGAAGTGTTGAACAAGGGCGTGGCGGAACTGGGTTTGGAGCTGTCCGCCGCGCAGCAGGAGCAGCTGCTGGATTACCTGGCGCTGCTGAACAAGTGGAATAGCGTCTACAACCTGACCTCGGTGCGCGATCCGATGCAGATGATGACGCTGCATTTGCTGGACTCGCTGGCCGCCGTGCCGGCCTTCCAGGGGGCGCAGAACGTGCTGGACGTGGGCGCGGGCGGCGGGCTGCCGGGCGTGGTGCTGGCGATCTCGAAGCCGGACATGAAGCTGTCCATGATCGACACCGTGCACAAGAAAACCGCCTTCCTGACGCAGGTGAAGGCGGAGCTGGGCCTGGCCAACGTGACCGTGTACACCAAGAAGGTGCAGGAACTGGAGGTCAAGCAGCCGTTCGACGTGATCACGTCGCGCGCCTTCGCCGACCTGAGCGACTTCGTGAACTGGTCCGGGCACCTGCTGGCCGAAGGCGGCCGCTTTATCGCCCTGAAAGGCACAGCGCCACAGGACGAGCGCGAGCGCCTGCCGGAGCCGTGGAAGGTGGAGCGGCTGCAGGCTTTGAAAGTGCCGGGACTGGCGGCGGAGCGCCACCTAGTTTTCATCGCCAGACAGTAACGATATAAACGGTATAAATCATTTATACCGTATAAACGAAATAAACCATATAAACGATTTATACCGAATAAACGATATAGCGAATAAGAAAAGTACATGGCCAAAATTTTTTGTGTAGCGAATCAAAAGGGCGGCGTGGGCAAGACCACCACCACGGTCAACCTCTCCGCCGGACTGGCCAAACTGAACCAGCGCGTGCTGCTGGTGGACCTGGACCCGCAGGGCAACGCCACCATGGGCGCGGGCATCAACAAGGCCGGCCTTGCGGCATCGACCTATGAAGTGCTGCTGGGCCAGTCGGACGTGGCCACGGCGCGCCAGCGTTCGGAAGCCGGGCGCTTCGACGTGCTGCCGTCCAACCGCGAGCTGGCCGGCGCCGAAGTGGAGATGGTGGAACTGGACAACCGCGAGCGCCGCCTGAAGGATGCGCTGGCCGCGGTCGACAAGGAATACGACTTCATCCTGATCGACTGCCCGCCGGCGCTGTCGATGCTGACGCTGAACGGCCTGTGCGCCGCGCACGGCGTGATCATCCCGATGCAGTGCGAGTACTACGCGCTGGAAGGCTTGTCCGACCTGGTCAACACCATCAAGAAGGTGCACGCCAACCTGAACCCGGACTTGAAGATCATCGGCCTGCTGCGCGTGATGTTCGATCCGCGCATGACGCTGTCGCAGCAGGTGTCGGCGCAGCTGGAGCAGCACTTCGGCGACAAGGTCTTCAAGACCATCATTCCGCGCAACGTGCGCCTGGCCGAAGCGCCGTCCTACGGCATGCCGGGCGTGACCTTCGATCCCGCCTCCAAGGGCGCGCAGGCGTACATCGCCTTCGGCGCCGAGATGGTCAAGCGCATCAAGAAGATGTAACAGGATAAAACTATGGCAACCAAGAAACTGAAAGGCCTGGGTCGCGGCCTAGACGCCCTGTTGGGCGGCGACGGCGATCCATCCAACCCGGCGGCGAACGGCAGCGCGCCGACCGAGCTGGCC
This sequence comes from Massilia sp. NBRC 108631, assembly GCF_059704565.1. Lineage (NCBI taxonomy): Bacteria > Pseudomonadati > Pseudomonadota > Betaproteobacteria > Burkholderiales > Oxalobacteraceae > Massilia > Massilia sp. NBRC 108631. The sequence continues at coordinate 261,406 of NZ_BAAKJE010000066.1, forward strand.
GTGGCACAGATGCAAGCCGGCAAGTACCAGCCGCGCACGCGCATGGACGAGGGTGGGCTGGCCGAGCTGGCCGCCTCCATCAAGACCCAGGGCATCATGCAGCCCATCCTGGTGCGGCCGATCGCGCCGGCCAAGGGCAGTGTGGTCAAATATGAAATCATCGCCGGAGAACGCCGTTTCCGCGCGGCGCAGCTGGCCGGCCTGGAAAACGTGCCGGTCCTGGTGCGCGAGGTGGACGACAAGACCGCCGCCGCCATGGCGCTGATCGAGAACATCCAGCGCGAGGACCTGAATCCGCTGGAAGAGGCGCAGGGCATCCAGCGCCTGATCACCGACTTCGATTTCACCCACGAGCAGGCGGCCACGGCCGTCGGCCGCTCGCGCAGCGCCGTGTCCAATCTGTTAAGGCTGATCAACCTGGCGGCGCCGGTGCAGACCATGCTGATGGCCGGCGACATCGACATGGGCCATGCCCGCGCCCTGCTGGCGGTCGATGCCGCCACCCAGATCGCCCTGGCTAACGTTGTTGTGGCGAAACGCCTATCGGTGCGCGAAACGGAAAAGCTGGTGCAGCGCGCGCAGGAGGAGCAATCCGAGCAGGCCCAGCGCAAGCAAAAAGACAAGTCCGGCGACATCCTGCGCCTGGAGGAAGAACTGGCCGACCTGCTGGCCACGCCAGTGGTGTTCAAGATGGGCGCCAAGGGCCGCGGCCAGATGGTGATCGATTTTGCCGACCTGGATGTGCTGGACGGATTGCTGACACGCTTGCGCGGCTAAGTTACAAGCCGGTAACCAGAAGTCGTGGCAACGTTGACACTATGATAGCGCGCACACCGTGCGCTATCTTGGTGCATCTACTCTAAAAGCGGTGCAAAACCGTATCTTTCTTGCCCAAACAGCCATGTTGCGGCGCACCATGTTTGACCAAACTAAGCAATTCCTAATATAATCCCGTGTCTTTAGGTGTATACGCTTTCTCTGGGAACCCGGCAAGTGAGTGATTTTTTTCAGCGCATTGCCTCTCCGGTGTTTAAAGTAGTTGCCTTGCAGTTCACAATCGCCACGTTTTTTTCCGCCGCCACCGCATATTTCGGCAGCGTTGAGAGAGGCTGGTCTGCCGCTTTAGGCGGAGCGATCGCAGTCATCGGGAGCCTGGTGTACGCGATGATTGTCGCGGGCGAAACGAATGACGCCAAGAAAGCATTCCGGACGCATTTCCGCGCCGAGATGGTTAAAGTTTTCATAACGGCAGCGCTGTTCATTGCGGCGCTGGTACTGTTCTCGTCGGCCGCATGGTTATGGCTGATCATAGGTTTCGCGGTAGCGACCCTGGCTTACTGGTTCGCGCTGCTAGCAGTTTAATTAACAATATCTGGCAAACATTATGACCACTGAACACGGGGGCCACGCGGCCCCGGCTAACGCCACAGAGTACATTCAGCACCACTTGTCGCACCTGAAAAATGCGGACGCCACCATCAACCTGGACACGTTCTGGGTTTCGGCCATTCTGGGCCTGGTGTTTATCGGCGTGTTCGCCATGGCTGCGCGCCGCGCCACCCCCGGCGTGCCGGGCAAGCTGCAGAATTTCGTCGAATGGATCATGGAACTGGTCAACGACACCGTCAATTCCGCTTTCCACGCCAAGAGCGCCGTCATCGCGCCGCTGGCCATCACCATTTTCGTCTGGGTATGGCTGATGAACGCGATGGACTTCCTGCCGGTTGACCTGCTGCCGAAAGTGCTGGAATTCTTCGGCGTCTACAAGCTGCGCGTGGTGCCGACGGCCGACGTGAACCACACCTTCGGCATGTCGATCGGCGTGCTGCTGTGCATTATCGGCTTCTCGATCAAGGCCAAGGGCGTCGGCGGCTGGGGTAAGGAACTGTTTACCGCCCCGTTCCACGCGCACGGCATCGCCGCCATCTTCCTGGCGCCGGTCAACTTCATCTTCCAGATGCTGGAACTGCTGGCCAAACCAATTTCGCTGTCGCTGCGACTGTTCGGCAACATGTACGCCGGCGAGCTGATTTTCATTCTGATCGCGTTGTTGCCTTGGTGGGCGCAGTGGCTGTTGGGTGGTCCATGGGCAATCTTCCACATCCTGATTGTAACTCTGCAAGCTTTTGTGTTTATGGCGTTGACGGTTGTGTACCTCTCCCTCGCGGTTGAGAAGCATTAATCAGCAACTTTATTTTTAGTTTTTGAAGTATCTTTCGTTTTTTTTAAATTTAGGAGAAATCTAATGCAAGCTCTGATCGCACAAGTACAAAGCATGACCGTTCTGGCCGTAGCAATCATCATTGGCCTGGGCGCCATCGGTACCGCACTCGGCTTCGCTATCCTGGGTGGCAAGTTCCTGGAAGCTTCGGCACGTCAACCAGAACTGATGCCACAACTGCAAACCAAACTGTTCGTTATCGCCGGTCTGCTGGACGCGATCTCCATGATCGGCGTTGGTGTTGCTCTGCTGTTCACGTTCAACAACCCGTTCCTGACCGCCCTGACCGCCGCTGTAGCGCAGTAATCACCGCTCCAACCGGGGAAACTTTTTAGGAGCAAGGTATGGACATTAATATGTCGCTCATCGGCCAGATGATCACCTTCGCGGTGCTCGTTTGGTTCTCGATGAAATTCGTTTTCCCAGCGTTGAATTCCACGCTGGACGAGCGTGCCAAGCGTATCGCCGATGGTCTGGCTGCGGCCGACCAGGGCAAGGCTTCGATGGAAATCGCTGAAAAGCGTGCTTCCGAAGCCCTGACCTCCGCCCGCGACGAAGCTGCCCAGCGCGTCGCGGACGCCGAGAAGCGTGCGCAACTGGTGGCTGAAGAAATCAAGGCCAACGCCAAAGCCGAAGCGGACCGCATCATTGCGCAAGCCAAAGCTGAAGCCGAACAGCAAGTTACCCAGGCCCGCGAAGCTCTGCGCGCCCAGGTGGCCGACCTGGCGGTCAAAGGTGCCGAGCAGATCTTGAAGCGTGAAGTCACCGCGTCGGCCCACGCCGACCTGCTGGCCCGCCTCGCGACTGAGCTGTAATCATGGCTGAACTCGCAACCGTCGCCCGTCCCTACGCGGAAGCCCTCTTCCGCGTAGCCCAAGCCGGCAACCTCGCGCAGTGGTCCGATCTGGTGTCCGAACTGGCCCAGATCGGCGGCAACGCCGATGTGCTGGACTATGCCCGCAATCCGAAAGTTTCGGAAAGCGATGTCATCGCCACCATTCAGTCTCTGGTGAAATCGCCGCTGAACGCGGAAGCCAATAACTTCCTCGGCATGCTGGTCGCCAACAATCGTATCGAATTGCTGCCGGAGATCGGCGCCCAATTCCAGCTGTTGAAAAACAGCGCGGAAGGTGCGGCGGATGCCGAGATCACGAGCGCGTTCGACATGAGCGCCGCCCAGGTTGCCGAGCTGGTTGCCACGCTGGAAAAGAAATTCAGCCGCAAGATCAACCCGAGCGTGACCGTAGACCCATCGTTGATCGGTGGCGTGCGCGTGGTCGTCGGTGACGAAGTGCTCGACACTTCGGTCCGCGCCAGGCTGCAGCAGATGCGCGTCGCGCTGGTCGCTTAAGACCCGCTGGCCGCTACGGCAGACCAAATATACCCTCGCGCAAGCGGAGAGAACTACATTTAGGAGTTAGTATGCAACTCAACCCATCTGAAATCAGCGAGCTGATCAAGAGCCGGATCCAAGGCATTGATGGCGGCGCTGAAGTGCGCAATCAAGGCACGGTTATTTCCGTAGCCGACGGTATCTGCCGCATCCACGGTCTGTCGGACGTAATGCAAGGCGAGATGCTGGAATTCCCAGGCAATACTTTCGGCCTGGCGATGAACCTGGAGCGCGACTCGGTCGGCGCCGTGATCCTGGGTGCTTACGAGCACATCTCGGAAGGCGACACCGTCAAGTGCACCGGCCGCATCCTGGAAGTGCCAGTCGGTCCTGAACTGCGCGGCCGCGTGGTCAACGCCCTGGGCCAGCCGATCGACGGCAAAGGTCCGGTCGAAGCCAAGCTGACCTCGCCTATCGAGAAGATCGCACCGGGCGTGATCGCCCGTGAGTCCGTGTCGCAGCCTATGCAGACCGGCCTGAAGTCGATCGACGCGATGGTACCGATTGGCCGTGGCCAGCGTGAGCTGATCATTGGCGACCGCCAGACTGGTAAGTCGGCGGTGGCGGTTGATGCGATCATCAACCAAAAAGGCCAGGGCATGACTTGCATCTACGTTGCAATCGGCCAGAAAGCTTCCACCATCAAGAACATCGTGCGCTCGCTGGAAACGCACGGCGCGATGGAGTACACCATTGTCGTGGCTGCCACCGCGTCGGAATCGGCAGCGATGCAGTACATCTCGGCCTACTCCGGCTGCACCATGGGCGAATACTTCCGCGACCGCGGCGAAGACGCCCTGATCGTGTACGATGACCTGTCGAAGCAAGCAGTTGCCTACCGTCAGATCTCCCTGCTGCTGCGCCGCCCACCAGGCCGCGAAGCGTACCCAGGCGACGTGTTCTACCTGCACAGCCGCCTGCTGGAACGCGCAGCACGCGTGAACGCCGACTACGTCGAAGCCTTCACCAAGGGTGAAGTCAAAGGCAAGACCGGCTCGCTGACCGCACTGCCTATCATCGAAACCCAGGCTGGCGACGTTTCGGCGTTCGTGCCAACCAACGTGATTTCGATTACCGACGGCCAGATCTTCCTGGAAACCTCGCTGTTCAACTCCGGTATCCGTCCTGCGATTAACGCGGGTATCTCGGTATCGCGCGTTGGTGGCGCGGCCCAGACCAAGGTCATCAAAAACCTGTCCGGCGGTATCCGTACCGACTTGGCGCAGTACCGTGAACTGGCTGCGTTCGCGCAGTTCGCTTCCGACCTGGACGAATCGACCCGCAAACAGCTGGACCGCGGCGCACGCGTGACCGAACTGCTGAAGCAGGCGCAGTACTCGCCGCTGTCGATTTCCCTGATGGGCGCATCGCTGTTCGCAGTGAACAAGGGCTTCCTGGACGACGTGGCAGTGAAGAAAGTACTGCCATTCGAAGCCGGCCTGCACGCCTACCTGAAGACCAAGCAAGCTGCTCTGCTGGCCAAGATCGAAGAAACCAAGCAACTGGACAAAGACGGCGAAGCCGCCCTGTCGGCCGCCATTGCTGATTTCAAGAAATCCGGCGCATTTTAAGCGGCACGGCGGCCGGGGTTGCGACCCCGGGCCGCCTTCAGCGCAGAAGGAGTAAGGACTCATGGCAGTAGGCAAAGAGATACGTGGCAAGATCAAAAGCGTAGAGAATACGAAAAAGATCACCAAGGCGATGGAAATGGTCGCCGCATCGAAAATGCGCAAGGCGCAGGATCGCATGCGCGCCGCCCGTCCCTACAGTGACAAGGTTCGTAATATCGCCGCTAATCTGGCGACCGCCAACCCTGAATACACGCACCCGTTCCTGGCGCAAGCCCAGGGAACCGAAGCGAAGGCAGTGGGTTTCATCATCGTCACGACCGACAAGGGTCTGTGCGGTGGCCTGAACACCAACGTGCTGCGCATGGTGACGGCGAAAACGCGCGAGCTGGAAACGGCCGGCGTCAAGGTTGAAGCGGTAGCCATCGGTAACAAAGGTTTGGGGTTCTTGAATCGGGTAGGCGTCCCTGTTGTTGCGCAAGCAACGCAGATCGGCGACACGCCGCATCTGGAGAAACTGATCGGGCCTGTGAAGGTCATGCTCGAGAAGTTCACGGAAGGCAAACTCGACGCAGTGTACCTGTGCTATACCAAGTTCATCAACACGATGAAGCAAGAGCCGCAAGTGCAGCAGCTGCTGCCGCTGACGGCGGACAACATCACGGCCGACAAGGGTAGCCTCAAGTGGGACTACATCTACGAGCCGGATGCAGCGACCGTGATTGACGAACTGCTGGAGCGCTACATTGAAGCGCTGGTATACCAGGCGGTGGCGGAAAACCTGGCGTCCGAGCAATCGGCCCGCATGGTGGCGATGAAAGCCGCCAGCGACAACGCAGGTAGCGTCATCGGTGAACTGAAGCTGATCTATAACAAGACGCGTCAGGCTGCGATTACCAAAGAACTCTCCGAAATCGTTGCCGGTGCGGCTGCGGTTTAAACGAATTTAACTATATTTGAAGGAACGAACATGGCTGATGGCAAAATCGTTCAGTGTATCGGCGCTGTGGTGGACGTTGAGTTTCCACGCAACGCGATGCCTAAGGTATTTGATGCCTTGAAAATGGAAGGCTCCGAGCTGACCCTGGAAGTACAACAACAGCTGGGCGACGGCGTGGTCCGTACCATTGCTCTGGGTTCGTCCGACGGCCTGCGCCGCGGCATGATGATCCAGAACACCGGCAAACCAATCATGGTTCCCGTGGGTAAAGCCACGCTGGGCCGCATCATGGACGTGCTGGGCAACCCGATCGACGAATGCGGTCCAGTTGCGCACGACCAGATCGCTTCGATCCACCGCACGGCCCCTGCGTACGACGAACTGTCGCCATCGCAAGACCTGCTGGAAACCGGCATCAAGGTGATCGACCTGGTGTGCCCGTTCGCCAAAGGCGGTAAAGTCGGTCTGTTCGGCGGTGCAGGTGTGGGCAAGACCGTGAACATGATGGAACTGATCAACAACATCGCCAAAGCGCACTCGGGTCTGTCCGTGTTCGCCGGCGTGGGCGAGCGTACCCGCGAAGGTAACGACTTCTACCACGAGATGGCCGATGCGAAAGTGGTGGATCTGGAAAACCCGGAAAATTCCAAAGTCGCGATGGTGTATGGTCAGATGAATGAACCACCAGGCAACCGTCTGCGCGTCGCGCTGACCGGTCTGACCATGGCCGAAGCGTTCCGTGACGAAGGCAAAGACGTTCTGTTCTTCGTGGACAACATCTACCGCTTCACCCTGGCCGGTACCGAAGTATCCGCACTGCTGGGCCGTATGCCTTCCGCAGTGGGCTACCAGCCTACCCTGGCCGAAGAAATGGGCCGCCTGCAAGAGCGTATTACGTCCACCAAGACCGGTTCGATCACCTCGATCCAGGCCGTGTACGTTCCAGCGGATGACTTGACCGACCCGTCGCCAGCGACCACCTTCGGCCACCTGGATTCGACCGTGGTTCTGTCGCGTGACATCGCCTCGCTGGGTATCTACCCTGCGGTGGACCCGCTGGACTCGACCTCGCGCCAGCTGGACCCGCTGGTCGTGGGCCAGGACCACTACGACACCGCGCGTGCCGTACAGGGCACCCTGCAGCGCTACAAGGAACTGCGCGACATTATCGCGATTCTGGGCATGGACGAACTGGCGCCGGAAGACAAGCTGCTGGTGGCACGCGCTCGTAAGATGCAGCGTTTCCTGTCGCAGCCGTTCCACGTCGCTGAAGTGTTCACCGGTTCGCCAGGTAAATACGTTTCGCTGAAAGACACGATCAAGGGCTTCAAGATGATCGCTTCGGGCGAACTGGACCACCTGCCGGAACAGGCGTTCTACATGGTCGGCACGATCGAAGAAGCAATCGAAAAAGCCAAAAAACTCAACTAATCGCTGAGTTTGCTTCGGCCCCGCCGCAAGGCGGGGCCGTCATATCCCGATAGGACACACATGGCAAATACCATACACGTAGACGTGGTTTCCGCGGAAGAGCAGATCTTCTCGGGCGAAGCCGAATTCGTCGCGTTGCCGGGCGAGCAGGGCGAGCTGGGTATCTACCCCAAGCACACCCCGCTGATCACCCGTATTCGTCCAGGCGCGGTACGCATCAAGGTAGCGGGCAAGGCTGAAGAAGAGTTCGTCTTCGTCGCCGGCGGCCTGCTGGAAGTGCAGCCGAACGCCGTCACGGTACTGGCTGACACCGCGATCCGTGGTGCAGACCTGGATGAAGCCAAAGCCTCGGCCGCCAAGAAACTGGCGGAAGAAGCGCTGGCCAACAACACCGGCAGCATCGACTACGCGAAAGCGCAAGCCGAGCTGGCCGCCGCGATCGGCCAACTGGCCGCCATCGCCAAACTGCGCGCCAAGCAATAAGCTCGGTCAGCAGACGCCAAAAAGGCAGCTTCGGCTGCCTTTTTTATTGCTCGAAATATATTTATACTATTGCTTTTATGGCAAACTGCGCATTTCCCGGTTGAAATTCGCATATGAAACAGTATCTGATCGCCTGCCTGGGCCTGGTTGCCTTTCTGCCCTGCTTTGCGGCTGATGCACCGCCGACCATCGAGGTGCGCAGCCTTGCGCGGGAGTTTGTGACCTTCTGGGACGGCAGCCAGGGCATGCCGGAAGCGCAGCGCGTGGCGGCGTTTAAAACACAGATCGGCGCGCGTTTCCCGGAGTTCTACGGTATTGAACGCTACGCCGGCACGCGCACGCAGGCCGAGCAGGATGAGCTGATACGCCGCAATCTGGCCGGCTTCGGTCCGATGCGGCAGGCTTACCTGGATAAAGTGGCCCGCTTCGATGCGGATCTGCCGCGGCACATCGCGACCTTCACTGCAGCGTTTCCCGAGTTTAAGCCGACAGTGAGCACCTACTTCGTTCATTCGCTCGGCGAAATGGACGGCGGCACGCGCGAGCTGAACGGCCGCAACTATCTGATCTTCGGCGCCGACGGCATGGTGCGCTATCACGGCGCCGGCGACGAAGCCGCCTTTTTTCATCACGAGCTGTTCCATATCCACCATGCGGCCCAGGCGGTGAACTGCGACGACGACAGGCTGGCGGACCGCCTGTGGACCGAGGGCTTGGCCACCTACATGTCGAAAGTCATGAACCCGCAGGCCAGCGACCAGGAAATGCTGCTTGACCTGCCAAAAGGCAGCGCCGATCTCGTCCGGAGCCGGATTTATGCCAGCCTGGCTCAACTGGAGCAGGTGTTGGACAGTGGCGACCGCCAGCAATTTGCGAGTCTGTTCCTGATGGACGGCCGTAGCGAAGGCGGGCTGCCGCCCCGGCGCGGCTATATGCTGGGTTATCTGATCGCCCAGGAACTGGGCAAATCCCGCAGCCCGGCGCAACTCGCCAAGCTCAGCTGCGCGGAAGCGCGTCCGCTGATGGCCGCAGCGATACGCAGTCTGCAGCAGCAGCCCCTCAAGGAACACTGAGCCGCCCGTCGCGTACCAAGGCATAAGCGTTTAGTACAGTTTGGGCGAGCCATGTCGCTACAGCGGCGCTTCTGCTCACGGACGGGAACTGATCGAGGACCTCCTCAAGCGGATCTCCTGCCGCGAGGCAGTCGAACATGTTTCTGACCGGCACACGCGTTCCGACAAAGATTGGAACCCCCTGGATTTGCGGGTCGCCCTGAATGGCAGTCGCGTGCATTTTTGCCTCCTTCAACTACTCCATACTGGCTCCGTACGCGGCCGGCGAAAAATCAACTGCACATGCCATAGGCTTTACGGTCTTCGAAATAACGGTAGGTGAATGTGCGGACCGGATAACGCTCGCGTTCGATCACCATCGGCGGCGGCGTGAAATCGAAACGGTCCGGCAGCTTGCCTTTGAATTGCAGGCGGAAGCGGAATTGGGTGGCGTCCGACCTTGCGGTCGCCACCATCAGCACAGGCATTTCCTTGATGACTTCCACCATTTCAGGCCGCGCGCTGGTGCCGCGCTGGTAAATACTGGCAATTTCTGCATTCATGAGCGGCGCGCCTTTGGGCTGGTAAATTTTGAATGCGCGGCTGGTGAATTGCGCTTGGGTATTCCGAGGCAGCATATAAACCAGCCCAATCTCCACACCGCCCTCCGGTATTGCGACGGGCGCTGTGGCCGTCACATAAATGCCATCGGGTAGATCAAAACGCGATTCATCCACCCAGTTCCTGCAATCAGGCGTTTTTGCCTGGTACAAGTCGGCGGGAGTGTACTTATCGCCGCAAGCGGCCAGGGCAAGCAACAGGAAAAGAGGCGCGTAGCGGCGCATAAGGATTACCGGTGAGTAGTTGAATACCCGCATGGTATCAGAAATCAGCGCTTCTCTTCCATTAAAGCCAGCAAATGGCCGTCGGGATCGCGGAAGAACGCCATCCACAATTCATGATCCGACATTTTTGTCACCAAATGCGGGGTGCCATCGAATGGGACGGATTTTTCTTTCAGCTTATCGGCGACGGCTTCAATGTCTTTCACGGTAAAGTAAATACAGGTCCCTTGCCCAGGGTAAACCTGTCGGTCCGTGCCTTCCAACATTAAGCGGACACCGTCGCAGTCAAAAAACACCAGCTCGCCGAAACGGTAGAGCTTGTGCATTCCCAAGGTTTCGCCGTAAAACTTCTCGGCCTGGTCCGCATCGGATACGGCCAGTGCGATCTGGCCAATTTTGCATAACGCCATTTTCACCTCCTGAACTAAGTCGACTTTCCTAGACTAGGCGCTTTGCGGCACGCATTCAAGCGTGCCGGGTTGATTATGCACAAATCAGGCACGATCAAGCCAGAAACTGGCATGAATTTGGCGGAAAAGGGCCGGGCGGACGCTCTGAAACCCCACAGCGTCCGCCTGGTGGCTTAGTTCCGTTTATCGTGGCTGCGCTTGGTGCCAGCCTTGTTCAGCACTTTCCACTTCGCCCGCTGCGCAATCCTTTCCAGCGGGGTTTGCAGGCTGCGCTGCGCATCGCGCATAAGCTTGTGAAAATTTAATAACCGGTCGGCATGGATATTCCCGCGCACGGCACAACCGGGTTCCGATTCATGTCGGCAGTCGCGGAATTGGCAAGCGGCGGCCAGTATGTCGATATCGGAGAATACCGATGACAAGGCTTCTTCATCCGCGTCCGGCCGCCAGGTGCGCAATCCTGGCGTGTCGATAATACAAGCGCCATCCGGGCACAAATGCAGGGAACGGGCGGTTGTCGTGTGGCGTCCCCTGCCGTCGCCTTTTCTGATACCGCCGGTTTCCTGATGCGCTGCGCTTAATGTATTGGTCAGCGTCGATTTTCCCGCGCCGGATGAACCAAGCAGGCATAATGTCTGCCCGGCGCCCAGCCAGGGTTTTAATTCACCGATCGCTTCCGGACTTAATGCGTTGGTGTAAATTATTGGGATATAAGCGGGCAAGCGATCGCGAATAGCGTCAATACGCTGGCCGGTATTCCGGCAAATGTCGGATTTGGTCAGAACGATAACCGGCGCAATGTCGGCGGATTGCACCATCGCGATATAACGTTCCAGTCTGCGCAGATTGAAATCGTTATCCAGGCCCATTACCAGCAATGCTGTATCGATATTGCTGGCGATTGATTGACGGTGCCCGTCCGCTGCGCGGCGGGCGATTAGATTGACTGGGGATAAGCGTTGGCTTATCCACAGTTCATTTTCGCCATGGTTTTCAAGGACGATCCAGTCCCCTACCGCGAGCGTGCAGTCAGCCCACACCCGGGGCAGCGCGCGCGCCTTATATTCGCGCTCGCCATCGTGAACCGTGAACCAGCTGCGCTGCACTTCGGTTATGCGCATCAGGCGTGCGCCTTCAGCGGCGGGCTCCAGCGTATGTAATTGGCTGGCGGTGAATTGCTGAAATCCGATGCGGCGTAAAACTTCGAAATTGAATTCGATCATGATGAGTGGTGTTCCTGTATCCGGGGTCGCTCGCGGCGCGCGCGAGCACAGCCATCCGCGAAAAGCGGAGGCGCGAAAAGTCAGGGATAGGCCGGCGCGCGATCAGGCGCGGCTCGACACCAGCTCGGTCAGAACAGGGGCGTAGACGGGCGATCAGGCAGCCGACAGGAGGGCAATGTCCAAGGTACGCATTTTTTAGTCTCCTGTGGATGAGTGGGGGAAGCCGCCAGTGTCGCACCGGAGGCAGAAACAGTCAATTGCCGGCAGCGCGGCGGACGGTGTTTAACTGGCAATGTTGTGGCGCCAGCGCGGCCTGGATCAGCTCCAGCGCAGTTTGCGGCCGGCTGGCGCCGCACATGAAGATATCCACAGCCGCGAAGCCGTCTTCCGGCCAAGTGTGAATGGAGATATGGGATTCGGCCAGCAGCACCACGCCGGTCACGCCGTAGCCGTCGCCGAAACCGTGGAAGTGGCTATGCAGCACGCGCGCCCCGGCCGCCGCAGCCGCCGAACGCAACAGGGCCTCCAGCTCGTCGCAGTCGCCCAGGCGGCTGGCTTCGATGCCGGACAGGTCGGCCAGCAGGTGGCTGCCGGCCGGCAGGTGGAGGCGGTGTGCGCCGGCCTCGCTCACTTGTGGCCCCCGCCGCCCGAACCGCCGCCGAAACTGCCGCCGCCGCCGCCCGTATGCGAACTCCAGCCGGAGCCGCCGCCGGTGGACGGGCCGAAGGAGTTGAACATGCGCCCCCAGCTACTGCAGCTGGTCATGGTGAACACCACCAGCGCATAGATAATGTAGCGGCTCAAGACTTGTCCCCTTTATCGATGGAGTCCAGGAACAGGGCGGGCAAGTAGATGGCCAGCGCGCCGAGCAGGTTGAAGGTGAAGGAGCCGCCGAAATTCACCAGCATGGGAATGGCGTTTACGGCCAGCATCACCATGATGAATTTTTTCGCCGCGCTGGCGTAGCGGCCTTTTTGCGGCGGCGCTGCCCGCATCAGGTTTTTCACCGGCACGCCGAACCACAGGTGGACCTGGTCGGCCGGCACCCGGGTCGAGCGCGACCAGGTCAGCTCCTCGGCGCTCAGTTCCGCCGCCAGGCGGGTCTGGCCGGCCTCGAATTCGTAGACGTGCACGCGGTCGCCCACTTGCACGCGCCAATTGAAGGCGCCGGCCGCGTAGACGACCCTGGCGTCGTAGTCGTACAGCTTGGCGTACTTGATCTTGTCCAGCATTACCGTGTCCGCGCCCACCCGTTCCCAGGCCGGCCATTCAGGCATGACGTTGGCGCGCCACCAGCCGTCGTCGGTCTCCACCAGCCAGGTAAAGCCGGAACGGGCGCCGGACAGCAGGTATTCGGTCCAGCGCGAACCCTCGTCGTCTTCGCGCACCATGAAGCCGATCACGCGGTAGCGCTGCTTGTTGATGGTGGCTTCAGCGCCCAGCGACAGGGTGGTGCCCACTTTTTCCATGCGCTCGCCAGCCGCCAGCACCTGTGCCTTGGGACTGGCCGCGTCGATCTGGGCGTGGCAGGAGGGGCACAGCAGGTTGGCGGTCTGGCCGGGCAGGTAGTTGATGGCGCCGCCGCAGGAGGGGCAGTCCAGTGCCGTCAGTTTGCCGCGGTAGCGCCCGGCGCTGCGCTGGATCTGCTCGTCGTCGCGCAGCAGCTGGCACTGCATCGCTTCCAGCGTGACGGACACGCCGGTGTACACCACCGGCTCCGGGCCGTCCGAATAGTCCAGCGTGAGGAAGGTGCCGCCGCGCCGGAAGTCGGCCACTTTGGCTTGCCAGCCGTCGCCGACCTTGAACGGCAACTCGCCCTGGCCGCCGATGCAATCGGCGGTGCGCACCTCGGAGACCATCAGCCGCTCGGCGCCCACGCGCACCATTTCGCCGGCCTGCAGTTCGTCGAACGCGGGCAACGGCGCCGGTGTTTCACGGGCGGCAGTGACGGTGTACAGGCCGGACGAATCGCCCAGCCAGGACGTGGCGCCGTCGTCGAACATCAGATACCACTCGTTCCACATCCCCGCCGCATAGCGCAGCTGGATGCGGCCGATCACATTGAATGCGCGTCCTCCCAGCACGCCGGAGGTGCCGATCTGCAGCGGCGAGTAGTCCTCCAGCACGGAGGACATCTTGCCCAGGTCCTTGACCGCGTCCGCATCCTTGAGCACGCGCGTGTTGCAGTACTCGCACACGGCCATGACCGAGGCGTGCGAGCGGAATTGGACTTCCGCGCCGCAGCTGGGACAGGAAACAATTTGCATGTACGCGGTCTTAGCCTATCAGTTTCTTGAGCAGCTCGGACTTGGCGCTGTCGTAGTCGGCGGCCGAGATCAGGCCCTTGTCCAGCAGGCCCTTGAGTTTTTCCAGGCGCGCTTCGATGCCTTCTTCGGCCGGGGCTGCGGCTGCCACCGGTGCGCCGGGGTGCGAGCTGGCCGGCGCCAGCGTGGAGCCGACCGCCTGGCCCATGGCCTGGCCCAGCATCACGCCCGCACCCAGGCCGGCGCCGATGCCGGCAATGCCGCCTTCGTTCTGCGCCGCCAGCGGAATGGCGGTGGCAGTCTGGAACTTGGTGAAGCCGCTCATCTTGTCGGCGCTCAGGCCGCCCTTCATGCCGGCCGAGATGCGTTCATCCAGCGCCGCCTGCAGTTCTTCCGGCAGGCTCACGCTGGCCACGTTGAATTCGTCCAGCCCGATGCCGTAGCGCGCGAAGGCGTCGGCCAGGTCGCCGCGCACTTCCTGCGCCATCAGCGCCTGGTTGGCGGCCATGTCGAGGAAGGCCACGTTGGCCGAGCCCAGCGAACTGGCCATGGTGGCCATCAGGATGCCGCGCAGCTGGTCTTCCACGTCGTCGCGCGTGTATTCCTCGCGGGTGCCGCTCAATTCGGTGTAGAACTTGCGCGGATCGGCCACGCGGTACGAGTACATGCCGAAGGCGCGCACCCGGATCATGTCGAAGTCCTTGTCGCGGATGGTGATCGGCTGCTGCGTGCCCCATTTGCGCCCGGTCTGCACGCGGGTGCTGAAGAAGTACACGTCCGACTTGAACGGCGAGTCGAACAGCTTGTCCCAGTTCTTCAGGTTGGTCAGCAGCGGCAGGGTTTGCGTGGTCAGGGTGTGGGTGCCGGGGCCGAACACGTCGGCGATCTGGCCCTCGTTGACAAATACCGCCACCTGCGACTCGCGCACCACCAGCACGCCGCCGTTCTGGATTTCCATATCCGCCATGGGGAAGCGCCAGGCCAGTACGCCTTCCTTGTCTTCCGTCCATTGCAGAACGTCGATAAACTGCTTCTTGATAAAGCTGCCGAGACCCATGATAGTCGTCCTTAAAGTAAAGCGGTGTCAGGAAATGCAGGCGGCGTTGATGGCGCCGATCGCCAGTGAAATGGCGCCCAGCAGGCCGCCGAACGCCGTGTTGCCCGATTCAATATGGTCCTGCGCCATGCGCAGCGCGCGCGTGGTGCAGAAGTACGCCAGGATTTGTACCACCATGGCGCCGAAAGCCCACAGGAAGAACTGCTGGTAATCCGCCGTGTGCATCAGGCTGGAGGCGATTGTCATCGAGAAGCCAAGCAGCGAACCGCTCAGGGACAGGGCGGCCGCGTTGTTCCCCTGGCGGATCAGCAGCACCTCGTTGTACGGCGTGAGGCGGGTGTAGATCATGAAGAACATCACCAGCAGCACAGCGGCCAGAAACAGGTGAATTACGTAGTTTAGGATGGGCGGCACGGCGTTCCTCGGTTAAAGTGGCTATCCTGATAATTGTTCATCATAAAACATTCGCACCCACATGACAAAAAAGATTCTGATCCTGTCCGTTTTCGTGGTCGCGTCATGCGGGCTGGCGTACGAATTGATCGCCGGGGCGCTGTCCAGCTACCTGCTGGGCGACTCCATACTGCAGTTCTCCACCATCATTGGATGCTATCTGTTCGCCATGGGCGTGGGCGCGCACCTGTCCAAATACGTCAAGGACGAGGACGTGCTGGCGCGCTTCGTCGACATCGAGCTGGCGGTGGGCCTGATCGGCGGCGTCTCGGCCGCGCTGCTGTTCCTCACCTTTAGCTGGATGACCGCGCCGTTCCGCGCGCTGCTGTATACCACCGTGTTCATGATCGGCTGCATGGTGGGCATGGAAGTGCCGCTGGTGATGCGCGCGCTCAACGAGCGCAACACCGAATTCAGTGAGCTGGTCAGCCGCGTGCTGACCTTCGACTACCTGGGCGCGCTGGCGGTGTCGCTGCTGTTCCCGCTGGTGCTGGCGCCCTACCTGGGGCTGGTGCGCACCGGCTTCCTGTTCGGCATGCTCAACGTCGGCGTGGGCTTGTGGACCATCTACGTGTTCCGCGCCGAGCTGGCCAACCTCACCGGCCGCGTGCTGCGCGCCTCGGCGGTGATGTGCGTGCTGATCTTCGGCTTTGCCTCGGCCGACCGCATGACGCACTGGGGTGAGCAGGGCCTGTTCGGCGACGAAATCGTCTACTCCACCACCACGCCCTACCAGCGCCTGGTCATCACGCGCTGGAAGGACGACTTGCGCCTGTACATCAACGGCAACCTGCAATTCTCGTCGCGCGACGAGTACCGCTACCACGAGGCCCTGGTGCACCCGGTGATGGAAGCGCTGCCGTGGGCCAGGCGGGTGCTGGTGCTGGGCGGCGGCGACGGCCTGGCGCTGCGCGAGATTTTGCGCTATCCGAACATCGAGCAAGCCACCGTGGTGGACCTGGACCCGGCCATGACCGGCGCCTTCACCACGCGCGACGAGCTGGTGAAGCTGAATGGCGGCTCTTTCCGCGACAAGCGCGCGCGCGTCATCAATGCCGACGCAGCGGTGTGGCTGCAGAATTCCACCGAGATGTTCGACGCGGTCATCATCGACTTCCCGGATCCGTCCAGCTTCGCGCTGGGCAAGCTGTATTCGGTACCTTTTTACGGCCTGGTGAAGAAGCACCTGGCCGCCAACGGGCTGGTGGTCGTGCAATCGACCTCGCCGTTCTTCGCGCCGCACGCCTACTGGACTGTGAACGCCACGCTGCAAGAGGTGGGCCTCAGAACGCATCCATATCACGCCTATGTTCCTTCGTTCGGGGAATGGGGCTTCATCCTGGCGTCGCCGCAGCTGGAATACGCGCCGCCCACCAGCTACAAGCTGCCGATGCGCTATCTGAACGCGGACACCACGCGCGAAATGTTCATCTTCCCGCCGGATATGAAGCCGTTGAAGATGGAGCCCAACCGGCTCAACACGCAGTCCCTGGTGCACGAGTTCGAGCAGGACTGGCGACGGGTGATACGCTGATGCTGCGCCGTTCTTTCCTGGCCTGGGCCGGCGCCAGCGGACTGGCCGCCGCCGGCAGCGTGGCAGCCTTCCAGCGCTGGCAGGAGATCACGCCCACGCTGCATTTCCCGGGGCGCGATGAAGGCCATTTCATGCGCGACCTGATGCGTGGCCCAGGACACGGCGGCCGCGCCTTGCCGCCGCCGTCCGAAGTGCTGGAGACGGACGTCGCCATTCTCGGCTCGGGCATCGCCGGCCTGTCGGCCGCGTGGAAGCTGAACAAGCTGGGGCGCAAGGATTTTCTGATGGTGGACGGACCGCAGCCCTACGGCAACGCGGCCGGGGGCCGCTTCGGCGACCTCGAATATCCGACCGGCGGCCACTATTTGCCGCTGCCGTCGCCGGAGTCGCTGCATGTGCGGGAAATCCTGGCCGACCTGGGTGTGATACAGCGCGATCCGTATGGCGATAAGCCTTACTACGACGAGCGCTTCCTGCTGCACGCGCCGGAGGAGCGCCTGCTGTACAAGGGCCAGTGGCAGGAAGGCTTTATTCCGACCGAGGGCGTGGGACCGGAAGAACTGGCCGAGCACAAACGCTTCTTCGCCGAAGTGGAGCGCCTGCGGCAGACGCGCGGCAGCGACGGACGCCGGATTTTCGTGTTCCCCACCGTGCAGTCGTCGGAGGATCCCGAGTGGCGCAAGCTGGACGACGTCACCCTCAAGCAGTGGCTGGAACAGAACGGCTACCGTTCGCCCACCTTGCACTGGTATCTGAACTACTGCTGCCGCGACGACTACGGCGCGCGCTACGACCAGGTCTCGGCATGGGCTGGCCTGCACTACTACTGCAGCCGCTGGGGCCATGCGGCCAACGCCGAGAACGGCACCTGGCTCACGTGGCCGGGCGGCCTGCAGCCGCTCGCTTCCGGCATGGGGCGCGCATCGGGAGTCAAGCGCGTGGGTGGCACGGTGGTGTCGGTGAAGCGCATTGGAAGCGGCGCCGGAGCGCGTGTCGAGGCGCTTTGCTTCCGCCTCGAAAATGGTAAGCCGCGCAGCTACCTGGTGAGAGCGCGCAAGGCCATATGCGCCATGCCGCTGTACGTCGCCGAGCGCGTAGTGGAGGGCATTGGCGAGATGGGCTATCAGGCGCAGCGCGATACGCCGGTCTACGCGCCGTGGATGGTGGCGAACTTCCTGCTCAAGCGCTTCCCGGCCGAGCTGCCGCATGCGCCGCTGTCGTGGGACAACGTGGTCTATCAGGAGCCCGGCCTCGGCTTTGTGGTATCCACGCATCAGGACATCCGCGTGACGCCGCCGGAGAAAACCGTCTTCAGCGCTTACGTCGCGCTGTCGCACCGCACGCCCGTCAGCGCGCGCCGCTGGATGGTGACGGCGAGACCGGAGGAGCTTCTGGAACTGGCCAGCGCCGATTTGAAGACCGCTTACGGGGCGCAGTTCGCCTCGTGCGTCGAGCGTGTCGACATCACGCTGCGCGGCCATGCCATGGCCGCGCCCTTGCCCGGATTCCGCAGCAACGCCGGCCTGAAAGCGTTGCGCGAACTGGATGGTCCCATCCTGTTTGCGCACGCGGACTTGTCCGGTTTTTCCGTGTTCGAGGAAGCCGCGTGGTGGGGCTGCCGCGCCGCGCAGCTCGCGGATAAATAATCACCTATGTGATTATTGTATAGATCTTGCGTCATTATTCATATTTCCGTTCTAGTTGGTGAACTTACACTCACTGGCAATAAACATAACTAGACTTCCGGAGAAACGTAATGAAAAAAGCATACGCGTTAAGCGTCTTGCTGGCCGCAGGCATGGCCAACGCCGAAACACTGCTGCGCATCGACGCCAGCGCCCCCGCCAAGACCCCACTCGAAAACAAGCTGCAAATGGGCGCTTCCGTGTCGCCGGCTGGCGTCAGGCTGGGCGCCAACAGCCAGTACCTGACCCGCGACGGCAAGCCATGGCTGCCCGTGATGGGCGAGTTCCACTATAGCCGCACGCCCGCCGCCGAATGGGAAACCGAGCTGAAAAAAATGAAGGCGGCCGGCATCGACATCGTCGCCAGCTACGTGATCTGGAACCACCACGAGCCGCGCGACGGCCAGTTCGACTGGAAGGGCCAGCGCGACCTGCGCCGCTTCGTGCAGCTGGCCGCCAAGGCCGGGCTGGAAGTGGTGGTGCGCATGGGGCCGTGGGTGCACGCGGAAGTGCGCTACGGCGGCATTCCCGACTGGGTGGTGAACGCCATGCCGACCCGCAGCAACGACCCGCAATACATGCGCCACACGGAGCGCCTGTACCAGCAGATCGCCGCGCAGATCAAGGGGCTGCTGTGGAAAGACGGCGGCCCGGTGGTCGGCGTGCAGCTGGAGAATGAATACAACCTGGACGGCCCGGGCGAGGGCGCTGCGCACATCAGCGCGCTGAAGCAGCTGGCGCGCAAGGCCGGCGTGGACGTGCCGCTGTACACGGTCACCGGCTGGGACCAGACCGTCTACCCGTCCGGCGAAGTGACGCCGGTGTTCGGCGGCTATCCCGACGAGCCGTGGGCGGTCAGCACCAAGGAGCTGCCGCCGAAGGAAACCTACGCTTTCCGCTTCGACAGCCGCGTCAGCGGCGACCTCGGTGCCCAGACCAAGGCCAAAGGCAAGGGCACGGCGGACTCCGACATGGAAACCACGCCTTTCCTCGGCGCCGAATACGGTGCGGGCCTGCCCTTCATGTACCGCCGCCGCACCGTGGTGTCGCCGGACGATATCGCGTCCATGCTGCCGGTGCAGCTGGGCTCCGGCGTCAACCTGATCGGCTACTACATGTTCCACGGCGGCCGCAATCCCATGGACCTGACCTCGCTGGAGGAAAGCTCGCTGAGCGGCGGCTACAACGACACGCCAATGATCAGCTACGACTTCCAGGCGCCGCTCGGCCCGGATGGCCAGCAGCGCCCGGTGCTGGCCAAGCTGCGCCCCTACCACCTGTTCATGCGCGATTTCGGCGACCGCCTGGCGCCGATGACGGTGCGCAAGCCGGACGTCACGCCGAGCACTCCGGCGGACCTGGCAACGCCGCGTTTCGCCTTGCGCAGCAAGGGCGACAGCGGTTTCCTCTTTGTCAGCAACCATGTGCGCCAGTACGCCATGCCGGCCCAGAAACAGCTGCGCTTTTCGGTGCAGCTGCCCGGCGGCACCAAGACCTTCCCGCGCCAGCCGGTGGACCTTGCCAACGGCAGCTATTTCATCTGGCCGGTGAATATGGACCTGGACGGTACCCGCCTGTCCTACGCCACTGCGCAGCCGGTGGCACGCCTGGACAGCGGCAAGGCCGGCATTACCTACGTGTTCGCCGCCAGCGCCGGCGTGCCGGTGGAGCTGGCGTTTGAAGGCGGCGCAGCCGGCCGGCTGTCGGCGCCCGGCGCGCGGATGGTGACGGCGAACGGCGGCGCGAACGGCGACCTGGTCGTTGAAGGCATTACCCCCGGCACCGGCGCGGCCGTGACGATACAGCGTCCGCAGCAGCCGCCCGTCACGCTGCTGGTGCTCACACCGCAGCAGGCCGAGAGCATGACGGTGGAGCAGTTCGCCGGCCAGCGCCGCCTGGTGCTGAGCGGGCAGCAGGCCTGGTTCGACGGCGGCGCGCTGCGCATGCGTTCGGACGGCGATCCTGCGTTCCGCTTCGCGGTCTACCCTGCGCTGGCGAAAGCGCCGAAGTCGGGCACGCCGCTGCGCGCCAGCGCGGACGGCGTGTTCCAGGCCTTTGAAGCGAAGCTGCCGGAGCGCCGCGCCGAAGCGAGGATCACGCCGCTGCGCGAAGCGAAAAACGTAGCGCCCGTGGTGGTCGGCGGCCTGGCGCGCGCCGCCATCCAGCCGATACCGGAATCGTTCCGCAACGCGGCCGCCTGGCGCATCGAGCTGCCGCAGGGCGAGAAGAACGCGCTGGTGGAGCTGGACTTCGTGGGCGATATCGGCCGCCTGTTCAACGGTACCCGCATGCTGGACGACTGGTACTACAGCGGCTATGGCTGGCAGTACCCGGTGGCGCAGGCGGGCGCCGGCCCGCTGACACTGTCGGTGCTGCCGCTGCGCGCCGACGCGCCCATCTATCTTCCCAGGGAAGGCCGTCCCGATTTCGGCGGCAAGCAGCAGGTGGCGGAGCTGCGCGGCGTGAAAGTCACGCCGGTCTACACGCTGGCAATACAACCATAAAAAACACATACAAATAAAATCGAGGGAGATCTCCATGAAACAAAAGAAGCTCAGCTGGCTGATCGCCAGTCTGTTCACGATGCCGCTCGCCTCCACGGAAGCGATGGCGCAGGCAACGGCCGACGCCAAGGCGGCTGAAGCGGTCCAGCAAGTGACCGTATCCGGCATCCGCAGCTCGGTGCGCAACGCGCTGGCCGTCAAGGAAGCGTCCAACAGCATGGTCGAAGTCATCGCCTCCGAAGACATCGGCAAGCTGCCCGACACCACCATCGCCGAATCGCTGGCGCGCCTGCCGGGCCTGTCGTCCGGGCTGGACCGGGGCAACGCCAGCCAGATCGTGGCGCGCGGCCTCGGCCCGCGCTTCATCGGCGCCACCCTGAACGGCCGCGAGCTGGCCTCTTCCGAACCGGCGCGCGCGGTGCGCTTCGAGCAGTTCCCGTCCGAGTCGCTCAGCGGCGCCACCGTGTACAAGACGCAGTCGGCCGAACTGGTGGAAGGCGGCGTGGCCACCACCATCGACCTGCAGACCGTGCAGCCGCTGAAGTACAACGGCCGCCAGGCCAGCTTGCGCGCCGATGCGCTGTACTACCCGATCGCCAGGGACGTTCCCGGCGCAGACAAGACCGCGCCGCGCGTGGGCGGCGTCTACATCGACCAGTTCAACGACCGCACGCTGGGCGTGGCGCTGGCCTTCAGCTACCAGGACCAGCCTTCAGTGCAGAAGAACATCAAGCACTGGGGCTTCAACGAATTCAATTCCGGCGACCTGAATGGCGACGGCAAGGTGGACAAGTCGCCATGGGGCTTCGAGGACGGCGTCAAGCGCGGTACTGACAAGCGTTCCAGCGTGCTGGGCAAGGTCGAGTTCAAGGCCAGCCCGGACGCCTTCATCACGGCCGACGCCTACTACTCGTCGGCCAGGATCCGTGAACCGGGCCTGTCGCACTGGAGCGGCGACGTGGGCAACTGGGACAACTGGCAGAAGCCGAACTACAGCAACGTGGACATCCGCGACGGCTATGTGGTCGGCGCCAGCGTGAAGGACGTGGGCCTGACCACCAACGACACGTTGTGGACGCAGGACATGGACACGCTGGCCCTGGGCCTGAACGGCAAGTTCAACGCAGGCGCCTGGAAACTGGAAGGCGACCTGTCGAGCTCGCGCTCAGGCCGCGACAGCCAGTGGCGCGACCTGCGCCAGGTGAGCAAGGGCACCGGCACCATCAGCTGGGCATTCACCGGCAATGAGCGCCAGGACTATTCCTTCGGCCAGGACACCGGCAACCCGGCCGCTTTCGGCGCGGCAACGCTGTATGTCGATACCGACGGCCACCTGAACGACAAGCTTGCCGCGCTGCACCTGAGCGCAGCCCGCGACGTGGAAGCCGGTCCGCTCAAGCGCATCAAGCTGGGCGCGCGCGCCACCGATCGGGAGAAGCGCTACGGCCAGACCACATGGAGCCTGTCGCCGGCCGCCGGCGCCAGCATCGCCGATGCCGACTACGAGCGCGTGGTGGTGAGCGGCTTCGCACCCTACATCGCGTTGAGGGACTTCCTCGGCACCACCTCCAAGGTGTTCGGCGCCAGTGCCTTCGATCCGGCCGGCCGCACGCCGACGCAGAACGACCTGCTGTCCGGCTGGAAGGTCACCGAACGCAGCACTTCGCTGTACGGACAGGGCGAACTGGAAGGCGCTAACTATCGCGGCAATATCGGCCTGCGCGTGCTGCGCACCCGCCAGACCGGCGCCGGCATGCAGTCGCTGAACGGCGCCGCGCCCACCGCTGTCAGCGAGAACAGCAGCTACACCGAGTTCCTGCCCAGCCTGAACCTGATCTTCAACCTGGACGAGAAGCAGGAGCGCCAGGTGCGTTTCAGCCTGGCCCGCGCCATGTCGCGCGCGCCGCTGGATGAAATGCGCGGTTCGCGCAACCTGAACGTCGATTCCAACCCCGCCCAGCCGCTCACCGGCAGCGCCGGCAATCCCGGCCTGAAGCCGATGATGGCCAACCAGGCCGACCTGGCGTACCAGTGGTACTTCGACAAGGGTTCGCTGCTGTCGGCGGGCCTGTTCTACAAGAAGATCAGCCGCTACATCGGCATCACCGCCGACTCCACCGTCATCAACGGACGCGCAGCGGAAATCACGCGCTCGGTAAACGGCGAGGGCGGCTATGTGCGCGGGCTGGAGCTGATCTACCAGCAGTCTTTCGCCAACGGCTTCGGCATCTCCAGCAACTACTCGTACACCAGCAGCGATATCAAGGAGCATTTCCCGGCTGGGAACCGCTTCCCGATCGAAGGCCTGATGCGGCACAACGGCGGCGCCACGCTCTGGTATGAGCGCAACGGCTACGAGGCGCGCCTGTCGGCCAACTACCACAGCGCTTTCGTACGCAATCCGACCTGGAACGCCGGGCAGCTGATCGAGAACGAGGCCGAAACCTTTGTCTCCATGAACCTGGCCAGGCAGCTCACGCCGCAGCTGCAGCTTCGTTTCGGCATCGAGAACCTGACCAACCAGAAGGTGGTCTACACCAGCGCCAACAATCCATACCAGCAGGAAGTGACCGAGTTCGGCCGCCGCTATAACCTCGGCCTGACGTACAAGTTCTAAGGCCTGCCATACCTCTGCCACCGGGCGCCGCGGCGCCCGGTGCGCTTGCGCGCGCGCGCACATCGCCTTGGCGGCCTGAGCTATACGAAATGATCATACGTTTGATCGAATTGGAGATTGGTTGGCCATTCTGCAATTGCGTAGCATGAATTCAGCGCTGGCAAAAGCGCAATCATAAAAACCAACGGAGACGAAAATGCAAAAATCCCACATGCGGAAGACCGTACTGGCGGCGCTCATCGCCGAAATGCTGGTGGCGGGTTCCGCGTCCGCGCAAACCGCAGCCGAACCGGTGGAGGCCGGCGCCAAGGTCATCGTCAGCGGCATCCGCGCCTCGCTGTCCTCATCCCTGACCACCAAGCGCATGCAGGACGGCGTGGTGGACGCCGTGTCGGCCGAAGACGCCGGCAAGTTCCCGGACACGAACATCGCCGAATCGCTGCAGCGCGTGACCGGCGTGCAGATCCAGCGCAACAACGGCGAGGGGCGCTACATCTCGGTGCGCGGCCTGGGGCCGGAGTTCAACAACGTGCTGGTGAATGGCCGCACCATGACCAGCGACACCGGCGGCCGCGAGTTCTCCTTCGACCTGCTGTCCTCCGACCTGATCTCGAAAGCGCTGGTCTACAAGACCTCGCAGCCCTTCCTGCCAGAAGGCGGCATCGGCTCCACGGTCGATATCCAGACCGCGCGCCCGCTGTCCGGCAAGACCGGCCACTCCTCGGTGCTCAACGTGTCCGATTCCTGGGACTCCAATTCCCGGAAGCACACGCCCAACGCCAGCGGCATGTACTCCTTCGCCAACGAGGAACGCACCTTCGGCGTGACCGGCTCGCTGTCCTTCACCGACCGCAAGTCCAAGCAGAACAAGGCCGTCACCGACGCCTGGAACTACCGCGACGTGAACATGATCAACGGCGACCTCAACTCCAAGGGGTTGACCATGGCCGACGTGACCACCAGGAAGCTGTACATCCCGCAAAGCTACGGCTTCCAGCAGGAGAACGAAACCCGCAAGCGCCTGGTCGGCAACCTGACGGTGCAATACAACCCGTCGCCGACCTGGAAGCTGACCGCCGACGCCCTGTATTCCCGCCTGGACCAGGAAAACGCGGTGATCGCCTTCAGCGACTGGAACAACCCGCAGCAGCTGGGCGTGAAGTACGATTCCAACAACCAGATCACCAGTTTCCTGCGTCCCGGCGCCACCTTCTACGCCAACAATCCCGCCATCGCCGGCAGCGGCAAGCTGCTGGGCGAGGCCAACTCCAACGACATGATCGTCAAGGGCGGCGACCGCCTGTCGACCACGCGCGCCTTCGGCCTGAACTCCAGGTGGGCGCTGGCGCCGGAGTGGAAGCTGGAGGCGGACGTGTCGAGTTCCCGCACCAGTTCCCAGTCGCCGGACATGTGGATCGTGGCCGGCATGGTGCCGAAAAACGGCGACGTGCTGTCCTTCAACGGTACCCCCAGCATCACCTTCGGCGACGGCATTGCCGACCCGACCGCCGTGCGCGCGCACGCGGTGTCGTACGGCGACATCCGCAACAGCGACAAGCTGCATGAAGGGCGCATGAACCTGTCCTGGAACCACGAGATGGGCTACTTCAAAGGCGTCGATTCGGGCGTCGCCTATTCGCAGCGCAGTGTGGGCCGCAGCCAGTGGAACAGCGATTCGTGGAACGCCTTCAGCGGCTACCACGTGGCGCTGCCGTCGTCGCTGTTTACGGTCACGCCGATGGACAAGTTCATGGGGGCGGACGTGAAGATGCCGGATGCGTATCTGAGCTTCGACCCGTACGCCTACATGAACTACCTGAACCAGCCCGCGCTGCTGGCCCAGTCGAACGATCCGGCACTGTACTCGGACAAGACCAGGTTCCCGAACGGCCCGATGGCGATCGACTACACCAAGCCGAACATGTGGGGCGTGAAGGAGAAGGTATCGAGCTTCTTCGTGGACTCGAAATGGGAAGGCGAGGGCTGGTCCGCCAACGCGGGCGTGCGCGTGGTGCACGTGAACTCGGCCTCCACCGGCATCAGCCGCACCTTGCTGTCGGCGACCAAGAGCCCGAACGACACCACCTATATCCTGAACTACGGCCCGGCCAGCACCACCACCGTGAGCAACAGCTACAACAGCGTGCTGCCGTCGGCCAACCTGAAGTTCGACCTGAGCAGCGACATGCTGCTGCGCCTGGGCGCCTCCAAGACCGAAACCCGCCCGACCCTGAACCAGATGGGCGTGGACAACTGGTACGGCGGCCGCTTTGGCGACGTGCAGACCGGCGGCGGCAATCCCTACCTGAAGCCGATGGAGTCGAAGAACCTCGACGTGTCCTACGAATGGTATCTGTCGAAGACCAACTACGTCAGCGCCGCGCTGTTCCAGAAAAAGGTCTCCAACTTCCTGGAAACCCAGCTGGTGGACCTGCGGATTCCGCAATACACGGAAGTGGTGCACGACACGCGCGTGCGCAACGGGCAGTCGGGCAAGATCAAGGGCCTGGAGCTGGCCGGCCAGTATGCCTTCGACACCGCAATCCCCTGGCTGCAGGGCTTCGGCGTGGCCGCCAACTACACCTACGTCGATGCGCAGGCAAGCCGCAACGGCGGTCCGTCCGCTTGCGGCTACCCCGGCCTGTCGCCGCAGTCGTACAACGGCTCGATCTTCTATGAGAACAGCAAGTTCTCGGCCCGCGTGAGCTACAACTGGCGCAACCACTTCTCG